>NZ_JBVVQY010000018.1:0-136148 GCF_055811615.1 Mesorhizobium sp. WSM4807
TGCTTCCGGCTGGAGCATCTTGCCGGGTGGGACTTGCACCCACTGGAAAGCGCCGCCTTGTCACGGCGCACGCCATTTCTTGACATTCCCGGCGATACTCCGAAGCGGACCTTCACGTAAGGGCTCGAGTCGACCCGTGACGGAAGTCGAGGTAGCCGCTCGCCCGCATTGACAGCACTCAGTCGATCCCTCAGCCCAATGCTTCTGCGCAGGTCAGCTATTGTCCGGCAATCGCAAGCCGCCGCCCATCTCCACGCCGCGTTTCCGGCGTTCGAGAAGCGAGCACCATGCCGAGCACGATCGCCTTTGCCAGTATCAACATCGCCGTATTTTCGTCCCTCATCGTCGAGCTGTCCAAGTGGCTGATGGCGACGTAGGTTAGCTTTCGTTTTCTGGCCGATGCCTGGTCTGTATGAACGGTCCGGTTGGCAGTCCAACTTGCGTCAGCAGCGCCTGAAAACGCGGATGGTCGTAGACATTCTTGAAATCGCTGTCGATCAGCCAGCGAGCGGTTGCTTGGGGCGCGTTGACGGCCCAGCGCTGGAGCAAGTCGAGGGCCTGCTCGCTTTCGCCCAACAGCGAATAGTCGCATGCGGCGTTGAATTGCGTCAGCGGATCGTCCGGGGCGATGGTTAAGGCGCGAGACACCCATTCGAGCGCGCGCGCTCTCTCGCCGAGTCGGACCAGCGCACCGGCCCCAAGACTGGCCGCCAGCGGGATGTCGGGATGTGCGGCGAGCGCGCGTTCGGCTCGCTCAACGCCAATCAGTGCGGTCCGTCTGGCTTCTTCGTCACGCCCAAGGTCAGCATAAGTCTGCGAAAGGATGAGCCACTCCTTGTAATCATCGGGCGAGAGCGCAACACAGTGTTCGTCCATCCGTGCCGATGTCTCAAGGTCGCCCCGATCGCGCGCGGCAAAGCAGTAGAAATAGTAAGCTTCATAGAGGCTTGGGGCCAGTTCGATCGCCCGCTCGAATTCGGCGACGGCTTCGGGGTAGCGATCCTTGTAGTGGAGCGCCATCCCGTAGGAGGTGTGCGCTTCCGCCAGATTGGGATCCAGCTCAAGCGCCTTCAGGCTCGCCACGTGAATATCGTTCACAGTCGTGTCTTCATGCTGGTTGATATAGAGAAACCAGGCGCAATCGGCGAGGCCGGCATAGGCGCGCGCATAGCTCGGGTCCAGCTCCGCCGCCTTCCTGAACATGCGTTGTGCAAGCAACACATGCTGCTGTGTATGTAGATGATAGAGATGGCGACCCCGGAGATAGTAGTTATAGGCGTCGATGTTTTGCGTCTGTGCCGTCTCGATCGCCTTCTTTTCATGCGGCAGCAGGTTGACCTTCAGCTGCTTGACGATCTTCTTCGTGATCTCGTCCTGCATGGAGAAGATTTCCGTCAGGTCGCGGTCGTGGCGATCGGCCCAGAGGTGCGTGCCGTCCTTCGCGTCGATGAGCTGTGCATTGATGCGCACGCGCTGGCCAGCCTTTCGAACGCTGCCTTCGAGAATGTAGGCGACGTTGAAGCGCCTACCCACCTCCTGCACGTCGGCGTGCTTGCCCTTGTAGGTGAACACCGAGTTGCGCGCGATGACGGATAGCGCCGAGACCTTCGACAGATCGGTGATGATGTCCTCGGTGATGCCGTCGACAAAGTATTCCTGTTCAGGATCGCCGCTCATGTTGGCGAACGGAAGCACCGCGATCGAGAGCTTCGCCTTTGCGAAGGTCGCGGAACTCGAGGAGAGTGTGGCGATCCGCCTGCTGGTCGGTAGATCGAGCATTACGTCGAAGACACGAACCGGGGGATCGATGTTCTTCAGGGTCTGCTCGCCCCTATCCTCGAATGCGAGGTCGAGCTTGTTGCCGATGTGGTCACGGACAGTGCCCGAGACAGCAACGCCACCCGGCTTGGCAATGCCCTCGATACGCGCCGCAACGTTCACGCCGTCGCCGTAGATGTCGTTTTCCTCGACGATAATGTCACCGAGATTGACGCCGATGCGGAACTCGATCCGCTGGTCCTGTGGCACGTCGACGTTGCGCTCGCGCATCTTACGCTGGATGTCTGTCGCGCACGCGACCGCGTTCACCACGCTCGGGAATTCCACCAGGATGCCGTCGCCGGTCAGCTTGACGATGCGCCCTCGGTGCTCGGCAATCTTCGCTTCGACAAGCTCTTCCCGATGAGCCTTCAACGCCGTAAGTGTGCCGGCCTCATTGGCGCCCATGAGGCGGCTGTAGCCGACCACGTCCGCAGCGAGGATAGCAGCCAAACGGCGTTCCATGCTTCTCCGCCTTGAGGCTCAAACAGCACGCACCTTACCACGCGGCGGCCGCTTGTGGAGCAGCGACCTAGGGGAACGCACTCCATTTAGCTTGCGATCACGAACGTCCGAGTTGGGTCCACCAGCACTGGTTGCCGCGAATGTCGGCTATTGGGTAGCAAAATGGGTTGATGAAGGTCGGCTTGGGGTCACGCCACGACGATAGTCGAACCGACCTGAAGGTCCGCTATTAAAGATCTGAGGTCTGAAGCTGCCAGTCCGCTAACGGCCCCACACCGGTCATCCAGAGCGTGCGCCCGAATGACCGCTACTGGCCACACGGTCCGACCTCTACGACGACAAAGTCTGGCATACTCCATCACAGGTTAGGGTGATCGGCCGCAAAGCCTGTTGGTGCTGGCGTCTTGCCGGCGCCGGACCGGTCGCGGGGAGCGTCGGGGGAGCGGCCGCGCTTTTTTTCAGCGGCCATGCCCCCTCCCGGTCAAAAAAACCCGGGGTGGGGTCAGGGTGACCCCCTGGACGCGGCAATCGCGACGAGATGGATGCCAGTCCGCCCATCGGATGTCATGGCATTTTTCAGGCGAGGGCCAGCGCCTGGGTGATATCGGCAACAAGGTCGTCGGGGTGCTCGACGCCGATCGACAGCCTTATTGTCGACTCAAGAACGCCGATCCGTTCCCGGACCTCTTTCGGCACACCCGAATGGGTCATAGCGGCAGGATGGCTAGCCAGCGATTCCGTGCCGCCAAGGCTGACGGCAAGTTTCAATATCTGAAGGGCGTTGAGGAACGCGAACGCCGCGGCCTGACCGCCGCGAATGTCGAACGAGAACGTCGATCCGGCGCCCGTGCATTGCGTCTTGAATACGCCTGCGGCCGCAGTGTCGTCGCCGAGGAATGGCAGATAGGCCACCCTTTCGACCTTCGGGTGGTCAGCCATGAATTCGGCGACGATGCGGGCGTTGGCGTCGGCTTTCTCCATGCGAATGCTCAGCGTTTCCAGCGAGCGGCCGAGCATCCAGCACGAGTGCGGATCGAGCTGCGTGCCGATCGCCCCCCTAAGCGCCTTGATCGATTTGGTGACGGCCTTGCTGCCAAGTGCCGCGCCAGCGATCAGATCGGAATGACCACCGACATATTTGGTCAGGGAATAGACGGAAACGTCAACGCCGTGGTCAAGCGGACGCTGAAACACCGGTCCAAGCAAAGTATTGTCGCACACAACGACCGGGCGCTCGCCCTGTTTGGCGGCGATCTCGTCGGCGATGCGGCCGACAGCCATGAAATCGACCAGCGAGTTGGTCGGGTTGGAAGGCGTTTCGATGAAGATGACCGATACGCGTCCTTTCTTGCAACCTTCATCGGCCGCCGTGCGAATGGCTGACTCATCGACACCATCGGCGAAACCCACCGCGCCGACGCCAAAATTGGCCAAGGTCTTGGCTAACAAAGTTTCGGTGCCGCCATAAAGCGGTTGCGAATGCACGATGACGTCACCCGGACGGGCGAAGGCAAGCAGGGTGGTGGCGATGGCCGACATGCCGGACGAGAACAGGATGCAGGCCTCGGCCCCTTCGTAGATTGCCAGGCGATCCTCGACGATTTCGCTGTTGGGATGATTGAAACGGGAATAGACCAGCCCGGCTCCGGTTCCGCTCGGCGGTTCCTTGCGGCCGGATACGAAATCGAAGAAATCGCGCCCCTCTTCGGCAGATCGGAACACGAAGGTCGAGGTGAGGAACACCGGCGGCTTCACCGCACCTTCCGACAGCTGAGGGTCGAAGCCGTAGCTCAGCATCAACGTTTCCGGATGCAGCCGATGATTTCCGATATGCGTCTTGGACGGACGTGGGGCGGTCATGACGATCCTCCGATCAGGTTGTTCAGACCAAAATTAGAGGAAGAACCAACCCCAGTCTCTTGCTAATCCACACGGTTCCATTGGTCATCAGACGGATCGATCCGGCATGCGATGGTACGCTTGCGCCCGAGGATGCTGTCTTTTTTTTGACTCGAAAACGGTCCGGTCGGTCCGATCTCTTTCTAATTCTAAGCGCGAACAGCAGCCAAGGACCGATAGTGGCGC
This sequence comes from Mesorhizobium sp. WSM4807, assembly GCF_055811615.1. NCBI lineage: Bacteria > Pseudomonadati > Pseudomonadota > Alphaproteobacteria > Hyphomicrobiales > Phyllobacteriaceae > Mesorhizobium > Mesorhizobium sp. WSM4807. The sequence goes on from NZ_JBVVQY010000018.1 coordinate 4,369, forward strand.
AGGTAGTAGGAGAATAGGAAACCGGACCGACCGGACCGAAATGGTTGAGCCGAGGGCCTGGGCGCCAAGCCGGAAGACGTAGTGCACGGTCCGCGAGGCGCGCAGTTGCTGCAACATCCGACACAGCAAGAGATCAGGAGGAATGAAGGCCGGCCTTCAGCGAGCTCACGCGGCGCGCGGAGGCCGGCCCGGGGCCGCGCATATAGTAGAGCTCTGGCCGGTAGCGCGGTGCAACGAATTCGCGAAAGGCTGATGCCAACCGAGTGATCAAAGCCCAACGTTCCATGACCCAATCTCTCCCTGGGCGCACTCTTAGCCGATTCCTATAACCGCAAGACTCCGCCGCGGGAGGCTGTTCGTTTCCGATTTTTGTCTGCGCTACGACGCCTTTTCCGCCGACCGCGGACGTACCGGCGGCGGCCGCATCTTTCAGGAATGCTATGCGCGACCACATCCACAGTCTCGCGGCCATCGAGGCGCTCCCTATGACCTTGTGACGGCCGGCGGACATGGAGGCAAAGTCCGCGACGCCGACGCCGATACGGTCTCGGGTGATGGACCACTTGAACAAAAGACCGAACCGGATTGGGACGCAGTCAGAAATTCCCATGAGGTCTCGGACGACAAGAGAGCCAGCCCTAGGGCCGCGGCCAAGAACACTGCGGGAAGGCCGAACAGAAGCTTACGCGACATCATTGTCCCAACATTGTCCCAACCTCACACACCGGTATCGATGTGGAACAGCGTCTTTGCGCCCGGCATGTCTGAAACTGTGGGAGCAAGAACCGTGCCACGCGATTCGCTAGGCCGGGCTTCCGGAATCAGCGGAGGCAAGAACAAGACGGTTCCGCGCCACTGCCGGCCTGGCCAGCATACTCCTGCAAGAGTTAGGTGAGCGACCGCAAAGCCTTGTGGCGCCGCCGCTGGTGGGGAGTGTCGTGGGCGTGCAGCATCCGATCGTTGCACTTGGCAATGCGGCAACCAGCGACGGCCGGCGCAGCCTTGCCCTTGACGGAAGCGAGCACGCCGGCAGTCTCATAGCGCTTCGGAGTGACGGTCCATGCGTCAGCCTGTTCGGCATCTCTAACTGCGGATCCGTCATGCACATTCAGAAAAACATAACGTTGGAACTTTCTGAGGAAAGCGAGGCTGGCATGAGCGCGGCCCTACTGATGCGCTAGCCGGTTTCCGAGCGTTGTTTCGGCCAACCTAGCCAGCGCTTGCTCGACTTTTTGAGCCGACGCGTCCGTGCGCTTGATGTGCCGCAGCATTTCCTGCCTCAGCAGCGCGAGCCTTGCGGCGCGATATACTTCGCCGTGTTTCGCAGTTTCAAGGTGAAGAGTCGCTAGCTTCATGGGCGACGATTCCAACTTGCAGTAGAATTCGCGGATCCGAATTTCGTTCCGATGTCCGACCTTACGCTTGTCGCAAAGGGGCGCGCTTCCTCCAAACAGAGGCACAGTTAGCAACATTTTTTCGTCCTGCCTGTTGGGCGCTATCGGCCTGTTTGACTGTCTAAACCGGCTATCGGCCGGGAGCGCAAGGCGAGAGACATCACCCCGACCTTGTCCCAATACCTTGCCGCTGTAGGTATTCCGCCTCGGTCTCGTGCTCGAAGAATGGTGACGCCAGCGGCGCGCCATAGCGACGCTCGCCAGCATAGGGCAGCGCATACTTCCACCAATTCGAACGACGCGTGCCGCCCGTGTTGGTCTTTCAGCCATCCGCGAAATGCGCGCTCACCATCCTGGCGCCAGAACTCCCGCAACTCTTCATCGCTAGGTCGGATCGTTCCGACGCTCCTTCGCGTTGGGTGAGAACCCACAAGGAGCAACGATCATGTCAGACGACAAACACGAACGCATTAGGCGCCGCGCTTATGAGATATGGGAACGAGAAGGCCAGACGCACGGCTTGCATGAGCGCCATTGGAATCAGGCAACCCTAGAGATCGAGACCGAAGACCGCTCGCTCGGTGCTCGTCCACCGGCAATAGCTGGTGCCGATGTACCAGGTCCCGCGCAGACCCCAAGCCGAGAGAAGAAAGGCAAGCGCGCTGCTGGTCAATCGGATGTTGAGGCGGCGGAAGCACTGGCGATGAGAACGGGCATCACCGGCGATCAAGCTCAAGAGCTTATCGACCGCCTCGGTGACGATCCGCCGGCGCTCGATGAGGCGGCGCGGAGCCTTAGGGCGTCCGAACGGTAACCGCCGGCTTTCTCAGGCAGCCCATCGCTGTAACTCGACAGATCGCCGCAGATTTTCAATCTCCGTCCCCCGCCAGCGGACCGCCGCATCGGCCGAACAAATGAAAGCCCGCGCCTCTGGCGGAGAGAGCGGGCCGCTCGGATCGCGGTCTGAGTTTCATGACGTTGGACCGAGATCGCGGTTTCGCCTTCGACGCTCGATGATGCGAGCGTTTCGACGAGCGACTCTGAGTTCGGTAAGCGTCGGCCGCCACCAGCCCCGGGCGTGCTCCATCGGTCCGGCCTCACGGCGAGCCGGCCATGTCCTGATGAGTTCCGTCAGCGTCGCCAAGCGCCACGTTCCCCACACGTAGTCGAAGTCCCCCCGCAATGCGTGTGGGTACAAAGCAGTCAATACTGACGGCTCGACAAGTTCACCTGACACATCGGTAAAGACGACAATGCCGTACTGCTCTGTTGCGACAGCGCGGCCCATCGGAGGCAAGTCTTCAGCAGGCAACGGATAGCGATGGCGGCGGCGTTCCGCATATCGCAACCGCGTGGTTCTTTGAGCTTCCGAGTCCCTCTCCGCCTCGCGTCGTCGCTTCCTTTCCTCGGGTTCGCTACGTCTGGCAGCCTCTTCGATTGTCGGCCATCGGCGCCGCAGTTCCTCATAGGATCGAAACGGCACGCGCCACGCCCGGAGCTCATCGTCCCAACTTGCCCAGGGAATTTCGTGTAGTTCCCGAAGGACGGTCTTCGAATAGGGTGTCCGAATGCGCAGGTCGTCGGCAACCTCGAGATAGGGACTGGAGATCGGATCGAAAGCGAACGCGTCGCGCCCCTTGCTGTCGGTGTGGATCGCCAGCAACTCGGCCTCACGCGCCAGCCAGCGGTCAACCCGGCGGGCCGCCGTCTTGCCTGGTACAAACCAGCTCCTGCGCTCATCGCTCCACCTCGCTCGCGGAAATGCCGCCCGAAATCGTTCGACAGTCATTCGGTCATAAGGAAAGTTCGCCAAGGCACCAGGCGTGCCTTGTTTCTCCAGCGCATGCTGATGCTTTGGTTCCTCCACGGTCATGCCGTCAATTGTGTTGGATTCGCAGAGAAACGTGCCGCCGGCCCTAATGGTTCACACGCGAACCAGAACGTGAGTGCCCTTCGCAAGGGACGCCGCCAATCACGACGGACGCCCCCGAGCGCGTCACGCTAGAGGCTGAGCATAACGCCTTTGAGGGATTGCCCGAGAAGAGAACGACGCTGCGCTCCTTTCAGCTCTGCTTGCAGCTCTAATGTGCAGTGTTCGCCATGCGCACCTTGCGGGGGCGAAGCTTGCGCGCCATGCTGATCGCATGAGGGGTCTTACAATTGCGCTGACGACTATGCTGGTCGGGATCGTACCGGCCAGCGCTGACGTCGCGTTTGATACCTGCGTCAAGCAACTCTGCACATCGACCAAACAGACCGATTGTTGGGTTCAGGCAGGTGCCGCGCTATGCGATCGCGATCAGATCCAGTGCAAGGAGCTTCCCGACCACGCGCCGGCGGCGGTGAAGGATAAAGTCGCTCGGCGGTGGGAAGTACGGACCGCCTACGGCAATGGCTGGGTGAGCGACCGAATGATAACGATCTACGGTTCAAAATGCGGGTATTGACGCGACCGCAGGCTGGGAAACTGGCCAGTCTGATCTTGCTGATTTCGACGGCTCCTGGCGTAGCTGCGGAATGCCGCTCCGTGGGCGGGCATCTGTTGGGTGAGCCGGTGACAGCTACACGCCGCCAACGCTGAGCGGAGATCGGCTGACGTTGACCGGGATGTTCGGGACGGTTCGCTCGCCGAAACGCGTCCTGCGATGCACGCCCCTTCACTCGGGCGTGTGGTGCGAAAGGGTGTTCGGCCCGCTCCTCATCACAGTGATGACAAACGGAAAGAAACTTACCGAGACGGTTACGGATCGTCAGACTGGCCGCGAGCAGGCCGGCATTGCGTATGTCTGTGATCGGGCCATCAAGTTCTGACGTTGGATTAGGCCCTGCGAGAAACCAGGTCCAATCTATTACTGCCTATCCGGCACCTGCCTGGGCGGCGATGTCGTCACCCGTCATGCTTTCCACCGGTGGGCTTGGCGAGGCTCAGACTTCCGTAGTCTCGAAGAGCAAAAGCTCCACTCCGCCGTCCGCAAAATTGCCAAGATCGGCCGCCGTGGCCTGACCCTCGGGAGATGAAAGGGCCGCTTGAATGTCCGCAACGGAATCGAAGTGGAGCGTAGCTACAAGATGGTAACCTGAGGCCCCGCCCGGCGAATGGACGCCGCCATCGCTAATTTCGTATTTCCTCAAGCCGGGAATCGTTTTGGCGAGCGGAATGTGGGTCGAAACATAGTAACGATCGAATGCGGTCAGGTCTTTCGGCGTCTTGTAGAGTGCGACAAGTCTGGCCATGCGCCCCCCCTTTTCAACCGACACTCACCGCCGGCTACTTGCGCAAAAGAATACTCCTCAGCAAGGGCGCTGGCAAATGAGGTGACCCTCCCTCCGCAGACCAAGATGAGCTGGAGATCAAAGCTCTTCGTGGTGACCTTATGGATATATTCGGAACAATGGTCGCCCCGCAAAGTGCGGCCTAAGCGCAATTTCGCTCTCCTTTGCCGGGTAGCACTTCGCCCAATTGCCGGGCCGAGCGAGCGCGACGATCAGGCTGGCAGCGGCTCGCGCGGATTTGCAATCCGATAGGCCCACGCCTCCTCGTCGTCGACGTTCGGCGTGTCGGGTCGAAAAACGATGAGGAATTCGGCCTTGCCGTCCTCGTCGTTGGCAACCTGATACCCGCCATCGAAATCGAGGCGGGCAATGTCGGCGGCGTCCGCCTTGCGATCAAGGCGGACGTGCGCGGCGAGCCACGCAGTGCCATCGGCGTGCAACTCTGCCTGCGTCACATACACGAACTTGCGCCGATCGCCTTTCAGGGTGACAGGGCCGGTCGGATAGCGCCTCGGCTCGCTGCGCAGAAACTCGACGAGTTTCCGCTGCCCGAATTGTTGAATGTCGTTCATGCTCCTTCTCCTATGTTGCCGGCCGCCTTGATTGACGCCGGGATTGGCTCGCCTGTTCCTTGTTGCGATCATGACGCACCGCCGCCGTCGTCGTCAGGGACGTCTTCATTATCAAGCGTTATATTGGCGTCACGTAACGCCGCCCGTTGACGTTCCCGAAATCGGCGCTGCCGCAATGCGTTCGGGGTGATTAATTGCTCGACGATCGGCGGCTCGCTTTCGCCGGCAAGTTCGCGGTAAGAGAGCGCCGGCATGAGGCTATCAATCGTGGGCAGGCTCGCGACGAAGGCAAGCGCCGCTTCCGAGGTCAGTCCGGCGACCGCAATCTGCGTCTGAGCTTCGACCGAGGCTTGTTCAATTTTCACAATCGCCTGCTGCTCAAGCGTAGCGACCTGTGCCTGTGCAGCCTTCCGAAGCTCGTTGCGGCGTTCGGCAAGGGCATTGCCGTAGCCTCGGTGATGCCAGATGAGGCTCAGGCCCGGCGCGAACTGTTTGGGAATTCCCATTTTCTGACAACGGACCGCAACTCGTTCTTGCGCCTTCTTGACTTCCACCTTGGCGGCCTTGGCGGCAGCGGCCCAAATCTCGTCATCGTCAAATCGATATTCCGCCGCCATCTGGCTTTCGAAGTCAGCGAGAAGCTCGATCGAGCGCGCCTTTGCGGCCGATTTCTGAACCTTCTCGCGCTGCCGGATCAGGCGATGCAGGTCCTCGCGTTCGCCCTTTGTCATGCTGTCAGTCATGGTCATTTTCCTCTTCTTTTTTGGAAGTTCGAAACCGCCGCAACGCATACGCACCTACGAAACGGGGTGAAACCTCCCCCGAAGGGGGGAGGTTTTCATCCCCTAAAGTTTCGGTTGATAGGTGCTGCGGCCGGTGCGTTGCGCCCGTGTCTTTCAGGAAAGGTTTCGGCGAGGTTTCGCGGGTTTCGTTCAATGCGGCAGCCATATCCATTCCTCCCACTGCCTGATCCAGCCGTTGGCGTTCAGATGGCTGAGTTCCTTGCTGATCAAGGCGCGCTGGCCGTCCGGATTGTCGGGATTGCCGACACCCCGCGACATGGCGTTTTGCCTGACGTACTTGCGGTTCACGCCCTTGCCGCGCGGTAGGTCATCGCAGATGGGCATAATCTCGCCATTGGTGCCGAGCGCATCATGGACGGCATCCAAAACCAGCTTCCTGACACCGCTCGGCTGGCGTCGCGCCGCTTCGGCTTCGACAGGTTTCGGCGAGGTTTCGGCAACGACGACGCAGGTGGAACGGCGGCGTTTTCCGGAGTTTCCCGAAACCTGCCGCTTTTCGAGCCGGAACGACCATGCCAGGCCGTCCTCCCCATCCTTCATCTTATGCAACATAACGGTGCGGATGCCCTCACCCGATATCTGCCACTCGCAGTCGGTCGCGCCGTTCAGGTTCGACGATCCGCGCATACCGCGCTCGGCATCCTTACCGCTATGGTGGACGACCACGACAACGCAATTGAAGGCGACTGCGATGGCGGCAGCGTTGTCGACGAAGGCGCCCATGTCGGCGGCGGAATTCTCGTCGCCGCTCCTCAACGTCCGCGCTAGCGTGTCAACGACGACGAGCCGGATCGGCGCAACGTAGGGCCATTGCGCCTTGATATCGGCGATCAGCGCGGCGGCCTCGCTTTTCTTTGGGCCAAGATTGGGTGCCAGCGCGATCATGGCGAACGGCGCTGCTTCCGGTATCGCCTTTTCGGCGCGGGCGGCAATGACGCGCTTTCTCAGCCCGGCGCCGGCCTCGGCGGCGATGTAGACGACGCCGCCCTGGCTCACTGCCTTGCCGAAGAACGGCAGGCCGCCGGCGACGCATAGGGCGAGATCGAGGGCGAGAAATGTCTTGGCTGATCCGGGCGGACCATAGATCGTCGCCAGTCCGCGCAACGGCAGAAGATCCTCGACCAGAAATTCCGGGTCGGCGTCGTCGACAATGATCTCGGAAAGCAGGGTGAGCGGGAATTTCGACCGCTTGCGCTGTTGCTCCCGATCATAATCCTCCTCGGGTGTTGTTTCGAATGCGGGAGCCGCGCCGCTCATGCCGTCGCCTCCCGTCGCTGGCGCAGCACGAAAAGCTTAGGCAGGCGCGGCGGCTGCAATTGAAGCTTCAGTTTTGGCAGCAGGCGTTCGGCGACGGCGATACGCGGGGCATCCTGTAGCCGCGACCAGCAACGCGACCAGTCGATAATCACGCAGCCGTCACGGGCAGCCCGTAGCCAATCCAGCGGGTTCTCAAAGAGGTTGAGATTGCCGTCGAAGGCATAGGTGCCGGGGTTGACGATTGCATCCTCGCCGAGCGCGAAGGCGCGGCCGTTCCATCTCGCCAACTCGCCCGATTTCGGCTGCCAGAAAACGCAATCCTCGGCCTCAGGGAAAACCAGCCAGGCCGGCCCTGACGCATCCTCATCGAAGATGTTGTCGGTCGCCCTCACCCACGCGCAAGCCGCACAGGCTCGGGTCGGATTAACGCCATCAGCGGCACACCAGCGCCGAGCAGCCAATCAAGATGTGCTTGCGTCGGGCTGCCGAAGGCATCGATATTGGGATAGGGCATGATCATGGCGGCGATCCATCATGGACGCCGCGCGGCAACTTGTGCGATCAGGTCGTGAAAGATATGCTTGCCTCGCCCACAGACAGAAATCTTTGCACCCCGGCCTGATCGCGCGCCACCACGCGGTCGGGCCGTTTATTCTGCGGCTACCGTTTCCGTTTCGATGCCAAGAGCATGGAGAACACGCGGCACTTCGGTTTCCGGAATTCTCTTAACGCCGCCCAAGGTCACGGAGGCAATTTCCCCCGCCGAGACGGCCCGCTCGACACGCCGATAAGGCAGGCCGGTCGCCCGCGCGAACGCCGCAATCGAAAATCCAGGGCCTATCCGCTTCAGTTGCTTCTGTTGGGCACGGATCATGAAAACCTCCTATTTTCTCAGCGCGCCTAGCCCCTTTGCCGCAACACCTTTCGTTGTTTCGTCAAAATATGCCAAAGAGGCATCATAAGCGCAATAAGTATCTTTCCTGCGCCAAATTTCATTGCTATACGTTGCGATATGCCGCGCAATGAAGCGAAGCGAGGACATGAAATGGCGCTCGGAGAACTAATCTGGACTGGCCGCGCATGGCCTGCGGCGGAGATCGTTGGCCGAACCGGCGACGACGTCGCCTTCAAGGCCAGCGGCAAAGGTCGACCTGTCGAACTCGTAGGACCAGCCGCTTGGTGGCGCAATTTCTCAGAGATCGATCTCGACGATCCTGATGCGGTCCTATCGATCGTGCGCCGCCGCGGCGATCCGTTCGGCCAATTGTCACAGGCGACGCAAGGAAACACGGCCGGGTGGGCATATGTCCTGAGCTTGCTGAAACTCGCCGCTTCATGTTGGACGCGAGACAGGACGCGGGCGAGCCTCTGCTCCGTTTGGGACAACGGCTATGTCATAGACGCGCTGCTCGCCTCGCCGCTGTTTGTCGAGTCCGTTGCCTTCGTGCCGCATGTTGGCGAGGTCGGGAAAGGGGCGACCGCGCGTCGTGGCCTGACAATGCGCATCATCCCTAAAAACCTCGCGGCCTATATGATGACGAGCGCAATCCTTCATCTTGAGAGCCATGACGACATGGCGCTTTGCCAGCACTGCGGCGACTGGTTCGTCGAGCGTCGGCGCGGCACACAATTCTGCTCGGCTTCATGCCGGGCGGCATCCAGCACATCAAAAAAGGAGAGAAAGTGATGGCCTCAGTTCGGCGGCAGGTAAGCACGACCGGCAAAGTCTTTTTTCAGGCGACGTGGAGTCTCTACGACAAGAGTGGCGAGCGCCGACGGCAGACCAAATCATTTGATCGGCAAAGCGACGCTAAAAGCCCATGCGGCGAGAATGGAGGCCGAATGCGAAAAGCGCGGGATCGGCGATGCCGAAAAGCAGACCTTCGCCGCATTCACAGAACGGCTCCTCGCCCACTGGCAAACGCGCGGCGAATTGGCCGAAACCAGCCTGATCGGTTATAGACGCAACCTCGGCCTGCTATCGCGCGAGATCGGCCACATCCAGCTTGGCAAGCTTTCGCCTTTGCATCTCGATGAAGCGCTCGCCGCGCTCAAGGCGAACGGCGGCGCGGCCCGAAAGCCGGCGAAAGAAGGTCAGCCGCGAGGGACGAGGCCGCTCGCCGACCGGACGCTTTTGCACCTTTATCGGATAGGCTCGACGGCTATGGAGCAGGCGCGGCGCTGGAAGCTGGTCGCGGCCAATCCGTTCAAGGACGTGAAGGCGCCCTCGCCCGGCAAGTCGAGAATCAAGATCATGAGCGAGGCGCAAGCCGTTCGCGTCTATCAGGCAGCGGTGCGCGCCGACGATAGCGGCAAGCATCCCGGCATGGCGCTGCTGGTTGCATTGCTGATGGTCTGCGGCATGCGCCGCTCGGAAATCGTCGGCCTTGCCTTCGACGCCATCGACCTCGACGCGGGGACGATCAGCATTTTCCGCACCGTGGTTGCGGGCGAAAAAGGCGAGCCGATCCTGCGCGATGAGCGGGCAAAGTCGGAAACCTCGATCAGGACGATCAACATCCCGCCCGAGTTCCTGTCTCTGATCCGAAAGCATCGCACCGTAATCAACGAAATGATCCTTGCATGGGGCAAGGGCTATCAGCGCGAGCCGCTGCTGCTCTTTCCGACGTTCGGCGGCGCGCCATTGCCGCCGGGCGTTCTGACGACCCGGTTGAGACAATTGCACAGGCAGGCAGGCGTCCAAGGCGTCGCGCCGACGCACGGATTTAGGCATGGCATGGCGTCCGAAATGATCGCCAATGGCATCGATATCAAGACCGTTAGCGAAAGGCTCGGGCACGCGACAACGGCATTCACATTGGCCACGTACGTCCACGCCGTTGATGGCCGTGACAAGGCCGCTGCGGATGCGCTTGGCGCGCGATTTTCAGCGCGGAAGAGCAACGCCGAAAAGGCGTAATCTTTGCGCCAATTTTGCGCCCGGCCCGTTTGAAAATGGCACAAAGCGCCGCAGAACGACGAAACATCACGTCGACAAACGCGGAAACTTGCTGATAAATATCAAAGCGTTACGCCAAGAAACGCAACGAAAGGCGAAACGACGAAAGGCCGGTTCCCTATCTTGAAAACCGGCGTGGGTGCAAGCCCACCGTGGGTTCGAATCCCACTCCCTCCGCCAGATATTAAGCTATGTGTCTGATTTAAGTTACCTTTTCCATTTTTATCAAGGCTAGTTCCTAACTCCGTTCCTGACGTCCACAAACGATGAAGGCCCAAATCAACACCGTGCTTGGCCTTTGATGGTCCGCATTGTCGCAATTTGCGCTGCACCGCCACTGATCATTCGGCCCTCTGAATGACCCGCCTGTCTTTTGCGGGAGAGCTTGAAAGCGCCGCCGACCGCAACGCAGCTATGTCGCGGGCGGATCTGCAGATCATTCTGCGCCGTGCCGCATTGATGCTCAGAAACGTTGCCGGCGTGCCGCTGGAGCCCGCGACGGAGGCGCTCTAAACTCCATCGCGGCTGAAATGAAAATTGGCCGGTCGGACCTCATTCAGATCATGCCGCGCGAGTGGCTGGAAACCAACGCCTATCTGCCAGTCCGAACGATCGATGAGGAAAGCGAGACGGCAGCGCGTAGGCTGGGACGCGACCTCTATGCAGAAGACCCGCCGCTACATTTGCGAAGCGACGGGCCTCCGCCCCATTTCCCCCATACCTGACCAAGCAACTGCCGTGCCAGACTTATTGACCCATTGCGGGGCACCTTATGGCTTCTGCGCAGCGGAATTACCGACACGTACTTCGTTCGCATGTTTCGATTGCATTAGCTTTAACTCACGTATTCACCAGCCACGTGAGCACGCCCCCCGAAGGCTCGCTGGTCAGGCCCAGCGGCCTCCCCCCGCAACCAAAGCCGCTGGGCCGCCCCCGCTCCGCTAGTCTAGACTAGAGGTTCCCTTTGAACCGATCTCCATCCATGGGGCTGGGCAGCTACATCATAGGCGAACGAATCCTATAAGCGGTAGATGATCGGAGGCGACCCGCGAAAGCGGCGTGTCATGGGCTTCGACGGTTGAGATCATTCCGTGTCGATTTGCCATGATCCGGTCAAGCGACAGCAGCGGCAGACTCGACGGAAAGGTGGGGACCGCCGGCGGCGCGGGACCGAAAGTCGTGTGCAGCGTGTTCAGCGCGGAACGGTTTCCGAGTCGCCATTCGTTCAAATCGCCGAGCAGCAGTGTTGGTTTTTCGTCCGGTCTGTTCATGATTTCGAGCACGACACGGGCCTGTTCGGAACGCGATCGGCGCAGCAAGCCGAGATGGGCTGCGATAATGCGCAGAGTTCGTTTCTCGTCCAGATCGATTTCGGCAACCAGGGCTCCGCGCGGCTCCAGCCCCGGGAGCTTTATCTGATGGACATTGCGAACGATGCCCCGTTTGAAAAGCAGAACGTTGCCGTGCCAGCCGTGCCCTTTGCCGTTTCCGGACACCGGCACCGGCACCAGGCCCGTTTCCAATTCGAGACGCAGCAGATCCAGAAGGCCGGCACGATCTCCAAAGCGATTGTCCGCTTCCTGCAACGCAATGACATCCGGGGCGATTTCCCGGATGACGCGACCGATTCGTTCGGGATCGAACTTTCTGTCGACGCCCACGCATTTGTGAACGTTGTAAGATGCGACCAGAGTCCCCGCGGGGCGTGTCCCTTCGGACGGCGCAGCCATCGCCTTCTGCTTTTTTCTGTCGCGAATGGATTTGAGCACACTTGCAGGAAAGCTATGTCCAGTTCTTTGCATGAGTCTGCTGCTCGTCCTCACTACCTTCAAGACTTAGCTTTGTCTCACTCATATAGGATCTGCAATCGCTGCTTCCCTGCCCTGACGAGATGCGGCTCCTAAAAGGAGTGATGGCTGCGTCACCCGAATTCCCCCCGGCAGAACGAGAAAGCCTCTAAAGGTAGGGCGATCCCAGCCACAACACTCGGTCGAACAGGCGGACGATAAATGGCCGGGCTCTCAAGGTTTCGATCGTTACAGACGCGGCGGAGGCGATTGCCGATCCGATCCGCGCTTCAATCTCCGCGGCAAAGCCTGCATCAAGAACCTCTATATCAATCTCAAAATTCAGCCGCAGAGACCGGGCATCAAGATTGGAGGATCCTATATAAGCCCAAACTCCATCGACCGACAGCAGCTTCGAATGATCGAACGAGCCCTCCGTGCGCCATACGCGGCAATAGTGCTTCAGGACCTGATCGAATTGCGCCGTCATCGCCCGGTCGACAAGGAAGAGATTGTTCACCGCCGGTACCACGATATCGATCTCGACGCCTCGCCTGGCCGCGGTCGTCAGCGCGCTGATCAGTTCCCGATCCGGCAGGAAATAGGGCGACATGATGCGGATCGATTTGCGGGCGACGGAAAATGCCCCGATCAGCAAGTTGTGGTTCGTTTCGATGCTGGCATCCGGCCCGGATGCAACCGCACGCGCCAGCATCGGTTGACCGGGAGCCGCGGGAAGCGTGGCCACTTGCCAGGTGTCGCCTTTCAGGAGCTCGCCGCTCACGAAGCGCCAATCTTCGGCGGCAACCGAAAGAAGGTCGGCTACGACCGGCCCGGTGACCTGAAAATGCGTGTCCCTCGCGCTGGAGGAGCCGGCGAACTCGGCTGAGAATCCCTTTCGGATGTTCATCCCTCCGGTGAACGCAATCGTGCCATCGACGACCAGGATCTTCCGGTGCGTTCTGAGGTTGGCGTAGGGAAGACGCAGGCCCATGACAATGTTGCCGTTGAAGAGGTCTGCTGTGATTCCTGCCTCTCGCAGACGCCCAAGAATGCTGGGGACGGAGTAACGCGCCCCGACGGCATCGATCAGCACGCGAACGCTGACACCCCGCTGGACGGCTCTGGAGAGAGATTCCACGAAAAGCCGCCCGACATCGTCATTGTCGAAGATGTAGGTCTCGAGAAGGATAGTGCGTTGAGCGCCATCAATCGCTCGGCACATTGCGGCATAGGCCCCGTCACCTGTCTCCAATATCGCAATCGCGTTTCCCGAGGTCAGGGCACGCCGGGCCACCCTGTCGCCCAATGTCTTCAGGCCGGTGAAGCGTTGGCCGTACCGCTCGGCAATCAATTCCTCGGCGGCAATGTTGCGCTCATGTTTTGCGGAAGCTGCCTCGCTGGAAAGGGGCCGCATGGCGCTGATCGTTGCACGCCGGATGCGGTTGATGCCGGCAACGGCGTAGATGATCGCGCCAAGGAATGGCGACAGGAACATCACGCCGACCCAACCTGTGGCGGCGCGGACGTCTTCCTTCGTCATTATGGCGTGGACGATGCCGATGGCCGCCATCACCACGGGAATGATCGCGAGGATCTGGGGCCAATGAGTCATAAAGGTCTGCAACATCGCCAGGACTATCCAGCGAGCGGTTGCAGAACGCAATGCAGCTCATTCCCGGCGTTGATACTCAACAGACCCAGAGCGAAGAGCGCTGTCTCGCATACTAGCACCTCTTGACTAAGTTTTGGCCGTATTCGCCGCTGTGCGGTTGATAGCGATGCCAGGCGCGAGTTCAGTCGAACAGAAATCGGATCGCGTAAGGCCCGCGGTAAAGCCCGAGCAAGCTGCACTCTGGCCCGCAATGGTAGCATTCTCTATTTCGGGAGAAGGGGCGTGGGCAAAGGCCACCGATATCAGGGAGCCGATCAGGCTAACCGGTGGCGAAGGCGCGCCGCCATTAGAATGCCGTCACGGCGGCTGCCGCGACCGCTCTTGGGGCTGATCTCCCTCGGCGTCGCCACGCTTGCCGCCGCAGTTACCCAATTCGTAATACAGAGCACCGCAAGCGTCCACACCACGGTAACAAACTGGACAGAGCCGCTGCCTGGCTCGATGGAACGGCCCCCCGTCGCTGGAGACCAAGAGCCACGAGCGGGCACTACAGGCCCAACTTCTCCCGGAGTGCATCAATGCGTTTAGAGGCTTCCGCCTTGCTGAGGCCGTCAGCATAGGCGTCAGGGTCGTCGGCCTGTTCGGCCAAAGTTTTCAAATAGGAGGCTTGTGCGGGGGTCATGGGGTCATCTCCGCTGATCCAATCTTCCGGGTCCTTTTTGACATTTGCCGGTGCCTCGATTTTTGGGTTGTGCCGGTCGCCCATGATCAATCTCCCTTGATGATCGCCATAATGAGAATGAATCATGATTTGTTCCGCCAGATTGTGTCGCGTCCGCCCCCCAGGCCGGTTACGCGCAAGCGGAGCGAATCTCTTCTTGGCTATTTCATAGCGTGGATACCTATGGTTGTAATCTTGCACGATCCTCAAATCGGTGAGGACGCCCCTTGAGCAGCGATCAGGGCCATTGGAGCCGTACCTGGCTCAACTCGGGAGGCGGCTTCTTCGAATTATTTGGCCTTCAGCCATGTGTTCGATAGTCCGCTCCTGTAGCGGCTGTCGGCGCGCTTCGAGATAATTCCATTGAGCCCGATCTTCTCGACGGTGCGGAAGAGCGCCAGCGCACTGCCCTCGAAGTGCTCACTGTATTGGATCTTGCCGAGGCCAGGCTCAACCAGTTGCCATAGCGCCTGCTTGCGCTGCAGCAGCGGCAAGGAGCCTAGATCGCGGCCGTCGAGATGGAGGATATCGAAAGTGACGAACACCAGCCGGCTCGGCTCGTTCCAGATCGCGGCTTCCAGCGCAGGGCAATCGGAAGCGCCCTGCTCGCCGGGAACAATGACCTCGCCGTCGAGAATGGCAGTCTGGCATCGCAGATCGACGGCTAGTGCGATGGGCCAGTATTTCGTGGTCCAGTCACGGCCGTTTTTGCTGTAAAGACGCACGCCGCCATTATCGATGATGATCTGGGTTCGATAGCCGTCGAGATTGGCCTCGTGGACCCAGCCCTCATCTTCAGGCGGCCGCTCGACCCGAGTCGGGATCTGCGGCGGAAGAAACTCCAGCCGGCCGCCATTGACCTTGGCACGCTTACTCAATGACGCCACCTTTGACCGCGCAGCGGCGGCTAAACGGCACAGGCAGCACGACATCACCCCAACAGGATGCCTGCCACCTGTGCCGAGCCCCCGCCAAGCCATTGCAAGCATCTACGCACGAGGCCGATCTGTCGTTAGCTTTGCATCCTAATACTTATCCTGGCGTACATATCTTGCTCGGCGCGGCGCTCTTGCACCGTTCCCGACCGGCTTATTGCTGTCCGGGATTGCCGCCAGCCTACGCAGCCCTTGGCTAGAGCGGTTCGTCATTTCACGGAACCGCAGAACCGCTCTATCTCTTTATTTTTTGACTGCAATTCCGGACGGAAAACCGTTCGCACTTTTTCCTGGAATTGCTCCGATTGCGGACTACCTTGGTCAGTCCATCAAAAGCACCACAGCGGGATGCAGCTTCTTCAGATTCGGCAATGATTTCGACTGCCAGGGTATGTCGGGCGTTCCACGCACGACGAGTCGAACATCGGGATGCTTGCGCACCTCAATGGTAAATTTCGCCAGCAGGTTGATGCCGGAAGAGTTGAGAAAGTGAAGGTCCTTCAGATTGAGCGTAATGGAAGCGGGATTCGAGGCAAGAACACGGGTCGCCAACGCCGTGATAGGCGCACCGTCGTCGGAACTGGCAAGCCGCATTGCACCGTCGAAGAAAATTTCGCTTCCTTCAGTCCACACGCGGTAATCGTCTGTCTTGATTTCCATAGCCTGGCTTCGTTTTATCTAGTTGTGAATTTGCGAGATCGGAATGGAGGCATATGTCTCCACGCAAATCCGATCGCTTTCGTCTGCGGCGCTGAATATCCAAGCCAGGCGTGCGCCGTAGTCGCTCATCAACGTCAGCAATCCAAGTCCGGAGCCTCCTACGCCGGCGTTGGCGGCATTGGCTTCAATTCGCTGTATCAGCAGGTCCATGGGGTCGCCAACCGTGATGTCCGCCAGGAGACTTTGGAACTCAGACGCATCTTCACCATCGACTTCATTCGACACTTTGAGCTTGAAGCACTCCGAATCCATCGACGCCTCGATCACGATCTCACCCGGTGCGCGAAACTTGACGGCATTTTCGATGAGTTCGTTGACCAGATATCCGATGCTGTGCCGCACTTCCATGTAGTCATTGCGGGACGACCGGAAGCGCAACGCGAAAAGATCGGCGATGAAGTCCGAGGTGGTGGCACAATGACGCCAACTCAAGTCGAGAGGTCCGTCGAACAGCCGCACGCGACTGACGCTCTCCTTCATCCCGATCGCAATATCAGGGGTACCGAACAGCGTTGTCATTGCTATGTGTGCCTTATGATCACGAGGGTGATGTCATCGTGGATCTTCTGGATCCCGATATGGGCCATCAGATCGTCGATGATCCCAGTCTTGATGTCCTCGGCGCTGCTGCCGTGACGTCTTTGTACGCTCTGGCTGAGGCGCTCGAACCCGAACAACTTTCTTTCGTGGTTTTCCGCCTCGGTCACACCGTCGGTGTGCAGCACGATCACGTCGCCGCTTCCGAACAGGATGTCACGCGTGGCAATGAACTTCGAGATGTCATTCTCCAGGCCAACCGGCAGGCCCAGATCAATCGTATCGATACGTTCGACTTCCCCATCCGCACGCACGACAAGAACGTCCTCATGCTGGCCGGATAGCGTTACCCGCTCATCTTCGAAGTCAAGAAAGGCCAGCGAGAGATGCTTGTCGGCGTTCGTCCGCTCGATGTTCTTGTAGATCGCTCTGTTCAGCCGATCAAGAAACTGGTGCGGATTCGCTTCGTCGGTCTCCTGCAGCGCGCGTGCAACGGATTGGACCATCAGCATCAGCACGCCGCTCTCAAGACCATGACCGGTCACGTCGCCGATGCCGATCTTGACCCGTGATCCGTTCTGCAGGACGTCATAGTAGTCGCCGCCAACCTCGTCAGCCGGACGCATGTAGGCTGCGATCTCCAGCCCAGGAATCGCTTCGAGTTCGAATTGTTTCGGCAGGACCATCATCTGGATCTGCCTGGCAACCGCGAGCTCGGCACCGAGGCGGACGTTCTCGTCTCGCAGCTTTTCGTTGAGTGCCGAAATCTCCTGGTTGGCGTCCCCGAGCTCCCTGGTTCGTTCGTCGACGAGCTGCTCGAGGTTTTCCGTGTGAAAGCTGATCTGCTCAGCCATCCGGTTGAAAGCGACCCCCACCGCTCCAACCTCGTCGCGCGTCGGAATGCTTACCCGGACTGAATAGTCTTTCGCCTGCAACCGCTTGGCGGCCCCGGCAAGCGCACTGAGGCCTGCAGTGATCCGCTTTGAAATTCCGAAGACAGCCGCAAAGACGATCAGGAGCGAAACGATAACTGCGATGACCTGGGTTATCAGGATCCGGTTGGTTGCGCTGGAAATGCTCTGCTGCGCTGCAAGGAGGGAAGCATAAATTTCCTGTTCGGGGACGACGAAGCCAAGCATCAGGGTTTCGGCCGTGATGGACCCAGTACTATTCCAGAGATTGACTGGGTTTAGTCGGCGAAGTGCGACGATGTACGGTTGGGCTTTACCGTTTTCCTCAATCGAAATATGCTTAATGACTGTCTTGTCGTCGGCGGGAAGTTCGAGCGCTGCGACGGTCGCGTGCGTGCTCTTTTTGAGCGAGCGATCGAGGCCGGTAACGCCTTGACCTGCCGCACCACTTGCGATCTTGAGCCCGAGCATTTTCTCGCCTTCAGGCTTGATCGCGAGCACATTGCCGTTCGACATGGTGAGAAAACCGAAGCCCGTATCGGCGACCTTCACGCTTTCGACGATGTCAGCGAGTTGATCGAGCGTAACGTCGGCAGCGACCATGCCGGCGACATTACTGCGGTCTTTCGTCCAGAGTGGGTGGAAGAAGCTCACTATGAGCTTGCCGGTAATCGCGTCGATATAAGGAGCAGTCGCAGTGATGTCATCGCCCTTTACGGGGCGCGAATCGGGCTCCCTGATCCAGCCTTCCCAGCCTTCATAGACGCCAGGAAAGAAGAAATCCCAGAAATTCGCTTTGTCGTGGCCTGGATAAAGCTTGTCGAAGGTCTGCGCCTGATCGGAATAAGGAATCGTGCGCATGATCGGCCCTGCCTTCGGCCCTACGTAGTAGACCTGCAGCTTCTTGGCGCCAGTTGACATCTGGCTTGTGCCAAAAATATCGAAGATCGCACTCTCCTGAATGTCGCGGAGAATTTCGGGCTTCGGTTGGTGATCAGCGGAGAGGAGATATCCCCAGACACTCATGACCGAAGGTGACCCTTGCCGGGTCTGTACCCAGTTTCCCGTGGCGTCATATGCAAGCGGCGCATTAAAATAGGGGTTCTTCGCCAACGCCTTGCCGATCGCATCTTTTGCTTCCGGATAATCTATTAATCTCTGCATGGAGGCTGCAAGTGCGGTCACCTCGGAGTGCATGCGGCCGAACAGGAGATCGGCGCGCAGCGCCGTCGTCTCGATATAGTTCTGGAGGTATTCCTGGCTTGCCTTGGTGAGGCCGCTCTCGATCTGGTGCGTCGCGTCCCGGGAAAGCCGGTTCACATTCCACAGCGCGACGCCGCCGCCGACGAGGAGGTCGAACAGCACCGCCCCACCCACAACGATCAAGAATTTAGCGCGGAAGCTGTTAAGCCGGAGGACAGGCCAGGGTCTGGGCGGTGTTGCATCCAAATCGGTCATAGCGGCTTGCGTCCCGATGCAACCCAGATCGGCCAGCCGGCATAGCCCTTGGAGTGGAGCGCAGCGAAGATGTGGTCCTGGAAGCCCTGTCGGAACCGCCTGATAAACGCCGGTGTGTCACCTCGCTTGGTAGCCATCTCGCCTGCATAAACATTCTCCCATGCCGCTATGACGTCCGCGAAGTCCTGTGGATCGCCGTCGTGGTTGGTGACCATGAAGGACTCGACCCGAATGTCTTCGAGCCCCGCTTCGGTCAGGTAGCGTTTGCTCTTCGGGCCGAGCTCAATATCCATCTGGAAGTGCGCCCACAGCTTGGCGACCTCGTTATAGGTCCACTGGATGCTGTCGGCGCGTGGTTCGCCCAGGCAGTGCGAATTTTTTTCATTGGTGATGTAGACACGTCCGCCCGGCTTGCAGATGCGAAACAGTTCCCTGAGGATCAGTTCGGGCTTGTTGAACACCTGCAGCGAATGGCGGCACGTGACGAGGTCGAACTGATTTTCCTCGAGCAGCATTTCTGATGCATCGCCATAAGTGTACTCGATGCCCTTGATATCGAACTCCGCAGCCACGTTTCGCGCATAGGCGAGGCTCGACCTGGAGTGGTCGAGGGCGATGATCCGCGATGGCTGGAACTCCTTCTGCACGAGCACGGCGAAATCACCTATGCCGCAACAGATGTCGGCCATCACGATCCCGGGCCTCATGCCGTGTCGGGGCAAGATTGCGCGCTCGTGGCGCCAGGTCATCTTTGTTTGTGTGCGCAGGATCGGCACGAACCCGCCTTCCTCAAGGAAGCCCTGCCCCGGATAGAATTCGCTGTCATACTCCTCGACCGTGATGTTCGGTTCGATTCCGCTCAAGCGACCGAACTTTCGTGACGTCCATCCGACGACGCTTGACGTGATGACGATGAATTTGAGATCGGGTCGAGCCCGACAAGCGTCGAGAATGATCCTCGAAAAGGCGTGAAACGCAGCGTTGTTCATCTGAGTCAGACGTCTGACATTGACGTAGAGAACGCCGCGCACACGGCCGATCGCATCGCGAAGCAATGCTATGCTGGGTCCAAGTTCATCGATTGCCTGAGGCCGGACCACCCCCGATATGGAGAACTCCTGATTGTTGGCGTCGTATTGCGCCTTGAAACGCGGGAGAAGGTCGTAAGGGTTCAATTTTGCAGGCCCTCGAGCGGGAGATCCACGACAAGCTTGATCGCATCACCGTCGGCTTCCTCGACCCTGAGTGTCGCGTTGTAGTCGATGGCCAGTTCCAAAAGAACCACCTCCCGGCTCGGGGCGAGATCCCCGGATACCGAATTGAGATATCGCTCCCGGACCTCGGATCCTGCGACCAGCGACACGGCTTGTTCGTAGAATTGACGCTCCTCTGGCACGCAAGGGAATGTCAACTCGATCCTGTCCGTCGCGCCATGGCGAGACACGCTGCATGCCAATTCGCCGTCGGCATGGCGCGTACGAAAGGCGACTTCCAGCAATTCGTTAAAGGCGGAAGAAAAGAGATTTGAATGCCGAACCGAGTCTGACCTGTTTCGGCTGATCATCCGGGCCATGTATGTCGAGACATAGTCGCAATGTTTCCAGGCGGAGACGAAAGCTTTGATTTCCATGTCGATCTGGATCATCGGTTCAAAAGTCGGCTCGCCAGCCAGGTGATGATGAACAGTTCCCATCGGCATCCTCACTTTTCCATCGTATTGAGCCCTCGCGGGGTGATGACCTCGACAAAAAATGTCACCGCGTCCTGATGGGTCAGTCTCGCACCGACTCGAAAAATTGCGCGGTATCTGCCTTGATCGTTCTACAAATCTCCACTTCACGGTTAACAAAGGGTGCACGGTGCTAGAGCGCCCGATTTGATTCCTCCATCGCTCGTACCACCCTCAGCGGGGACCGCCTTATGAAATCGCCGATCGCCTCGACTCCAAGCGGCCGCCCCAGGAAATTGCCTTGCAGGCAATCGCAGTTTTCCTTGATCAGCCACCGTGCCTGTGCCGACGTCTCGACCCCCTCGGCAGTGACATTTATTCCCAGGCCGTGTGCCAGGTTCATGATCGATCGCACGATCGTTTGGCTTTTGAGATCGGTCTCCAGGTCCGCAATAAAGTACTGATCGATCTTCAAAGTATCGAAGGGAAAGTTCTTAAGGTAGCTCAACGACGAGTAGTATGTTCCAAAATCGTCAAGAGAAATTCGTATTCCCAAGACGTTCAGAGTGTTCAACGTGTCGATATTGTCGATCGTCTTTTCAAGCAGGACCGTCTCGGTTATCTCAAGTTCAAGTCTGTCGGCTTCGATTCCAACTGCATCGATGATCTGAGCGACGGTGTCCGTCAGCGAACCGCTAAGGAACTGAGCTGGTGACAGGTTTACTGCGACTGTCAGCGAGGAGGGCCACGTCAATGCCTGGCGACAGGCTTCCTCGAGTACCCATCGTCCAATCTCTTCCATCAGACCGTCGGCTTCGGCGATCGGTATGAACACGTTGGGTGGAATGGTTCCGACCTCGGGGTGCCGCCACCGCAGCAGCGCTTCGAAACCGATCACCGACGCGGGAGGCCGAATGAGCGGCTGATATTCCAGATAAAGTTCGCCGCGCTCCAGCGCGGTTCGAAGGCTGCGTCTCAGATTCTCGCGTTGCTCGAGCAAGAGCAGCATCGAACGGTTGAATGTTCGAGCGCAACCGCGTCCATCTGTCTTGGCCGCGTAAAGGGCAATATCAGCGGCTTTCATCAACTGTTCGCCATCGGTCCCGTGCTCCGGCCCGAAAGCAATTCCGATGCTCGAGCCTACGAAGACGGGAATGCCGTTGATGACGAACGGGTTCTTGAACGCGTCGACCAGCGATCCGGCGAGGCGCTCAGCCTCTGCTGGCTGCTCCTTTCCCAATTGGATGACAGCGAACTCATCGCCGGCATACCGGTATGCGGATTCGCCGTCCTGCAGCGCGTCGCGGATACGGCCCGCCGCGAGTTGAAGAAGAGTGTCGCCTGCTCCATGGCCGAGCGTGTCGTTGACCGCTTTGAAATCGTCAAGGTCGATTTGCAGAAGGGCTGCTTTCGGCTTTGATCCGCCGAGGGCGGCCATTGCCTGCTGCAGCCGCTCGCCGAATCGCCGCCGATTCTGCAGTCCGGTCAGCACGTCGTGCGTCGCCTGATGGAGCAGAATTACATGCTCTTGCTCCTCCACGACGCTTCGCCCATCGCGCCCCCTTGATTCGATGATTCCCACACCATTCGCAGTGGCGAAAACGAAAGCGGACCGTGGCGCTTCACCCGGTGATCGCGGCAAATCAATGCTTGCCGGTGAGCCGCCGTGGAACACACGAAGAAATTCGTCACGATACCTCGCATCGAGGAAGCTCGGGTAGATCTCCCAAACGGCGGCACCCGGCACCACCGCGCCTCCGTACACGCCTTTGAGTTTGGCTGCGTAGTGCGTCAGACAGAAATCGCGATCATAGAACGACAAAAATTCGGTCGTGTACGCCAAAAGGTCAGCGAGCAGCGCTTCGCCGGGACGTGGTGCATCGCTTGAGGCAGGCCCCTCGCTCTCCGTGCCGACCCCTGATGCCTCCGGGTGCAATAGCCACCTCCATGGGCAGTGAGAATCCACGTCCCCCAGCCCAGAAATAGCATAACTGTCTAGCTTGGCAAACATACAACTCGCAGTCTCAACAAGTGTCTCATGCTGCGTAGTTGCAATGTATGCTCCGCTGTGATTGGCAGCGACATCGATGAACAGTTGGTTGATAAATCGGGAATTGGCTATAATTGATGGCGCGGTGGACGCGACACGAAATATTCTGGTCCATGAGGCGGCTGATCTTCCCCGCCCTGTTTTAAGCCTGCCCCACTTCAACCATCCCCGATCCTGTACTCAGCTTCCGAGCGCTTTGAGCCAATGTTCAAAGGAAGAGGCCTCCTCGTGTCCGGCATGCGAAACAGAGTGGGCGGGGCGCGGCAACACCACGGAACTTCGGACTTCGCGGGGGCTGTAACCGAATTCCTTGCTAAATGCTCGGCTGAAATTCGCCGCTGAACTAAACCCGACGGCTTCGGCAATATTAACAATGCGCCGGCTGTCCGCCGGATCGCTAAGCGCAACATGGGCTGCCAGAAGTCGGCGACTTTGTATGTAGTGGAGAACACCACCGCTCGGTTCGAACAACTGATAAAGACGAGAGCGCGAGACGCCGAGCGCCCGGCACATTGAATCCGGCGTCAGATGAGCCGCATCCAGATTGTTGTGGACGTATCGACGGGCTCGCTCCATCAGCGCGACACTCACCAATTGTTCGGTGGCCGCGGCATGTTCTGCCGGTGGCGAGAGGCAGGCAATGATCATGCTGCGTGTTGCGTGCACGATGCGGGGCAGATCGTCAGCCGTGAGACTGCGCAGTCTTGCTTCAATGCTGTTGAGGTAGTCGAGCAAAAGGTTGGCAAAGTTGCCGGACAGAATTGAATTATTCTTTCCGTCCAGGGTTGCCGCCGCATCGGCGAACAAATCACGCGGCAAATAGAGAAAGAGACTTTGGGATTCCGTTGCCCTCCCGCGAAACGGGTAGCCAAGCGATCTAATCTCCAATTTGCCCGGCTGGTTTTCCGCTACGCGGCGATCGACCTCCGTCCACGACCGGCCAGTATGCGGCAAAGCGATATACCAGTGATCGATCGAGCTGGACCGAAGCTTCGCAGCAGAACGCATATAGCTATGTGCCGGTGCGCGCTGTTGAACGATCAGCATGCCGCCGAGGTTCCAAGCCGTGTGGTCGGCGGGAAAGCCATCGTCGAGCGATTTGTCATCCGGCAACTTGATCTCGACAAGCGGAGCCATATGCGCCTGCCAGGCGACAAATTGATCCTCTGGCGCCAGTTCGAGCGTCGAAAAGGGCAAAGGTTCGAGCGCCGGCGCAAGTGACGGGGCAGCCTCATTGTAAGGTTGAGCTTCGCGCGGCCAACGACGTCGATCGCGCTCAAGCGCCTGCCTCGCAAGCGCCTTGTCCTGCCTCTTAGCGTCCATCGCGTAGTGCCGTATCCGATTCCGGTATGCCCATCTCCACCTCAATCATGTGGTGTATCACAGGCATCTGGCAAGACTAGCGGAACGCGAGTCCACAGGAGTGCCATCACGCTGGGTTACAGCAAGAAATGCATTCCGAGATAAGTTTCTGGATGCGACGATAACGACACTCTTCAACCTGGCGCGTATAGAGTCTTGCACGGTGAAAGCGTAGTTGAGGAGACAACGAAATGAACGCAAAGCTCAAAGCAGAAGCTCGTCGCAAGATAATTCTTGATGGATATTTTAATAACGAACCTTTGAAAGATATAGCAGCCAAGGTCGGATGCTCACTGGCGAGTTTGAAAGTCACTGCTAGTAAACTCGGTTGCACTCGAACTCCGAAAGAGGCGGCGGAATTTCGGCGAGGATTTCATGTCCCAGAACAAAAACTGCGAGATTACCGACAACTTATGATTGCTGGACAGTATAGAGCTCGCGAATGCGCGCTGATTTTGGGACTATTGAAAGACCAATTATCAGTCAGCGAGTAAACTTATTCCAATACACGCCTCAGCGGTTCATCGGCAAAAAAAGGCCCGCCGCAAACACGGGCAACGGGCCCTGAAAGGTTCGCACAGATGCTGCGTCGGCGTTTCAATCGCACCTGCCTCAGCCCTCATGATCTGGCTATTTGCGAACGCGTGTTCGATCAGGTTTGCGCAGATGAACACATTGACTCTTCAAGCCGGGATGCCGAGGCCTTAGCGGTGGCGATTGTCGCAATCTTCCGAAACATTACTACCAAGGAGCGCGAACTGCTGGATGAAGTTAGGTCTCTTCGTCTTTCAAAGGGCGCAGAGAAGGCGCACTAGCTTGGCGCCGTTCCGAGGCGAATTGTTCTAGTCCCGCGTTGGCACAGCCGGATTGGCATCTGCATTGCCCCATTGAGTCCCGCCAGAGTGTAGCCACAGCGCTTGCGAAGGGGACGGAAATGGGCTTAGCCGAAGACTTGTCTGATGTTGCGCTCACATTCGAATGTCCGGATTGCTCGCATCCGGCGGTAAGGAAGGGCTCTGCGCTAAGAACGATCGCGCACTTCAGATGCGACGGGTGCAACGCCAACGTACGGATCACCTATCCGCAGAAGCTGGCGATCTTCGAAAAGTACAGGCTATTAGCCGCCCAAGGGGCATTGCGATAAGACGATCCGGAAGCGCGTCGCCAATGGCCGTCACGTGGACCAGATGCAAGAGGTCGATGCCCTGGTGGGCCTCGCTAAAGAAATGGCCGACCGGCAACTGGCCGGGTTAGAAAGCCCGGCAGATAAAAACGATGGCTCTGTGCAAGACGGTGACGATGCAAAGGACTGGGCGTCGTCGACCGCCTCCTCACATTCCGCGATCACGGAATTACTCGAATCGCCAAGTTTGGTACTATCCAACGGCGGACCCCAATCCGCCAGGCCGGCGCCCTACAGGCATTCTACCCCAACGCCCCCCAAGCGGCGCCGGCCTTCCCCTTGTATGGCGTTGCCAATCAGCAATCTTCGGTGGTCTTCTTCATTTGCCCGGGGGCGGCGGTCTTGGCGTCCGTGTCCTGCTGACCAGGGGCGGCCTCCTGCGCGCTGCCGGCCTGCTGGCCAGGCGCGCAATCCTTGGCCGAGTTCGGGTTCGTGCCGCTGGTGGTGGTGGTGTCAGTCCCCTGATCGGTCCTAGGCGTGGTCGTGGTTGTGGTCGTGGAGGTTCCGCCCGAAGTTCCGCTCGTCGTCTGGGCAAAGGAAAGCCCGGCGGAAAGCGCCTACACGGCCGAGGCCAAAAGGATTCGTTTCATATTCTTTCTCCTGTCTTAACACGACGCGCGCAGTATCGTGTGCCGGCTACGTCAACCGATTTGCGACTTCTCCCAAATTTCTCGTGAAGCGTTGGGGATAACCGCACTGACTCCATTTGCGGCGGAATCGGTGTCCATTACCGTTCCATTAACAAATGGACGATTAGATCTTGGTGGGGGTCACCGCGAAAATGTTGCGAGAACGAGGAGCCCATCAATGGCTGCGATTGCCCTTCCTGGCGATTGGACCGGACAGTACAAGGGATCGGAGCTGAACCTCTCCGGTTTCAAGCTCTCCTTTTCCGACGAGTTCAATACGCTTGATGTGGTGCCGAACAACGGCACCGGCAAGTGGTTCGCGCCTGTTCACGCCCCCGCTGGGGCCGCAAAGTACATGCCGCCGGTCGGAGAAACCAACCCGTTCTCCGTCTCTGACGGGCTTCTGACGATAACCATGAAGCAGGTGGACGGCGCCTGGCAGTCGGGAACGATGCAAACGGTTAACAGCGCCGGCGAGGGTTTCGCGCAAGAGTACGGGTACTTCGAGATGCGCGCCGCCTTTCACGGCGGGGCGGGAGCCTGGCCGGCCTTCTGGATGCTTTCGCCCGATCAGACTGTGCCACGCGTCGAGGTCGACATCGTTGAAGCGTATGGCGGCGATCCCGATGGTCATCACCAGGCGGTGCACTTGAGCAATAAGGAAAGCCACGCTTGGGAAAGCAACTATACGGGCCTCGCCGGTTCGCTGTTCGACGGGGCGTTTCACACGTACGGCGCGAGGATAACGACCGACTGGATCACCATATATTATGACGGCAAAGAGCTGAGCCGCTTTCCAATGAGCGACTTTTTCCGCACGCCGCTCTATATGCTGGTCACGCTAAGCATGTATTCCTCCGAGCAGGCTTCCGGCACGTACGACATGGTCGTCGACTACGTGCGCGCCTATGCTGCGTCGGACGTGATGGAGCAGCACCTGATCGGGACGGATGCGGCGGATATCCTGAACGGCGGCAGCTTTGATGACGTTCTGGACGGCGGAGCTGGTGCTGACAAAATGTCCGGCGGTTTGGGCAACGATACCTACCGCGTCGACAACGCATTCGACGTAGTCATCGAGGCTGACGGCGCCGGCATCGATGTGGTCATCACCTCGATGACGTATTCGCTGTCCGGCCAGCAAATAGAGCAGCTCACACTCACCGGCGTTGCCGACATCGACGCGATGGGTAACGAACTCGACAACACGCTGGTCGGCAACGCTGGCAGCAACCTGCTCGACGGCGGGGTCGGAATCGACAAGATGGAGGGCGGCGCAGGCAACGATACCTACTATGTCGACAATGCGCTCGACCGCGTGGTCGAGGGCGATGCGGCGGGCAACGATTGGGTGTTCAGCTCGAGCACCTATTCACTGCCACCCTATGTCGAAAATCTGACTCTCATCGGCCTTGGCGCTATCAATGGTCGCGGCAATTCTTCCGACAATGAGCTGACCGGGAACAATGGGAACAACACGCTGGACGGCCTTGCCGGCAACGACACCATAAGGGGCGGGGCGGGTAGCGACCGGTTAGCGGGCTATGATGGCACCGACCTTCTCGATGGCGGGACCGGGGCCGACCTGATGAATGGCGGTGCCGGCAACGATACCTATTATGTGGACACTGTACTGGACAACGTCATCGACGAAGCGGGCCTCGACCAGATTTTCAGCTTGGTCACGTACTCACTGGCGGCCGATCGCAGGCTGGTAGAAAATCTGCGTCTGACCGGAAACGCCAACGTCGGAGCCACGGGAAATTCCCTCGACAACGTGCTCGACGGCAACGACAGCGACAACAAACTAGACGGCGGCCGAGGCAGTGATTCCGTGTTTGGGTGGGGTGGCAACGATACACTAAAGGGCGGCCTGGGCATTGACCAGCTTACTGGTGGCGCCGGCAACGATTCCTTCGTTTTCAGCGCGCCGCTCTCAGTGGCCAACCGCGACATCATCACGGATTTCAACCATACGGCCGATACATTCATGCTTCAGAATTCGGTAATGCAGGGGCTTGGAGCCACCGGAGCCCTCGAGCCAAGGTACTTCTTCGCTGGGACTAGCGCGCATGACGCCGACGACCACATCGTCTATGACAACGTTACAGGTGCGTTGTTTTACGATTCCAACGGAAACGTCGCAGGCGGCGTGACACAGCTCGCGACGCTGACGAACAGGCCGACGCTGCTGGCCGACGATTTTTTCGTGATCTGATCCGGCGCCTTCAGCGGTGCGCGTGAAAAAGAGATCGAGCGCACCGCTGTGACTTCTTGTTTGCGCATCGCTTTGTTCGAAAAACCGGTGACCTCTTTTTCGAGCGATGCTCCAAATTAGTTCTACTGCGTCATAAACTGTGTTGGGTGTCACCCCGGCATTCGTCACAGTCCGCAGTTGGCCGGGCGCCGAAGGATACGCTTCGCGGGACACTTTCTTTTCCGACGCGCTCTCCGGCCGCAGAAGTCTCAACCTTGCCAAAGGTGAACCTCTGAGCCTGAGCGGTTATCGCGGAGCGCATTCCGGGCCACAACCGACTTCGCGACATCCCCTTCACTGATTCACGGCCCGTCTAGCGCGAGAATGCGAAATCCGCTGTGACGGTGCGGGCTTAGCAACAACCGCTCAAGGTCGATCCGTCGTTGCAGGGCTGACGTGTTTTCATCGAGCCAAGACTGACGCTAGTACCGTGCCGGGAATGAGCTATAATTCAGATACTTCAGATACTAATGACTGCCGGGCGCTGGCACAATGGCTGGACTGGGTGAACAGATTGCGCGTCAGCAGCGAACCATGGGACCGCTCCTGGTGGCGGCAGTGGTCATCGGCCTTATAGGTCTGCCCGTCGCAGCCTGGCTCGACCTGCGAGACCTATCGGAACGGATGCTGCGCACGCAAGCCAGCGAAATCAGCCGGATCATCGACGAAATGCGCGGATTCTACGGCAGCGACGTTGTGGGACGCGTGCTGCAAGCAGACGACGCCGTGACCGCGACGCACAACTACCGGGATGTGCCAGGTGCGATCCCTATTCCAGCAACCCTCTCGATCGAACTCGGCAAGCGCATCAGCGCTCACGACGGATCCGTCAAATATCGGTTCGTCTCGGATCTACCTTTCAAAGGTCGCGACCCCCACCAACTCGATGTATTCGAGCGGAATGCAATCCTTGCTTTGCGCGCCAACCCGAGGGAGCCGATCATCGAAGTCTCGGGTTCGCTGTTTGACCGGCACGTCCGCGCCGCGGCCCCTGTTGTAATGGGACAAGTCTGCGTGACCTGCCATAACTCACACCCGGACAGCCCCAAGACGGACTGGAAGGTAGGGGATGTCCGAGGGATCCAGGAGATATCAGTCAATCAGCCGATCGCTGCGAACGTCCTCACCTTCAAGTATCTGCTCCTATATTTCGGCTTCGCGGCAGCGGCGGGCCTGACGTTCATTCTCCTGCAACGTCGGCAGTCCGCCTTGGTTCAGGGCATCAATAAGGAGCTTTCCGAGGCAAACGACTTCCTGGCCGCGATTTCATTGAAGATCGCCAAATATCTTTCGCCTCAAATTTACAAAAGCATCTTCAGCGGCCAGAAGGACGTCACCATCGCGACCGAGCGCAAGAAGCTCACGATCTTTTTCTCCGACGTCAAGGATTTCACCGCGATCGTGGAACGGCTCCAGCCCGAGGACTTGACGCTTCTCCTCAACGAGTACTTCACCGAGATGTCGACAATCGCGCTCAAATACGGCGGCACCATCGACAAGTTCATCGGCGACGCGCTTCTTGTGTTCTTCGGAGACCCCGAGACGCAAGGCGTCGAGGAAGACGCGAGAGCCTGCTTGCGCATGGCTGTCGACATGCAGCGTCGGCTGGAGCAGTTGAACAGGGTGTGGCATGACCGCGGAGTTGAACGGCCCTTCCGAGTTCGCATGGGCATCAACACGGGCTATTGCAATGTTGGGAACTTCGGTTCCGATGATCGGATGGACTACACGATCATTGGGGCCGAAGCGAACTTGGCGGCCCGTCTGCAGTCGATTGCCGAGCCCGGCGGCATCTGCCTCAGCTATGAGACTTACGCGCTCGTCCGCGACCTTGTCAGGGCGCGTCCGTTAGCACCGATTGCCATGAAGGGGATCAGCCGGGAGGTTGTCCCCTACGAAGTCGAGGGCCTCCTGGGTGAACTGGCCCAGCGCCCTCAGGTCATCAGCGAGCACGCGACTGGCCTCGACTTGTTCCTCGATGTCGAGGCAATCGACGAGAACGGGGTCGAGCGGGCGAAGAAACGACTTTCGGAGGCGCTCCTGGCCTTAACCATCCGAAGCAAGCCCGCCGCTTTTTAGGTTCTTGAACGTCTGATTCTGGACCGCATTTGAGACTTCAACGATCTCCATGCCGTGTGGATTTACAGAGCACATGGCAAGCGCCACTACAGTGCAAGCTACTCTAAGTAGGCCGCCTCTAGAAACTGTCCCACTGTCAGGGCATGGGGACAGCGGGTCAGCAATCTGGACCGTGGCCAGCCACATAAATTTGAAGCGGCGGGACCGGCGCAGGACGCCCTGTTGCATGGGCCGATCGAAGTTCTTCGCAAACAATCGTTCTCCCACGAAGAACAGCAGAGATTACAGACACATAGCGGCCCTGCTATAATTGAGACTTGAAGCAGGCGGACGTACTTGGCCGATGAGCCTGCACGGAAAGGAACTCCGATGCAGGTGGAGCACGGCGATGAAGCCCTTATCGTTTTCGCGCCTGTGGCGGATGGGGCTGCTATCTCTCCGCCTGCTGTCGGTCAAATCGGCGGCGTCGAGAATGCTCCTCCTCGCCTCGCAGTGGAGTACCGTCCTGCCGCGGCTCTGATCCCTTACGAGAAGAACGCCCGCACCCACTCCGATGCCCAGGTGGCGCAGATCGCCGCCTCGATCCGGGAATTCGGCCGGACGAACCCGGTCCTGGTCGACGGCGCGAACGGTATCATAGCTGGCCACGGCCGCCTCCTGGCAGCGAGAAAGCTCGGCCTGCAGCAAGTACCCGTTATCGAACTCCTTGGCCTGAGCGAGGCGCAGAAAAGAGTCTTGGTCATAGCCGACAACAAGCTGGCGCTCAATGCCGGCTGGGACACCGAGTTGCTGGGTCTCGAACTGGCCGACCTGGGCGAGCTTGGCTTCGATCTGTCCCTCACCGGCTTCGACGATTTGGAAATTGCCACCTGACCAACATTGGTAAATCTGGCCTTACCGATCCAGATGACGTGCCTGACCCGCCGGAGCAGCCAACCACCCTCCCCGGCGATGTCTGGACGCTCGGCAAGCATCGGCTGATTTGAGGCGATAGCACCAATGCGAAGGATGGCCCCTGAGTGTCTTTAGTCGCTTTGCGAAGTTGTAGGCATCGAGGAAGGAGTCTGGCGCTCGGCGCTCTCGGCTGATCGATGAGCATCGGCGCCGGCAAGGCGACCCCTGTAGCAGGCGGCGGTTTGTGTGAGCCAATCATGAAGGCCTACCGCCAGGAAGCACTGGTGCCTGAGCGCGCAAATCGGACTTGAAATATGAAGGCGCGCGGCGCACGATGGCGCAGAAATGCACCGAGAGGGAGACGGGGCGGAGGGCTGGAGCGTAGCAGCGCTTGGAGGAAGCCATGAACGTCAAAGCGATTCTCGAGGACAAGGGTCGAGCCGTCGAGACGATCGGCCCGAACGAGACGCTCGCCGTGGCGATCAACAGGCTCGCCGAACACAGGATCGGCGCACTGGTCGTTACCAATGGTGATCGCAAGGTGGTCGGCATCGTGTCCGAGCGCGACATCGTCTGCGCCATGGACAAGTATGGGGCTGCGGCCCTGCAGCAGAGTGTCCGTCACGCAATGACCGCCAAGGTCAACCTCTGCACCGAGAACCACACGATCAACCAGGTCATGGAGATCATGACCACAGGCCGCTTCCGCCACCTGCCCGTGGTAAAGAACGGCCAACTCGACGGCATCGTCTCGATCGGCGACGTGGTGAAGAAGCGCATCGAGGAGGTCGAGCGCGAGGCCGAAGAGATTATTCACTACATCTGGGCGGGGTAAGCTCGCCAAAGGCCCGCCGTCTGGCCGCGACGTCCTTTTTTCAGGGCTTCTGATCCCGTGCCGAACCTCCTTCGGCAGCCTGAACAACGGATAGGCAGGCTGCGGGATCGCACACCGTATCAGATGCTGAGACTTGGGCATTGCGTAGCGCCAAACCATGTAATCTTGAGAAAAATTCGATACTAGGGCACAATTTGTAGACGCATCTGAAGTGCGCAGCTATCTCAAACCCGGCCGTCTTGCGCCGAGCGACAGATCGCGGCGGAGGGTCGGCGTCGATGGATCAGGCGTTCTTTCTTCTGTTCGCTGCGGCGTCCGTGATCACGGCACTGACCGTGGTCCTGGCGCGGAATCCGGTTCACAGCGCATTGGCGCTGATGGCGTGTTTCCTGCAGATATCGGCAATCTTCGTCTTGCTCGAGGCGCCGTTGCTCGCGGTCATCCAGATATTTGTCTATGTCGGCGCGATCATGGTCCTGTTCCTGTTCGTGATCATGATGATCGATGTGCGCGAAGCGGTGTTGCAGCGCTTCGTGCCGGGCGGCAACCTGCCGGCCATGGTGCTGCTCGTCCTGCTTGGGGTCGAGATGCTTGTGCTGGTGCTCTGGAGCGACCGCTTTTCGGTCACGGAGCCCGTCGTTGTGCGCGGCGGCGATCAGATCAGGCAACTCAGCACGACACTTTTCGCCGACTATCTCCTGCCGTTTGAAGCCGCCTCGGTCATCCTGCTGGCCGCCCTGGTCGGCGCCATCGTGCTGGCGCGGAAGGAGCAGGGGTGATGGTTCCGCTCTCGTGGTATATTTTGCTCGGAGTGGTCCTGTTCGTGATCGGAGCAGCAGGCGTACTGCTCAGGCGCAATATCCTGGTCGTGCTGATGTCGCTGGAGCTCCTGCTCAACTCGGTCAACATCAATTTCATCGCTTTCGGGCATTACGACGACGATTTCCGCGGGCAGATATTCGCGATCTTCGTCATCGCAATCACCGCGGCGGAGGTTGCCGTCGCCCTCGGCATCTTGGTTGCCCTCGTAAGGAACAAGTCCACTCTCAAGGTCGACGACGTGACCATGATGAAAGGATAGCGGCTTGGAACCGGTGATATCGATCCGGCCGCTGCTTGCCGTCGGCGTTGCGGGCCTGGCGGCCCTGGCCGTTCTCCTTCTGAACAACCGCGAGAAACTCCGCGATGTCGTCTCGCCGTTGGCCGCGATCGCCATGTTCGCAATTGTCGCCTCGATGGCGCCCACGGTGCTGGCGGGCGGGACGGTCGATTTGCGCCTGTTCGAGATTCTGCCGGGGATTGACTTCGCTTTCCGGGTCGATGCGCTCGGCATGGTGTTTGCCACCGTCTCGTCGCTCTTGTGGATCGTGGCGGCGATCTATTCCATCGGCTACATGCGCCACTTGAACGAGCACGCGCAGACCCGGTTCTTCGCCTGCTTTGCCGCCAGTCTCGCGGCGGCCGTCGGAGGCGCCTTCGCCGCCAATCTGTTCACGCTGGTGATCTTCTACGAGGTGCTCAGCCTCGTCACCTATCCGCTCGTCTATCACCACGAGGACGAAGAGGGATGGACGGGCAGCCGGAAGTACCTCGTCTATCTGATGGGCGCGTCGAAGAGCGTCCTGCTCGCAGCGCTGGCGCTGACCTACCATCTGGCGGGGTCGCTCGACTTCGTGCCAGGTGGGTTGCTAGCCGGGGTCGATGCCTCGCCGGCGCTGCTGACCGTGGTCTACTTCTGCTATCTGTTCGGCTTCGCCAAGGCCGCGGTGATGCCGATGCACGCCTGGCTGCCTGCCGCGATGGTGGCGCCAACGCCGGTCAGCGCGCTCCTGCATGCAGTGGCCGTGGTCAAGATGGGCGTGTTCTGCGTGCTGCGGGTGGTTTTCCATGTCTTCGGCACAGGGCTGGTCGGGGAGTTGGGCCTTGGCGTAGCCACGGCCTATCTGGTTTCGTTCACGATCCTGATGGCGTCGGTCTACGCCCTGACGCGGGACGACCTGAAGGCTCGGCTCGCCTATTCGACGGTCAGTCAGCTCTCCTACATCGTGCTGGGCGCGGTTCTGCTCTCGCCGGTCGCGATGGTCGGCGGGATCATTCACATCGCGGCGCACGCCTTCTCCAAGATCACGCTCTTCTTCTGCGCCGGATCGATCTATTGCGCGTCTGGCAAGCGGAACATCAGCGACATGGCCGGCATCGGCCGCAGGCTGCCCTGGACGATGGGGGCGTTCTTCGTGGCCTCGCTCAGCATGATCGGGGTGCCGCCGACCGCGGGCTTCGTCAGCAAGTGGTATCTGGCGCTGGGCTCGGTGGAGGCGGGGGAGATTGCGTTCCTGGTCGTGCTCTTGGTGAGTTCGGTCCTGAACGCCGCCTACTTCCTGCCGGTCAGCTATGTCGCTTTTTTCGGGACGGAGACACAGGAAAGTCCGGCGACGGTCCGTGAAATTCCGATGGTGACGATCCCGCTGGTCGCGACCGCGATCCTGTCGGTGTCGATGGGTATTTTCCCCGGCTATTTTCTCACCCTGGCGGAAGGAGTGGTCAGATGATCAGGCGTGTCGTCGATTTCTTTGGTGAGGCGAGATACGCGGAGCAACGCCGCCGGCTGTTTTATCTGGCGCTCGTTCTGATCGTCATCGCCGATTTTCTGGTCCCCCGCGAACACGCTGAATACCTGTGGGACCGCTTGCCGGGCTGGTCGGCCGTCTATGGCTTCTTGTCCTGCGTCCTGCTGATCTTCGTCTCCAAGTTCCTCGGCCATCAGGGCGGGTTGATGCGGCGCGAGGACTATTATGATTGACTTCGTCCATCCCGCCCTGCTGTTCATTCTTGGCGCCCTGCCGATCCCTTTCCTGAAAGGATCAATCCGCAAGGCCTATCTGCTGCTGATCCCGGCGCTGGCGATCCTCGCCGTGCTCACCGTGCAGCCGGGCAGCTACGGCGTGGCGGAGTTCATCGGGCAGGAAATCCTGATTGCGAAGGTCGACAAGCTGAGCATCGTCTTCGCCACCGTTTTCACCATCATGGCGCTGATCGGCATGGTCTATGCGCTGCACCTGACGGGCGCCGGAGAGCATGTGGCGGCGTTCGTCTATGCTGGCAGCGCGCTCGGCGTGGTGTTTGCTGGCGACTACCTGACCCTGTTCTTGTTCTGGGAAGCCATGGCGTTTGCCTCTGCCTATCTGGTTTTCGTCCAGGGAGGCGAGCAGGCGATCCGCGCCGCGTTCCGCTACCTCATGGTCCATATCACTGGCGGCGTCGCCCTGCTCGGCGGCGTCATTCTCCACGGGCTCGCCACCGGCTCTTTCCTCTTCGGCCCGATCGAGGGGGGGATGGACGTCGCCGCCTACCTGATCCTTGCCGGGTTTATGCTCAACGCCGCGGTGCCGCCGCTCAACGCCTGGCTGACTGACGCCTACCCGGAGGCGACCGTCACCGGGGCGGTGTTCATGAGCGCCTTCACCACCAAGACCGCCGTCTACGTGCTGGCGCGGGCGTTTCCGGGCACCGAACTTCTGGTCTGGCTCGGCACCATCATGGCGCTTTACGGCGTCATCTACGCGGTGCTGGAGAACGACTGCCGGCGGCTCCTGGCCTATCACATCGTCAGCCAGGTAGGCTACATGGTGGCGGGCGTCGGCATCGGTACCGAGATGGCGGTGAACGGGGCTTCCAGCCATGCCTTCGCGCATATCCTCTACAAGGCGCTCCTGTTCATGGGCGCGGGGGCGGTGATCTACGTCACCGGGCGGCGCAAGCTCACCGAGCTCGGCGGGCTCTACAGGACCATGCCGCTGACCGTGGGGCTCTACATGGTCGGCGCCTTCGCGATCTCGGCATTTCCGTTCTTCTCGGGCTTCGTCACCAAGTCGATGGTGGTCGCCGCCGCCGGACAGGATCACCGCGCCGTGGTGGTGCTGGCGCTGACAATGGCGTCGTCGGGAACCTTCCTGCACACCGGGCTGAAGCTGCCCTACTACATGTTCTTCGGCACCGACCGGGGGCTTCAGGCGCGCGAGCCGCCTCGCAACATGCTCGTTGCGATGGGCATGGCGGCGGTGCTCTGTATTGCGATCGGGGTTTTCCCCCAGCCGCTTTACGCGCTTCTGCCCTATCGGGTCGACTTCGAACCCTACACCGGCGTCCATGTCACCGAGAGCCTCGGTGTGCTGATGTTCACCGCACTGGGCTTCGTGCTGTTCCTCAGGGCGCTCGACCCCGAGAACACGATGAGCCTCGACACCGACTGGTTCTACCGCAAAGGCGCGCGGCATTTCATGTGGCTCGCCGAAAAACCGTTGGCGCGCTACGAGCAGGCGGTGAGCGACATCTCCGAGACCGCGGTGCTGCCCTTCCTGCACGGAACCGCACGGGCTGGACTGCGGATCGATCTCAACGGTGTGGACGCCGTCGTCAACGGCGTCGCCCGTTCGATCCTGCGCGGTGGCGGCGCGCTGCGACAGTTGCAGACCGGCGTCGTGACCCATTACGCGCTGGCCATGATCGTCGGTGTGATCGCAGCCATCGCCGTCTTCGCCGTGGTGTGGCGGTAGGGGTGCGATGGCGTTCCCGCTGCTTAGCCTCATCGTGTTCGTGCCCGCCGCCGGGGCAGCGGTTGTGATGTTTCTCCGCAACGACGATGCGGTGCGGTGGACGGCGCTGGGCGTCACCGTCCTCGACTTTGCTCTCTGCATCGTGATGCTGGCCGGCTTTGACACCACTACCCACGAGATGCAGTTCACCGAGACGCGCCCGTGGGTGCCCGCGCTCGGAATCACTTACGCGCTTGGTATCGACGGAATCAGCGCGCTCTTTGTATTCCTGACTGCGCTGTTGGGCTGGATCTGCGTGCTCGCCTCGTGGGTCGCGATCGACCGCAAGGTGAAGGAGTTCATGGTCAGCCTGCTGGCCATGCAGGCGCTGATGCTGGGGGTGTTCTGCGCGCTCGACCTGTTCCTGTTCTACGTCTTC
The DNA here is from genome assembly GCF_055811615.1 of Mesorhizobium sp. WSM4807. Classification (NCBI taxonomy): domain Bacteria; kingdom Pseudomonadati; phylum Pseudomonadota; class Alphaproteobacteria; order Hyphomicrobiales; family Phyllobacteriaceae; genus Mesorhizobium; species Mesorhizobium sp. WSM4807. Next base: position 41,240 of record NZ_JBVVQY010000018.1, read on the forward strand.
TGGGAGGCGATGCTGATCCCGATGTACGTGATCATCGGCGTCTGGGGCGGCGACGGCCGGGTCTATGCGGCGTTCAAATTCTTCCTCTACACGCTGGCGGGCAGCCTTCTGTTCCTGATCGGGGTCATCGTGCTCTATCTCCACGGCGGCGAGACCTTCGACATCCTCGCCCTGACGGCGCAGGATTTGCCGTTCCGGGTTCAGTCCTGGCTGTTCTTTGCTTTCCTGATCGCTTTCGCAGTCAAGGTGCCGATGGTCCCGGTCCATACATGGCTGCCGGACGCCCATGTGCAAGCGCCGACGGCGGGCAGCATCATCCTCGCCGGAGTGCTCCTGAAGATGGGCGCCTACGGGTTCCTGCGGTTCTCGCTGCCGATGCTGCCGGAGGCGTCGGTACATTATTCGACGCTGATGCTGGCCCTGTCGGCGCTTGCGATCGTCTATGGCGGGTTGCTTGCCTTGGCGCAGGATGACCTCAAGAAGCTGGTGGCCTATTCCAGCATCAGCCACATGGGCTTCGTGACGCTGGGGATTTTCACGTTGAACCTCCGCGGGCTCGAGGGCGGCATCCTGCAAATGTTCAATCATGGCGTAACGACGGGCGCGTTGTTCCTGTTCGTCGGCCTGATCTACGAGCGGACCCATACCCGCAGCATCGCGGATTATGGCGGGCTGATGAAGGCGGCGCCGGTCTATACCGCGTTTCTTGCGCTGTTCACCCTGTCGTCGATGGCGCTGCCGGGAACGAATTCGTTCGTGGGCGAGTTGCTGGTGCTGTCAGGCGCGTTTGCGGCCAATCTGGCTGTCGGCGCCGCCGCCGTTCTGGGGGCTCTGCTGGGCGCGGCCTACCTGCTTGGCATGTATAGGAAAGTCGCGCTCGGTCCGGCCAGCGTCGGCGCGCGGTTCAAGATACGCGACGTGAACGCCCGCGAACTGGTGGCGATCGTGCCACTGGCCGTCTTCGTGCTGTGGGTCGGGCTATATCCGAAACCCTTTCTCGACATCATCGACGCTTCGATGAGGCATCTGCTGGCGCAGGTGCACGGTGACGGGGGCGCTCAATGACCGCCACCGCGCTTTTCCAGTCGATCCTCGCGAGCCTGCCCGAGATCGTGGTGGTCGCTGGGGCCTGCATATTGCTGATCCTGGGACAGCTTGTGCGGAAGGGGCAGGGACATTTCCTTGTCTGGGCTTCCGTCGCGGTCGTGTTGATAGCCGGCTTGGCGACACTCATGCTGGCGGGAGAGGTGCGGCCGGCCTACACGGGCATGTTCATCGCCGACCCCTTCGCGGTCTTCTTCAAGGTCCTGTTCTACTTAGCCACCGTTCTGACATTCCTCCTTTCGCGAAAATATACAGAGATCGAAAAGATCGGGAGCAGCGAATACTATGTACTGCTGCTCTTCGCGCTTTCGGGAATGATGATCTTGGCCTCGGCGACCGACCTCCTGTCGATCTATGTGGGCCTCGAACTGATGGCGCTCTCCACCTATGTGCTGACCGGCTTCCTGCGGCAGCAGCGGCGGTCGAACGAGGCGGCGCTGAAATACGTGGTTCTCGGCGGGGTCTCGACGGGAATCTTCCTCTACGGCGTCTCGCTGATCTACGGGATCACCGGCACGACGCAGCTGGACGGGATGGCTGCGGCGGTGACCGGCGACCCGCTCGATCCCGGATTGCTTCTGGCGGTGGTCTTCATCGTCGCGGGGCTGGTCTTCAAGGTCGGCGCCGTGCCGTTCCACATGTGGGTGCCGGACGTCTATGAAGGCGCGCCGACGACAATCACGGCCTTCATGTCGGTCGCCCCCAAGGCGGCGGGGTTCGCGGTGATCCTGCGCGTGTTCCTCAACCCGCTGGTCGCCGCTTCCGACGCCTGGATCATCGTCGCGGTGATCGCGGTGGTGACGATGGCGCTCGGCAGCTTCGTGGCGCTGGTGCAGGACAATTTCAAGCGCCTGCTCGCCTACTCCAGCATCGCCCATGCGGGCTTCGCGCTCTTCGGCGTGGTGGCGGGTGGCGCCGACGGGATTGCCGGCGTGATGCTCTACCTGCTGATCTACGCCTTCATGAATCTCGGTATCTTCGGCATCGTCATCATGATGCGGAATGGCGATTTCTCCGGCGAGGTCATCGAGGACTACGCCGGCTTCGCCAAATCGCATCGCGGGTTGGCGCTTCTGATGCTGCTCTACCTGTTCTCGCTCGCCGGCATTCCGCCGACAGCCGGGTTCTTCGCCAAGTTCTACGTGCTGGTGGCGCTCGTCGAGCGGGGTTTCGTCACGCTGGCGGTGATCGCGGTGCTGCTGAGCGCCGTCGCCGCCTACTTCTACATCCGCATCGTCATGGTGATCTACATGCGCGAGCCGGAGCGCGCGTTCGAGCCTGCCCTGACGCCGTCCGTCCGCGCCACGCTCGCCTTGACCGCCGCCGGCACCATCGGCATCGGACTGTTTCCGGCGTGGTTTCTGAGGCTTGCCCAGAGTTCCGTGTTCGGCGGTTGACCACGATTGGATTTGCAATGAACCGGCCAACCGAATACTCTTGGCGCTACGAAAGGATGCCCTAGTCGCTGCACGAGGGCCGCACCGCCGGCCAGAAGATTGGTCGGTCGCAGCTTGAGCAGGCCCTCGGTGGGTGACCCGGGGCAGCGCGACATGACTGGAATGGAATTCCTGCCGGTTCTCTTCATGGTCGCCGGAATTGTCCTGGTGGCCGTGGCGACGCTGTTCGTCTCCTCGCTCCTGCGCCCGTCCAACCCCTATCCCGCGAAGAACATGCCCTATGAGTGCGGTATGGACCCGGCCGGCGAGGCCGCCGGGGGCCGCTTTAGGGTGCAGTTCTTCATCCTGGCAATCCTGCTGGTGGTGTTCGACGTCGAGGCGATGTTCCTGTTTCCCTGGGCGGTCGTGCTGAAGGAGATCGGGCTCGTCGGCTATGTCGAGATGTTTGTCTTCATGCTGCTGCTTATCGTGGGCTTCGCCTACGCCTGGCTGAAAGGAGCGCTGGAATGGGAGGAGTAGGCGAAACGATTCGCGACAGCGTGCTGTTCACCACCGCCGACAGCGTCATCAGCTGGAGCCGGCGGTCGGCGCTCTGGCCCGAGACCTTCGGGATTGCCTGCTGCGCCATCGAGATGATTTCGGCCGGCTGCGCCCGCTACGACCTCGACCGCTTCGGCGTGGTGTTTCGGCCTTCGCCGCGCCAGTCCGACGTGATGATCATCGCCGGCACGGTGACGCGGAAGTTCGCTCCGGTCGTGCGCCGGCTCTTCGACCAGATGCCGGAGCCACGCTGGGTCATCGCCATGGGCACCTGCGCGATCTCGGGCGGGGTCTACAACACTTACGCCGTGGTGCAGGGGGCGGAGACTTTCGTGCCGGTGGACGTGCATGTGCCCGGCTGCCCGCCGCGGCCCGAGGCACTGATGCATGGCATCCTTCTGCTCCAAGAGAAGATCAAGAGGTCCCGCGCGCTGGCCGGGACGCCTCTGGATCGGGTTGCAGCCTCATGAGCGTGGAGACGTCCCTCATCCGCACCCTGATCGCGGAACGTTTCGGGGGGGAAATCGAGGAGCTTGGCTTCTCGCATGGGGTTCACGCTTTCGCCTCACCGCCTGACATGATCGTCGAGCTTTGCCAATTCCTGAAGGGCCATCCGACGCTGCGGTTCGATTTCCTGTCCGACATCTGCGGGGTCGACCATTATCCCGAAACGCTGCGCTACGAGGCGGTGTACCACCTCTATTCGCTGCCGAACAAATGGCGCGTTCGGATCAAATGCCGCCTCGGCGATCCGCCGCGGGTCCCGTCGGTGACGGGGGTCTGGCGGACCGCCAACTGGCACGAGCGCGAGGCCTGGGACATGTATGGCATCCGGTTCGAGGGCCATCCCGACCTGCGCCGGATCTACATGTGGGAAGGCTTCGAGGGCTTTCCGCAGCGCAAGGACTTTCCGCTCCGGGGCTACAAGGACACGCTGAACCCGTTTGGCGCGGAAGGCCCGCCGCCGACGCAGCCCGATCTCGCCACCAAGGACATTCCATAAGGGAGGCCGTTCGACGCCGGGAAGTGAGATGACCGAAGTCACGGAACTGAGCAGGCAGGCAGGTGAAGCGCTCGACACAAAGGAGGTGCTTCTCAACCTCGGCCCGCAGCATCCCAGCACGCATGGGGTGCTGCGGCTCGTCCTTGAGCTGGATGGCGAGTATGTCGCGCGCGTGGACCCACACATCGGCTACCTCCACCGCGGCACCGAAAAGCTGGCCGAGAGCTTCACTTACACCCAGATTTTTCCGCTAACCGACCGGCTCGACTACCTCTGCCCGCCCTCGAACAACCTCGCTTTCGCGCTAGCGGTGGAGAAGCTCCTGGGCATCGAAGCGCCGATCCGCGCGCAATATATCCGCGTGCTGATGGCCGAACTCGCGCGGATCTCCGGTCACCTCCTGATCACCGGCGCGTTGCCGATGGACCTGGGCGCCATGACCGCGTTGGTTTACGCCATGCGCGAGCGTGAAATGATCATGGACCTGTTGGAGATGATCAGCGGGGCGCGTATGCACACCTCTTTCTGCAGGGTCGGCGGCGTGCGCGAGGATCTGCCTGACGGATTCTTCCCCAAGATCAGGGAGTTCTGCGACATCTTCCCGAACCGGATCCGCGACTATGAACGGCTGGTCGAGAACAACCGGGTGTTCCTGAAGCGCACGCAGGGGATCGGCGTGATCTCCGCCGAGGACGGCATCGATCTTGGCCTGAGCGGCCCGAACCTGCGGGCCTCGGGCGTCGACTGGGACATCCGCCGCGACGAGCCCTATGAGATCTACGACCGGTTGGCTTTCAACGTCATTACCCGCGATGAGGGTGATTGCTACGCGCGCTGGCGATGCCGCGTCGAGGAGATGCGCGAGAGCGTCCGGATCATCGAACAATGCCTCGACCAGATGCCCGAGGGGCCGTTCCAGATCGATATGCCGACAATCGCTTTCCCGGTGAACAAGGACAAAGTACACTGCTCGATGGAGGCGCTGATCCAGCATTTCGACCTCTCGGCCTATGGCTTCAAGGTACCGAAGGGCGAGGTCTATTCGGCGATCGAGGCGCCAAAGGGCGAGCTCGGGTTCTACATCATCAGCGACGGGTCGCAAAAACCGTTCCGGATGAAAGTGCGGGCACCGTCATTCGTCAACCTTCAGGGACTGTTCGGGGTCGGCAATGCCCGCTACCTGGCGGACATGATCGCCGTGCTGGGCAGCCTCGACCCTGTGATGGCCGAGGTGGACAAGTAGCAGGAGATTTTGGACGCGATGAACATGCGTGAACAGATCGAGGCGGCGGCGGCGCGGTATCCCGACCAGCGCTCGGCGATCATGCCCGCGCTTCTGATCGCGCAGAAGGAACATGGCCACCTGCCCGGCCCGGTGTTGGAAGAGGTCTCCGACATCCTCGGTGTCGAGCGGGTCTGGGTCTACGAATTGGCGACCTTCTACACCCTTTTCCACACCGAGCCGGTGGGTCTGTTCCACCTGCAACTCTGCGACAACCTCTCCTGCATGCTGCGCCGATCCGAGGACCTGCTGAGGCATCTGGAGACTGTGCTGGGGATCGAAAAGGGCGGCACGACCCCGGACGGGCTGTTCACGCTTTCGACCGTCGAATGCCTCGGCGCTTGCGAGATGGCCCCGGTGATGCAGGTCGGCGACGACTATCACGGCGACCTCGACATTGCGCGGATCGACGCGCTCTTGGACAGGCTGCGCGCGGCGGCAGGGCAAGCGACTGGCGCCGAACTCGCCGCCGCAGGACCGCCGGGTGAATAGCCGCCATGTTCGAACCGGTCCTTCTCAGAAACATGGACGTGCCGGATGGCCATCTGCTTTCGAGCTATGAGGCGGGCGGCGGCTACCAGGCGCTGGCGAAGGCGCTGCGCGAGCACACGCCCGACGAGATCATCGACCTCGTCAAGCAATCGAACCTGCGCGGTCGCGGCGGCGCCGGATTCCCGACCGGGTTGAAATGGAGCTTCGTGCCGAAACGAGCCGACAAGCCGAAATACCTGTGCTGCAACGCCGATGAGGGCGAGCCCGGCACGTTCAAGGACCGGATCATCATGGAGCGTGATCCGCACCAGCTAATCGAGGGCATGGCGATCAGCGCCTACGCGATCGGGGCGGAAACCGCCTATGTCTACATCCGCGGGGAATACGTGCTGGCGATCCACCGGCTGGAGCAGGCGATCGCCGAGGCCCATGCGAAGGGTTATCTGGGAACACGGATTCTGGGCTTGGATTTCAATTTCGTCGTGCACATCCATTGCGGCGCCGGCGCATATATCTGCGGCGAGGAGACGGCGATGCTCGACTCGCTCGAAGGCAAGCGGGCGCAGCCCCGTCTGAAACCGCCATTTCCGGCGGTCGCGGGGCTCTACGCCAGCCCGACCGTGATCAACAATGTCGAGACTCTGGTCTGCGTGCCGCATATTGTGGCGCGGGGGCCGGACTGGTTTCGCGGCATCGGCCCTGACAAGAGCCCCGGTCCGAAGCTTTATTGCCTCAGCGGGCACGTGCGGAAACCGGGCCTTTACGAACTGCCGATGGGCATATCGCTTCGTGAACTGGTCGAGGACCGCGCCGGCGGGCCGCCGCCGGGGCGCAGGATCAAGGCGGTGATCCCCGGCGGGGTCTCGGCGCCGCTGATCCCGGAGCGCGGGCTGGATGTCGGGATGGACTTCGACTCGCTGGCTGCGGTCGGCTCGATGCTTGGCTCGGCCGGGGTGATCGTGATCGACGACTCGACCTGCATGGTCAAGGTCGCCACCCGGATCATCGAGTTCTTCCACCACGAGTCCTGCGGCAAGTGCACGCCGTGCCGCGAAGGGCTCAACTGGGTTGTGAAAGTGCTGCGCCGGGTCGAGGCAGGACAGGGCGTGCCGGACGATCTGGAACAGCTGGAGGCGCTCTGCAAGGGCATTTTCGGCAACACGTTCTGCGCTCTGGGCGATGGCGCGGCTATGGGGCTGCGGGCGGCACTGGCGCATTTCGAGCATGAATTCGTCGCCCATATCGAGGAGGGCAGGTGCTCGTTTCACTAAGGAGCGCGCAGGGAGAAGGCCGCAAGAAGTCATGGTTAGCGTCACGATCGATGAACAAACGCTGGAAGTGGAGGCAGGCTCTACGGTGCTGCAGGCTGCCGAGCGTTTGGGCATCGAAATCCCGACCTTCTGCTATCTGAAGCGGCTGCCGGCGCTGGCCTCCTGCCGCATGTGCCTGGTGGAGATCGAAGGCCAGCGGCGGCTGCAGCCTTCCTGCGCCACCGCGGTCACCGACGGCATGGTGGTGCGGACTAACACGCCGCTGATCGACGAAACGCGCTCTTCCATGCTCGACATGCTGCTTGCCAACCACCCCCTCGACTGCCCGATCTGTGACAAGGGCGGCGAGTGCGAGCTTCAGGACATGGTGATGGCATACGGGCCCCGGGAAAGCCGATTCCGCGATGCCAAACGTGTGTTCCACTCCGAGGACATTCGTCTCAGCCCCGTCATCATCATGAACGTCAACCGCTGCATCCAGTGCCAGCGCTGCGTCCGGATGTGCGAGGACGTGGTCGGAGCGGTCGCCTTGGGCACCATCGAAAAAGGCATGGATACCGCCGTCACCGGCTTCGAGGGCAGTCTCGCGAGTTGCGACCAGTGCGGCAATTGCGTCGAGGTCTGCCCGGTCGGCGCGCTGATGAGCTTCCCCTATCGCTACAAGGCACGGCCCTGGGATCTGGTCGAGACCGACACGGTCTGCCCGCATTGCGGCACCGGCTGCCAGCTCACCGTCGGCGCGCGCAAGGGCGAGTTCATGCGGGTCCGCTCGAAGTGGGAACATGGCGTCAATCGCGAAACGCTCTGCGTGCGGGGGCGCTTCGGCCTCGACTTCGTCGGGAGCCGGGACCGGATCAAGCGGCCGATGATCCGTCGTGACGGCGCACTGGTTCCGGTTTCCTGGGACGAAGCCGGGGACTACCTGCGCCGGCGCCTGTCGGCCGTCGAGAGCAAGGCTGCGGGCGGGCTGGCCTCGCCGCGCCTGCCCAACGAGGTGCTTTATCAGTTCCAGAAGCTGATGCGGACGGTATTCCGGACCAACAACATCGACTGCTCGTCGCGCTGGTCCACGCCCTTCGAGACGCTCGACCCGTTGCTGGCGGGCTTCCACACCCGCGCGCCGCTGGAGGAGGTGATCGGCAACGACTGCGTGCTTGTCGTCGGTGGCAACGTGACCGACGAGAACCCGGTCACTGAATACCTGCTGCGAGACAGCGCCCGGCGGCGGCAGACCGGGTTGCTCATGCTCTCGGCGCGGCCATCCCGTCTGGACGCCGATGCCCGGGTGGTCGTTCGCGTTCGGCCGGGCGGTGAGGCAGCGAGCCTTGCCGCGGTAGTGGCCGGGCTGGTGGCGGCGGCCGGCCAAGCCTTGCCGAGCGAGGTTCTTGCGGGCGTCGGCGCGGCAACCGGCTGGGCAGCAGCGACCACCGGCAGCGACGGGCCGGACCGTCTAGCCGCTGCGCTGCTGGACGGCGGGAGCGTCGCTGTGCTTGTCAGCGCCGACCTCCTGAGGCTTTCCGAAGCGCGCGCAACGCTGCAGCAGCTCACCAACCTGTTGCGGGTTCTCCGCGTGCTCGGCAAGGGCCCGGCGATGCAATTCCTCTTCGACCGAGCCAACCAGCTGGGCGCCTGGGACATGGGGGTTCTGCCGGCGGCCCTGCCGGGGCTGCGCCCGGTCGGCGATCACACGGCGCGCACAGCTCTCATACGGGCCTGGGGCGCCGAAATTCCGCCTGAGCCGGGCGCGGATCTCGACGCAATGCTGGCGCTTTGTGACAAGGGGCGGGTAGGCGCGCTTTATATCGTCGGAAGCGACCCCCTGATGACCTATCCCGACCGGGGATTCGTCAAGCGGGCGCTTGATGCCACCGATCTCCTGATCGTGCAGGACACCTTCCTCACCGATACCGTGGGTCTGGCCGATGTCGTCCTGCCTGCGGCGGGTTATGGAGAGGAATCCGGCACCTTCACCAACAACGAGGGCCGGATCCAGGCGGTCCGCAAGTTCCGCGAACCCGCCTTCGAGGCGCGGGGCAATCTGGCGATCTTGGACTTCGTCGCAGCGCTCCGCAACCAGGCATTGCAACCGTCGATGCAAGGCGAAATCTTCCGCGAGATTGCCCGGCTGGTTCCGGCCTACCAAGGGCTGACGGAGGGGCTTGGAGCCGACGGAGCATTCACCACGGCGGACCCGACGCCGCCGGCTGGCGAGATCTTCGCCCCTCCGCCTAACCCGAATGCGGCCGACCGGCTCATGTTGGTCACCGGCAACTGCCTGTTCCACAATGGATATCTTTCCGAACGCTCGGAGATCCTAAATACGGTGGCGGATGACCCATATGTTGAGATGAGCGCGTGGGACGCCGCGCAGCTTGGCCTTTCGGATCGCGATCAGGTGATCGTACGATCCACCCAGGGCGAACTGAGGGCGCAGCTCAAGGTCAATAGGCATTTTCCCGGGGGGCTCGTGTTCGTGCCGGAAAACTATAGAGACCTGCGTCTCAACAGCCTTATGCGGCGGGGCGAATACCCTTGTCCGGTGGAGGTTCAAAAGGCGCACGCTGCCTTCGCCACCGGAGTCGAGGCGCGCCCTGAAAGTCGCGGCCGAGGCATTGCCGAGCTTCCGGGCAGTTCACCCTAATCGGCTCCCCCGGGTATCCTCAGTGATAAGGGGTCCCGGCAATGTAATCGCTCAACGCTTGCTCGGTACGGAGCAATTCGTCGAGCCGGTGCTTGACCACGTCGCCGATGCTCACCACGCCGACAGAAGCGTCGCCCTCCATGACCAACACATGGCGCGTGCGTCGGTCGGTCATGAGCGACATCACAAAGGGCAGCAAATCCTGTGTCGAACAGGTCACCACACTGCGGTTCATGATGTCGGCGACCCGCATTGTGGGCGCCTCGATTCCGTATTCAGCCACCGCATAGCAGCAGTCCCGCTCCGACAGCGTGCCCAGGCATTCCCCGGGCGAACGGCTGACGACCACGAATCCGATGTTGCTGTCCCGAAACAGCCGCAGGACTTCTACGACCGTCTGATCTGGTGTGACCGAGATGAGCTCGGGAGATTTGGTCTTCAAGATTTGGCAGACAAGCATCTGAGCCTCCTGTGCTCCGGCTTGACGGCTACCGCGCGTTCACGTTCGGCGGATATTCCGCCACCAGTTGTATCCCTGCGGCTCACTCGTCTCGACCAGCACGTCCTGTTCGGTGTTCAGGCGCGCCGCGACCACACCGCCGCCGGTCGTCGCCTTGCCCGGTTTGCCGAGCAGATCGTCACGTCCGACCACCAGGTCACGCGAGGAAAAACTCGAGAATTCGTACTCTTGGCCAAGCGCGATCGCGTCGGCCGGGCAGGCGTCCTCGCACAGCCCGCAGAACAGGCAGCGGGCCATGTCGATCTCGAATTTTGCTGGATGCCGGTTGCCCTTCTCGTCCTCGTAGGGAATGACTTCGATACAGTCGCAGGGACAAATCCGCGCGCAGAGCTCGCAGGCCACGCACTTGATCTCGCCCTCTTCGTCGCGCGTCAGGAAGTGATGCCCGCGGTAACGCGAATAGGGCAACCATTTTTCCTTGTCAGGATACTGCATGGTCACGGATCTGGAGAACATGTAGCCGAAGGTCAGCGCCAAGGCGCCCGCCAGATCGGCGAAGAACGCCCAGCCGATCCATGCTCCACTTCTGTCCAGTGCGCGCGACATAGCGCCTCGCTACGAGCCGCTGCTATCCCTAAAGGAAAGCAACACCAGTTATAATTATGTTCCCCAGTGACAGTGGAAGCAAGACTTTCCAACCGATCGCCATCAGTTGGTCGTATCGATAGCGCGGGAAGGTGAAGCGGAACCACATAAACACATAGAGGAAGAACGCGACCTTGAGCGCGAACCAGAGGAGCGGCGGCAACGGGATCAGCACGCCGTTCCAGCCGCCGAAGAACAGGATGACCGACAGGACCGACACCAGCAGCATGACGGCGTATTCGCTGACCATGAAGAACGCAAAGCGGATGCCGCTGTATTCGGTATGGAACCCGGCCCCCAGATCGCCTTCCGCCTCCGCTAAGTCAAAAGGTATGCGCTGCGCTTCGGCCAGCCCGGCGACGAAGAATACGAAAAACCCGACCGGTTGGTAGACGATGTTCCAGACATCGGCCTGCGCCCGTACGATCTCGAGCAGGCTCATGGATTGCGCCAGCATTACCACGCCGATGACCGCGAACCCCATCGGGATCTCGTAGCTGATCATCTGCGCGCAAGTCCTGAGGCTGCCCAGGACCGCGTATTTGCTGTTCGCGGCCCAGCCGCCGAAGATGACGCCATAGACCTCGATCCCGATCACCGCGAAGACGAAAAGGAGCGCCACGTTCATGTTGGAGACGTAGAGCGTGATCTCGGCGCCGAGGACCGAGACGCTTTCGCCGAAGGGGATCGCGACGAACACCACGAAGGGCGGGGCGAGCGCCAGGATCGGCGCCAGTTTGAACAGGAAGCGGTCGGCTTCGGCCGGGATGTGGTCCTCTTTGGTCAAGAGCTTGATGCCGTCCGCCACCGGCTGCAGCAGCCCGTGCCACCCCACGCGCATCGGCCCCATCCGCTGCTGGATGTGCCCGGCGATCTTGCGTTCGAGCCACGTCAGCGGCAAGGGCAGCAGCAGCAGGATCGCAATCAGCAACGCGACCTTGAAGGCGATCAGGCCAAGGGCGAAGACAAGTTCCATAATCCGTAGCTACTTGTTCAACGGGTTGAGACTTACGACACTGAGCACTTGCGCTTGTCCGGCTTCGCGGGAACGGCAGTCTGCCGGCGGCGACGCAACTTGTGCAATGGTATCACAGTCTTACCGTTGCTGACCACGGTGTGTGTCGCTTGGGACCCAAACGGGCTCTATCGCGTCGCGAGAAGTGGTTAGCTGACGGCGTGGGTCGCCACGCTCTCTGGCGAAGCCGAAATGATCCGCGCGCCACGGCTGGCAGGGGGATGAAGAAATTCGCTCCAAGGGCGACGGTTTCGGCGATGCGGTGTGCTGGCGCGCCGAGTGGAAGTGCTACCGCCCGCCGGTTTTGCCGGCGCACGGAGAATGTTGGATTGCAGTTCCCTCCCCTCCGCCATTTGCACCCTGCACAGGTTTTGGGACATGCCCGTCGGGTCAGGCCCGGAAAAGCGGATGAGGTAAACTTGCGTTACCTCCGATCAAATTCAACCTCAGGTGGTTTGAATTTTGACGCAACCGCCTAAAGGAATGGAGGAGGACCGTCTGGCGAACGCGGTCTTAAAGTCCAGGACCGGAGCACGAAAGCCACCCCGACGCGATGACCACCGGCCGCTGGTGTTAACCGCGCGGTTGCTTGCCCAGTGCTGGCCGCAGCTGTTGCTTGTCGGCTGCCTCGGTATGATCGCTCATGATCTGCTGCTTCAGGGCGCCGTGAGGAACGGCCTCCAATTCCCGTTAGGCGGGATGGTCATACTGTCGCTGGTGGTTCTCGCTAAGCTGACGGTATTGGTCATGATGTTCGTGGTGCTCCGGCCGCACATGCCGGCGGTGGCGGCACTGAGACAAAAAGCGAAAAAGCAAGCGGACGAAACAAAACGCGAGCCGGTCCTGGCGATTACCGCGGCCGCGATCCTGCCGTTCTTCGCCTACTATGCCGCCTGGGGTTTCCTTGGCGATACGGTTCGCGAATATTCGCGCATGGCGCTGGCCCAGGCCGATCTCGGCAAAAGCGTCGATATCTTCGCCATTCTTCAGTCAAGCGGCGTGGTACTGTCGATCGTCATATGCTGGCTGGTGCGTTTTGCCGCCAAGCGACTCAATGCGCGCGCCTCGCACCCCTACTGGCGGCTGCTGATCGTAGCGACGGACGCAACTTGGATCTTCATCGGTCTCTACGCGCTCGGCGTATGGAAAGACCAGCTCATCCGCTGGCTCGGCGCAGGCGCCGCGCTGCAACAGCTCAGCCTCGATTTGCTTGCGCCGGTAAGCCAGGCGGCTGCGGCCGGCCAGTTCGTTCCCGTGGAATTCCGGCCGCTTTCCTTCGGCGAGCAGCTTCAGAATCTTTTCTTTTTCGCGTTGCTGCCGATTGTCTGGCTGGTGATGGCGGCGATCATCAACGGCTATGAACTTTCCGCGCCGGCCGCTCCCGGTCCTGCGCCCTCGCGCGCGACCTCCTGGCAGAAGTGGCTCAAGGATTTCACGGCTCACTTCGTTGGCGGCTACCGCAGCCGCTACTCGCCGGTCTGGACTTGCCTCAAGCTGACGCTCAGTGCCGGCCTTGCCACGCTTGTCACCTTCGTCATCGCCTATCAGGCCATCTCCTGGGCCGGCGCCTGGATATGGTATGGCCTGACAAGGCTGATCGGAGCGCATGATCTCGGGACCTGGCAGATCTTCGCCGATACCATCAGCCTGTTCATCGGTAGCCCAAGCGAACTCGACGGAGGAATCCTGCTCGACGCGGGCCGGGTCGCGCTGCTTGCAGCCGTGCTCGAGACTACAGTCGCCATGGCTGGCGAGGCGCGTGGCGTCAGGTCCGCGGCTCGCTGACGCTGAGATAATTCGGCAGTGCCGAGTAGAGGGCAATCGATAGCGTGAGGCTGCTCGCCGCATGTGGGATCGAAAAGCTGGCGGCCATCCGTGCCGGTTTGCCGGGTTCCGTCGCCGCGAATGCCATGCCGCCACACAGAGACCGTTGCTCGGCCTCCGGAAATTGCGTCCTGACCACCGGATCGGCAAACAGGGTTGGCCGCCATTCGCGACCGCTCCCATCGGAAAGCCGCACCTCGCAGGGAACGGCGCCGAGCGCTTTCGGGTCAGCAGCGAGAGCTTCGAACTCGGCAAGGACGATGGCGCTTCCGTCGCTGCCTGCCAGTCTGGTGAGGCGCGTCACGGTCCAGCTTGCGCCGGCATAATCGATCGGTTGCCCCAACGTCCCAGATAGCGGCTGGCGCAAATTGGGAGCGCCAGTCCTTGATGCTTCCCCACGTCTGCGCAGCTAGCGCGGCAGGCAGTGCGACCACCAGCGCCATCATGCTCAGCCAGTAGACTCGCCGCGTTGACGTCACCTTTGCGGGAGAACTGTCCATGGCGGCCTCTCTTCGTTGCGGCGGATGGTGATCGCGGGCTCGATGTCTTTGCCGGAAACATCCGCGGTGATGCGGATCTCATCGTCGAGCGGCAGCAATTTTGTGCGTGCGACCACCACGGTCCCGCCGGCGACGGCATCCTCCGGCACTTCGAACACCAGAAGGACGCGGCGTGGGAGGCCGGGCTGGTAGGCATTGCCCGGCATCATTTCGATCGTCGCCGGCACCCGGTCGGTTAGGACATAACGGACGCCGCTGCGGCTCAGCCACTCGCCCGACGTGAGACCCAAGGTCTGGAATTTCGCCTCGGCCTCGCCTTCGGCCACAATCCATACGCCGGAACTCATGTAGGTCTTTGACTTCCCGAAGGACTCGACGTTGAGAGCACGCGCCACCCTGGCGCTGTCCAGCGAAAGCGCGAAGGCGCTGGCCTCCACACGCTTGTTCATGCCGCCCGAAGTGACGATCGGCGATGTAATGTCGCTGTACAGCGGACGCGTATGCTGCATGCCGTAGAGCACGGCGGCAGCGAACAGTATCGCAAGCGCCGAACGCACTATGCGCATCATGGCGCCTTCTCCACCGGTAGATCGACCGTTGCAACGGGATCACGGTCGTACCACCCGCTTGCGCCGTAAAGATTGTCGCGCAGCTTGTAGATCTGGCCGGTGACAGTGACCGTCACCTTGTCCGGCACGGACACACCGGCCAGCCACTCCCAAGCCATCGTCAGGCGTTCCGGCATGTTGGGATTGAAGTATCCCGCCAGATACTTGTCGCGATCGAGATAAACCGTTGGCATCGGCAGCTCTTGCGCCGGCGCACTGAGCGTGACGACGCGGTAGAGCACGTTGTTCGGTGTGGCGGAACGGTTCACCACATCCAGATCCACCATCATAAGCTGTACGGGTTGCGATGGGGGAACGCCTGTCGGCGGCACTGTTCCGACACGCGCCGTTCGCAAGGTCACAAACCAGCGACCGGTATCGATCTGCTGGCCCGCTTGCGCAACCGGCACCTTTGGCGGATGGGCAGCTTCGTAGAGCGTCATCGAAAACGAGATTGCCGATGCGGCCAGCCCGCCCAGGCCTGCAATCAAAAAAGCATACAGCCTTTGCCGTACTGTCGTTCGTGTCTGTCCAGTCATGCGCGGTGCGGTATGCGATGGTCCTCAAGTCAGCCTTATACGATGCGAGCTACGCCATCGGACAATAATTGTTACATCGTTTAAACAGCAGCGCTGTCATCTTAAGGGGGGTTCAGTGCAGGGACAACCAGCCGCGCAATCGGACCTTGGTGGCTCGCCGAGTCAGTGTTCAATATTCGCTGCTGGCGCTAGGAGCGGCATTAGTCCCGATGGCCCGCCCAACCATTCGAAAGAGGCACCGGGCTCGGCTCGGCGCCCCCTCACCTTCTTCACTTATCCGACCACACCGCCAGCTCGTAGCCGTCCGGATCGGAAAAGTGGAAGCGGCGGCCGCCCGGGAAGGAATAGGCGGGCTTGACGATCTTCCCGCCGGCCTCCTCGATGCGGCGCTGGGTCTCGTCGAGCTTGTCGGCATAGAGGATCACCAGCGGCCCGCCTGCCGCCTTGCTCTGGCCACCGAGAGCGAAGCCGCCGGTCAGGCGGCCGTCGTTGAACTCGCAATAGCTCGGCCCATAGTCCTTGAAGGACCAGCCGAAGGCCTTGCCGTAGAAGCCGCGCGAACGCGCGATGTCGCCGACGGAAAACTCGACATAGTCGATGCGCTTGTCGTTGCTGGATTTGGCCATGATCTTCTCCTTTCGGGGTCTTTGGAAGGTCAGCGTTCGAGCATTGCCTTCAGGGTGTTGAGGTCGCGCTGCACCGCTTCGGCGTCGGCAGCAAATGTCTCCTCCGTCATGTCCGGCGTCCTCAAGAGCACGAACATGACCTCCGAGCCGGTCCCATTGGGAACCACGCGCACCGCATTGCGGGTTTCCTTGCCCTCGGCGAAGACGATGTGATCGAGGACACCGAGTTCGTTGGGCCGGGAGAAACGGATGCGGATGAGCCGGCCGTCGGGGTCCTCCGCAGTCCATTCTTCGCCCGATCTTTCGAAGCGCCTGCCGAGGCCTGCCGCCCAGCGCTGGAAATTCTCAGGGATGGAGGCGAAGTCATAGACTTCGCGCCAGTCCCGGTCGATGGACACGGTGATGATGCGGGATTTGTAGGTCGTCATATCTGCCTCCTTTCAACGAAGGCAGACTAGGCGGAGTTGGCGGTGGCGTATTGAACGAAACGGCCAGCTCAGGCGCCGAGCTGTCGCAGAACCGTCGCGGGCGAGAATCCCGACAGGCGCCGCACCTCGCGCGTGAGATGCGCCTGGTCGGAATAACCCGCCTCGAACGCAAGATCGGCTAGGCGCGGCTCGGCGGACTGCCGCGCCAGGTTCAGAAACCGCTGGAAGCGGAGAATGCGGTCGAGCGTCTTCGGGCCATAGCCGAAAGCCTCCTGGCAGCGGCGGCGAAGCGTTCGCGGGCTGACGTCGAGCCGGTCGAGGATCACCGCCATTCCCGGACCGGCGGATTCCGTTTTCAGCGCGTTGAAGGCAAATCCCATGTCCGGAGGCGGCGGCTCGACATCGGGCGCAAGCCTGGAGAGTGCCGCTTGCATCGCCCGCATCCGCTCCGCCGTGGAGGACGCATCGCCAATTCTCTGGGCGATTTCGCGCGCCAGCGCTCCCCAGAAGTGGCTGAGTGCCACCCGGCCGCCAACGATCTCCGACATCGGCAGGCCGAGCCACCGGCTTGCTGCACCCGGTCGAAAGCGGGTGCCGATTACGGTAGAGCCGGGTGTCAGCGTTGAAAGGGCAACGGCCACGTCGGGGCCCGCTACGACCAGCTCGCCGTCGATCCAGGTGATGTCGACGCAGCCGTCGGGCACCACGGCCGATAAGCTCCCCGCGTCCGGTCGCAATGTATTGGACCAGACACACTGGAAATGCCCTTCGAGTGCGGCCGGAAGATCGAACTCGCGGTATTCCCCAATCGCCCCGGAAAGGATTGGCGCCCCGGAAAGGACGGGTGTGTTGTTGTCAGACGTCACGAGCCTCTCCTGTGAGGAACACTTTCTAAGGCATCGTACTCTTCGGTCCCCGAAATCTATTGCGATGGCGGCGCGCTTCAACCCCTGTTGTGGTTCCGCCGGCCGCACCGTGATCGCTGATATCTGCAAGACCCGCGGTCGGCTTGGTACCTCGTCGACAATTTCGGCGCCCGCGACATCGGCCCATGATCCCTTTCGGAGACCGGTTCCGGTTTCCGGGGTCATGCACTAACGTATCTCGATCATGGCGGTCTTCACCGGCTGCCGGCGATTTCCGCCGCGATCAGGGCAGTTTGCCGGCCTTGTCCTCAAGCGTGTCTCTTGACGCGCGGGAACCATACACGTTAGGGCGTCCGGGCACTCCACGCGAACGATTGGCGACCAAGCAAGGAAATTTCAGCCGATGGAAATTTTTACCGCCGCAGGCTTCTCGGCCCTGCTCCAGGTTATCGCCATCGACCTCGTACTTGCAGGCGACAACGCCATCGTCATCGGCCTCGCTGCGGCCGGCCTGCCGGCCGAACAGCGCAAGAAAGCCATCCTCATTGGCGTGCTGGCGGCGACCGTGCTGCGCATATGTTTTGCAGCAGTAACCGTTCAACTGCTCTTGATCGTCGGTCTGCTGCTGGCTGGTGGCATCCTGCTTTTGTGGGTTTGCTGGAAGATGTGGCGCGAACTGCGCACCTCCCATGCCGACGAGCTGGAAGCGACCGAGGCGCTGGCGAATGCCGATCTCGACAAGGACAATGCCGTGGCTGGCAAGTCGCCGCGCAAGACGCTTGGCCAGGCAGCACTGCAGATCGTCGTCGCCGACGTTTCGATGTCGCTCGACAATGTGCTGGCGGTCGCTGGTGCCGCACGCGACCATTTCTCCGTGCTGATCATCGGCCTCGTGCTGTCGATTGCATTGATGGGTCTGGCAGCGAGCTTTATCGCCAGGCTGTTGCACCGCCACCGCTGGATTGCCTATATCGGCCTGCTGATCATCCTGTATGTCGCGCTCGATATGGTCTATCGAGGCGCGCTGGAAGTCTGGCCACATCTGAACAACGCGGTGAGCTAACGCCGCCTGTCCCGCCGCTTCCGCCGTCGGCACCGATACATTCATCGTGCGTTTCGTCGCGGTTGCCGCGGGCCCATACCAATGCCGCAATAAGTGTGGTACTGCGCCGCCAATCCCGAAAAGCCGGAAAACCTTTATGTCCGCTCCTCGCGTCAGCTTCGTCAGCCTTGGATGCCCGAAAGCCCTCGTGGATTCGGAGCGCATCATCACGCGCCTGCGCGCCGAGGGCTATGAGATCGCGCGCAAGCATGACGGCGCCGATCTGGTCGTCGTCAACACCTGCGGCTTTCTCGATTCGGCTCGCGATGAATCGCTCAATGCCATCGGCTCCGCCCTTTCGGAGAACGGCAGGGTCATCGTCACCGGCTGTCTCGGCGCCGAACCGGACGTCATCCGCGAAAAACATCCCAACGTTCTCGCCATCACCGGTCCGCAGGCTTACGAGAGCGTGATGGCTGCAGTGCATGAGGCCGCGCCCCCGAGCCACGATCCCTATGTCGACCTGTTGCCGCCGCAAGGCGTCAAGCTCACGCCGCGCCACTATGCCTATCTCAAGATTTCGGAGGGCTGCAACAACCGCTGCACCTTCTGCATCATCCCGGCGCTGCGCGGCGATCTCGTCTCGCGGCCGGCGGCCGACGTGCTGCGCGAGGCCGAGAAACTGGGCAACGCCGGAGTCAAGGAAATCCTGGTCATTTCGCAGGACACCAGCGCCTACGGCATCGACATCAAGTACCAGAGCAGCATGTTCGGCGATCGCGAAGTGCGGGCGAAATTCCTCGATCTGTCGGAGGAACTCGGCAAGCTCGGCGTCTGGGTACGCATGCACTACGTCTACCCCTACCCGCATGTCGCCGATGTCATCCCGCTGATGGCCGAAGGAAAGATCCTTCCCTATCTGGACATCCCGTTCCAGCACGCCTCGCCGCAGGTGCTGAAGAACATGCGCCGGCCCGCCCATGGCGAAAAGACGCTCGACCGCATTCGCGGCTGGCGCGAAATCTGTCCGGATCTTGCCATCCGCTCCACCTTCATCGTCGGCTTTCCCGGCGAGACGGACGACGATTTCGAGATGCTGCTCGACTGGCTGGACGAAGCCAAGATCGATCGCGCCGGCTGTTTCAAATACGAGCCGGTCAGGGGCGCCCGCTCCAATGATCTCGGCCTCGAACAGGTACCGCAGGAGATCAAGGAAGCGCGCTGGCACCGCTTCATGCAGCGCCAGCAGAAGATCTCGGCGACGCAGCTCGCAAGGAAGGTCGGCAAGCGCCTGCCAGTCCTGATTGACGAGGCCCATGGTACCTCGGCGAAGGGCCGAACCAAATACGACGCACCCGAAATCGATGGCTCGGTGCATATCCAGTCGCGGCGCCCGTTGCGCGCCGGCGACATCGTCACGGTCAAGATCGACCGCGCCGACGCCTACGATCTCTACGGTTCGGCGGTCTGATCGCCGGCGGGGGGAAGACCCCTTCTGCTAGAGCATTTTGCAGCCAAACGTCTTCGTTTGGCGTCCGACAAAATGCGTTAAAATAGAGAGTTAGAGCGCGGTTTTGGTTCGACCAAAACGCAAAGCGCTCTAAGACGTGACTGTTTCGCTTACACGGATAAGCATTCGCCTGAGCCAGGCGTGACCGGGATCGCTGTCGTTCCTCCGATGCCATAGCAAAGTTTCCTGATAACCGAAGTAGTCGAAGGGCAGCGGAAAAGAGCGCACGCGCGGCCAATTCGTCAGCCGGATCACGTTTGCCGACAAGGTGCAGATCATGTCCGTCTGGGCGATGATTGCCGGCACGGCGAGCGCATAAGGCAGGCTCATTGCAACGGTCCGCTTCAGGCCGCGGTCGTCCAGAAGGCGATCAACGTAGCCCTTCAGGTCGCCGACATGAGTGACCAGCAAGTGCGGATACTTCAGAAAGAGTTCGAGCGTCATCGCGTCGCGGATCTCAGGATGCTCGGCCGAGACGATCGATAGCCAGTTCACGTGGAAGAGTGATGCACGTTTGATCGTCGTCGGCGCATCGGGCAGGATAGTGATCGCAAGGTCTATCGAGCCCTTCTCGAGACAATCGACGATTTCCTGTCGGTGTAGGCTGCGCAGGACGATCGAAATTCTCGGCGCCGCTGAACGGAGCACCGGCATCAGTCCGGGCATTAAAGTCGCCGCGATGTGATCGGTGGTCGCGATCCTGAAGATGCGACCCGATCGCTCCGGCGAGAACTGGCCGAACCCTCCCAGCGCATCCTGGATCTGGCGTAGCGCGGCCCGGATCGGATCGGCGAGGTCGAGCGCCTTTTCGGTCGGCCGCACGCCATCGGCATGACGGACGAAAAGATCATCGGCGAAAAGCCGACGCAGATGGGCGAGGCGCTTGCTCATCGCCGGCTGGCTGAGCCCGATACGGGCTGCCGCCGCGCTCACGCTGCCTTCACTGAGCAGAGCGTCGAAGGCGACAAGCAGGTTCAGATCGATCGAAGCCAGATTCATGCTGGACCTCCCAGGTCTTATTACTGAGAGGAATATTGAGATGTCAAATATCGATTTGACGACTGAAAGCGAACCCCGAAAATAGGCGCCTTCAATCGATATGGAGACATCGATGCGACGCTGTTCTCTCGCTGCTATTGTTCTATTCCTGATGCCGAACCTCTCAAGCGCTCAGCCGGCCGAAAGTCGCGGAGGGACCGTCTTCGCGTTGTCGGATGTCGATATGGTGCCGACCGTCTACGAGACGGGCGAGCTCGGGCCTCCAGATCCTCACAATCGGGATACGCTGTCCATCATCACCTCGCCGACTGAGCGGTCTCGCTCTGTTGCGATGACGGAGGTTTCGAATTCGACCTACGGGCCGCCCGGAGCACTAGACGTCTCCCTGGATGGCCAGTTCGTTTTCGTCGCCGAAACCTTCCGTCAACGCTCCGAACGGGCGACCCGCCTCGACGAGTTGCAGCAAGGCGACACGATCCGATCGCTCCAGTTCGATGGCGGCCGCTCGGCGGTGGTCGACAGCGTGAGGATCGGAATCCAGCCGCAGGCGATCCATCTCAATCCTGCTGGCGATCTCATCGCCGCAATTACTGCCGACGCCGAACACGAACTCACTTTCGTACCGGTCAAAGAGGGTCGGTTCGGCCAAGCATCCAGCTTCGGTCTCGGTCTTGAGCCGTCAACGGGTTTCATTCCATTGAAGGCGACCTGGGTGCAGTGGCATCCAAGCGGCCGGTATGTTGGGGTCAATCTCATCGACCGTGGTCAGGTTGCCTTCTACGAGGTGCTGCGCGGAGAGGACGGAGCGGTTTCTGCTATTCGTCCCTGGGGCAATCGCATCCAGACGAACAAGTTCCCCTTTGTCGGCCGCTTTTCGCCGGACGGCCGCTACTACATCACCTCCGATGTTCAATGGGGAATCGATACGGCTGGTTTCTATGGCGTTCAGGAGGGCATCCTCACCACAGTCCGGCTTGCCGATGTCGGGACGACGGGCGACGCAGCAAGGCACACCGTGCCTCGCATCGCGCTTGGTGGCTGGGGCGCCGAGACGATCGCCTTCAGCCCCGACGGCCGCTTTCTTGTCACGTCCAATCTTCGCGGCACCGGTAAGCCAGATGGCTCGCGCGAGTGGACGGAGCAGGCGTCGCTCAGCCTCTATCAGCTGGACTCTGAAACAGGACGGCTATCGCCGCACGGCGAATGGCCGCTCGCAGGCGTGCTGCCGCAAGGACTCGCTTTTGATCGCACGGGACAAAAGCTCTTCGTTGGCGTGAACCGTTACCGCAATGAGGAAGCGCCGCTTGGCGGCGCCGTCGAGATATGGCAGATCATGACGGATGGGCGCCCGGCGCTCGCTCCCACATCGGATCGTATCAGGCTGCCTACGGGCGTTCACACGATAGTCGCCCGCTGAACTTTCGTGAGTGGGATTCGCAGCCGGGCAGGTTAACCTTCGAAGCTCTGCAGGTGAAAAGAGGGCGCCCAAAGGCGCCCGCTCCTGTTCCGGCGAAAGCCGGCCGAGCCAAGGCTTGCGCTTACTGCGGCAGCTTGTCGTCGACGCCCTTGACGTAGAAGTTCATGCCGAGCAGTGTCGCGTCGTCGGCGACTTCGCCGTCCTTCAGCCACGGCGTTCCGTCCTGCTTGGCAATCGGCCCGGTGAAAGGATTCCATCCGTCGATAATCTTCTTCTCGGTGGCTTCCGCCATCGCCTTCACGTCGTCGGGCATGTTGGTGTAAGGGGCCATCTTAACGGCGCCATCCTTGATGCCCAGCCAGACATTGCCGGGCTTCCAGGTGCCGTCGAGTGCAGCCTTCACCCGGCCGATATAATACGGCCCCCAATCGTCGACGATCGAGGTCAACTGTGCCTTGGGAGCGAACTTGATCATGTCCGAAGACTGGCCGAAGCCCTGCAGCCCGCGCTCTTCGGCGACTTGCAGGGGAGCGGTCGAGTCGGTGTGCTGGACGATGATGTCGGCGCCCTGGTCGAACAGAGCCTTGGCGGCATCGGCTTCCTTGCCCGGATCGAACCATGAATTGACCCAGACGATCTTCGCCTTGAAATCCGGCTTGATTGACTGGGCGCCGAGCATGAAGGAATTGATGCCCATCACCACCTCGGGAATCGGGAACGAAACGATGTAGCCGGCGACGCCCGACTTCGATTGCTTGGCGGCGATCTGGCCGAGGATGTAGCGGCCTTCGTAGAAACGCGCATTGTAGATGCCGAGATTTTCGGCCGTCTTGTAGCCGGTCGCGTGTTCGAACATCACGTCGGGGAACTTCTTGGCGACCTTCACTTCGGGGTCCATGAAGCCGAAGGACGTGCCGAAAATGATCTTGCATCCCTCGCGCGCCAGGCGCTCGAAGGCACGATCGGCATCGGGACCCTCGGAGACGTTCTCCAGATATGCGGTCTCGACCTTGTCGCCGAGTGCCTTTTCTACGTCCAGGCGGCCCTGGTCATGCTGATACGAATAGCCGAAATCGCCTATCGGGCCGGTGTAGACCCAGCAGGCTTTCAGCTTTTCCTGAGCTTCGGCGGTCGCTGCCAGCGACAATGTCGCCGCCGTGGCCACCAGCGCAATAAGCAGTTTTTTCATCGTGTTACCTCTCTGAGTTAAGCCTTGGAGCTTCCCGTTTGTCTTTTATTGTCAACGATCCGGAACGAATGGCTGCCCCAAGGAAGCCGGTGTGTTCATCATCGTCAAACGCTTGTTGCGCGAGATTAGAACGAGAACCACGATGGTTGCCAGATAGGGTAACGAAGAAAGCAGTTGCGAGGGAACCGGAATGCCAAAAGCCTGTGCATGAAGCTGGCCGATCCATACCGCGCCGAAGATATAGGCGCCGGCCAGCACCCGCCATGGCCGCCATGATGCGAACACGACCAGCGCCAGCGCGATCCAGCCCCGCCCGGCGGTCATGTTCTCCACCCACTGCGGCGTGTAGACCAGCGACAGGTGGCCCCCGGCAAGGCCTGCACAGGCGCCGCCGAAAATCACTGCCAGATAGCGGTAGCGGATGACCTGGATGCCAAGCGCATGGGCCGATGTGTGGCTGTCGCCGATCGAGCGCAGTGTGAGGCCGGTTCGGGTTTTGAACAGGAACCACATGACAGCGGTGGTCAATGCGATTGAGATGTAGAAGATCGGGTCCTGGCCGAACAACAACCTGCCTATAACGGGGATCGCTGTCAGGCCGGGAATGTCGAGGTTTGGCAGCCTCGCGCCGGGCTGGCCGACAAAGCTGGTGCCCATCATGCCGGAAAGCCCGAGGCCGAGCAATGTCAGCGACAGGCCGGTCGCCACCTGGTTGGTGGCCAGCGACAGCGTCATGACGGCGAACAGCAGCGAAAACACCGCACCCAAGGCGATCGCCGCCAACAACCCGATCCACGGCGATCCGGTGAGATAGCCGGCGCCGAAACCGCCGACCGCCCCCATGATCATCATGCCTTCGACACCGAGATTGAGCACGCCGGAACGTTCGACCACCAGCTCGCCGATCGCCGCGATCAGCAAAGGCGTCGCCGCGGTTGCGATGGTCAAAAGAATGTTGACGGTGATGTCCATCAGCGGGCCTCCTCCAGCTTCGGCGCGGATTCAAGCTTCGGCGCGGCAAAGCCGATCAGACGAATGCGGTAGTGAATGAGGGTGTCGCAGCCGAGCACGAAGAACAGGAGCATGCCCTGGAACACGCGCGCCACCTTGTCGGATATGCCGAGCGCGCTTTGCACCGCTTCGCCGCCAAGATAGGTCAGCGCCAGCACCAGGCCCGCCGCGACGATGCCTAGCGGATTGAGCCGGCCGAGGAACGCCACGATGATGGCGGCAAAGCCGTAGCCGGGTGAAATCACCGGCTGCAGCTGGCCGATGGCGCCGGAGACTTCCGAGATGCCGGCAAGTCCGGCCAGTGCACCCGACAGCATGAAGGCGAAGAACACCATCCGGTTGATACCGAAGCCGGCGAAGCGCCCTGCCCTGGGGCTTGAGCCGAGCACGCGGACCTCAAAGCCTTTCAGCATGCGGCTCATCAGGATCCAGACCAGCACCGCCGCGACCAGCGCGAACACGAAACCCCAATTGGCACGGCCTGAGGCCGGCATCAGTTCCGGGAGGATGGCCGAGTCGTTGAACTGTATCGTCTGCGGGAAATTAAAACCCTTCGGATCGCGCCACGGCCCGCGCACCAGCCAGTCGAGGAACAGCTGCGCGACATAGACCAGCATCAGGCTGGTCAGGATCTCGTTGGTGTTGAAGCGCGTCTTGAGCAAGGCGGGAATGGCGGCGTATGCGGCACCGCCGACCATGCCGAACAGCAGCATCAGCGGCAGCACCAGCGGCCCTTCAAACTGCGGAAACAGCACCGGAATGCTCGAGCCGACGATGCCGCCCAGGATGAATTGGCCTTCCGCGCCGATATTCCAGATGTTGGCCTTGTAGCAGACCGACAGGCCGACCCCGATCAGGATGAGCGGTGCCGCCTTGATCGCCAGTTCATGCAGCTGCCAGACCTGACCGACCGGCTCGAGGAAGTAAATTTGGAACGCCTTCAACGGATTGACGCCAAGCAGCGCGAACAGGATGGCGCCGGCGATGATCGTCAACACGAATGCAATGAAGGGCGACAGCGCCGAGAACAGCATCGAGCGCTGTGGCCGTTTGACGAGTTCGAGGCGCATCATGACGTCTCCAGAGCGTGTTCGGCGTGACCTGGCTCGGCCCCGCCCATCAGCAGTCCTATCTTTTCGAACGTCGCCTCAGCGATCGGCAAAGGCTTCGACAATTCGCCATTGTGCATCACCGCGATCGCGTCGGATATCTCGAACAATTCGTCGAGGTCCTGGCTAATGACCAGCACTGCCGAGCCGCTGCGCGCCAATTCGATCAGCGTCTGGCGAATGTGGGCGGCGGCACCGGCGTCGACGCCCCATGTCGGCTGATTGACGACCATGACGCTTGGCCTGCGGTCGAGTTCGCGGCCGACAATGAATTTCTGCAGATTGCCGCCTGAAAGCGCTGCCGCCTCCGGATCCGGAGCGCTCTTGCGCACATCCATCGCCTTGATGATGCGCTGGGCAGCGGCATAGGTCGCATCGCTTTTGACCATTCCGCCGGCGCCGACAAACACCTTGCCGTCGGTGGCATGGCGCGACAGAAGCAGGTTTTCCGAAAGCTTCATGCGGGGTGCTGCACCGTGGCCGAGCCGCTCTTCCGGCACGAAGGCAGCGCCCATCAGCCGCCTGCCGGTGATGCTGAGGCCGCCGGCATCCTTGCCGCGGATGCGCACCGAGGCGGTATCCTGCTGCGGCACCTCGCCGGAAACGGATTCGAAGAACTCGCCCTGGCCGTTGCCGGCAACGCCTGCAATGCCGATCACTTCGCCGGCGCGTACCGTCAGGTTGATGTTCCTGAGCGGGATCGAGAACGGCGTTGCCGGCCTGCGGCTGAGTGCGCGAATTTCAAGCAGCGGCTGCGCCCTCTCGATACCCTGAACCGGCGCGCGCACCACGGCCTGCACGTCGTTGCCGACCATCATGCGTGCCAGCGATGCCGCGGTTTCCTTGCGCGGGTTGCAATGGCCAACCACCTTGCCGTGACGCAGCACGGTGGCGCGGTCGCAGATGCGCTTGACCTCTTCCAGCCGGTGCGAAATGTAGAGGATGGACTTTCCTTCCGAGCGCAACCGTTCGAGCGTCTCGAACAGCTTGTCGGCTTCCTGCGGCGTCAGCACCGAAGTCGGCTCGTCGAGAATGATGAGCTGCGGCGTCTGCAGGAGGCAGCGGATGATCTCGATACGCTGGCGCTCACCGACCGACAGATCGCCGACCAGCGACTGCGGGTCGAGCGGCAGGCCGTAGCTGTAGGAAAGCGCCCTCGCCTTCGCGGCGATCGTGCTGATCGGCGAACCGTCGTCCAATGACAACGCGATGTTCTCGGCCGCCGTCAGTGCCTCGAACAACGAAAAATGCTGGAACACCATGCCGATGCCGAGCTTCTTCGCAAAGCCGGGATTGGTGATCGTGACCGCCTGACCGTTCCAGAAAATCTCGCCCGAATTGGGCTCCAATGTTCCGAACAGCATTTTGACGAGCGTCGACTTGCCGGCGCCGTTCTCGCCGAGCAACGCGTGGATTTCGCCTTTTGCGACGTTGAGATCGATATGGTCGCACGCTGTCAGCGTGCCGAACGTCTTGGTAAGGCCACGAACCTCGAGCAGGTTTGCGTCGTCCTGTTTTGCACTCACAGTGCCTCCCATCTGGTTTGCCAGATATGTTCTGTGTTCCCGCAGGCATGGTATGCGCGGCCTGCTGTCATCGCAAAGCGGCACCCGTCTTGAAAGAGCTTCAAGAATTTCAGCGGAAACCTAACGCATCGGCCCGAAAATCGAAATCGATTTTCGGAAAGCACGATGCGTAGATTCAAAATGTTAGAGCGTGCTTTGTGCGTCCAAGTGGACGCACGCCGCTCTAAGCGATCGCAAGGCTCAAGGGATAAGAATGGTGGTCCCGGTTGTCCTGCGGCCTTCAAGATCTGAGTGCGCCTTGCCGGCATCCTTGAGCGCGTAGCGCTGGTTGATCTTGATCTTGACCGCGCCGCTGAGCACGATTTCGAACAGCGCGGCGGCGGACGCCTCCAGGTCTTCGCGCTTGGCGTTGTAGACGAACAGCGTCGGCCTGGTTGCAAACAGCGAACCTTTCTGCGCCAGCAACGACATGCTGAACGGCGGGACCGGTCCTGACGATTGACCGAAGCTGGCGAACATGCCGAGCGGCTTCAGGCAGTCGAGCGAGGCCGGAAAGGTGTCGTTGCCGACCGAATCATAGACGACGTCGCACTTTTTGCCGCCGGTGATGGCGAGGACGCCGGCGACGAAGTCCTGCTCGCGATAGTTGATGACGTGGTCGAAGCCATGCGCCTTGGCGAGCTCGATCTTGTCGGCGGAACTGGCGGTGCCGATCACGGTTGCGCCAAGGTGCTTGGCCCATTGGCCGAGGATCAGTCCGACGCCCCCGGCCGCCGCGTGAAACAGGATCGTGTCGCCCGCCTTCACCTTGAAGGTACGGCGCAGCAGATATTCCGCCGTCATCCCTTTCAGCATCATGGCGGCCGCCTGCTCATCGCTGATGCCGTCCGGCACCCTCACCACGTGGTCGGCGGCGATCACGCGCTGCTCGGCATAGGCGCCAGTCGTGACGGCGTAGGCGATGCGGTCGCCCGGCTTCAGCCAGTCGATATCCGCGCCGACTTCCACCACCACCCCGGCCGCCTCGCTGCCGGGGATCAGCGGGAAACCGCCTGGCGGCGGATAAAGGCCGGAGCGATGATAGACGTCGATGAAATTGAGGCCGATCGCCGTATGCTTGACCAGGATTTGTCCCGAGCCGGGTTGGCCCGGATCAGCGTCCTCATAGGTCAGAACCTCCGGACCGCCATTGGCGTGGATGCGTATTGCTTTGGACATTGATGAGGCTCTCTTGGGACCAGACTCTATTGGGATCAGGTTTTCTTGGCGCCGAGCGTTGGAAAGAGCTGCATGATACCGCCGATGCATGCGAGGTAAAGTCCGGTGACCGTGATGCCGATCTTGGTGAAGACACTCACCTGCTCGCCAAGGACGCCGATCTGGTCGTAGAAGGCGGCAAGAGCTGCCTGCGCCAGCGCCAGCGCTCCGAAAGCGCACCATAGCAGCGTCATGCCAAGGTTGATCGGGCGCAGCCGCACCACCCGCACCGGGTGGATGAAATTGATCGGCACGAAGGTCAGAATGCCGGCCACCACGACCACGGCGAAGGAAACCCATTGTCCCGGATCGATGACGAACAGCGTGAACACCACCATGTTCCAGACCACCGGAAACCCCTTGAAGAAGTTTTCCTTGGTCTTCATACCGGTGTCGGCATAGTAGATCGCGCTCGATACGACGATGATCGCGGCCGACAGGAACGACAGGCCCTCACCCATGAAGCCGCGCTGGTAAAGCGCGAAGGCCGGTATCAGCACGTAGGTGACGTAGTCGATGATGTTGTCGAGGAGTTCGCCCGACCATGTCGGCAGGATTTCCTTGACCTCGAGTTTCCTGGCGATCGGCCCGTCGATGCCATCGACGAACAGCGCCAGTCCCAGCCACCAGAACATCGCCGTCCAGCGCTGCTCGCTCGCCGCCACCAGCGACAGGAACGCCAGGAACGAGCCCGACGCGGTCAGCAGATGGACCGAAAACGCGCGCGCCTGCGGCCATGTGACTTTCTTCTTTGGCCTCGGGATCCTGTCCGTGATTTTCCTGGCCGTTGTTTTCTTGCTCACGGGCCCCGCCAGTCCAGCTTGCAGATTTCGGCCGAGCGGCCGGCAAAATTCCAGTTGCGGCCGAAGGCCCGCATCTTGCTCTTGTCGGACCTGGCGACGATGATTTCCGGTGCGATCCAGTATTCCGAATTGCTGATCACCGTATCCTTGTCGCGGTCCTTGCCGACAATCGGCGTCACCGCCCCGTCGATGATTTTCGGAATCTGGAAGATCCGTGTCCTGTCGCGCGTCTCATAGGTGACCGGCGCTTGCTCGACGCCGAGGAACTTTCCGACCAGGATGGAGAGCAGCGAGGTGGTTCCGCCAGCCTTGCCGGTGAAAATCCTGGTCAACGCCTTTACCGCGTAGACTGAGGCGCGCTTGTCGATGAACAGTCCGGCGGTCCAGTTGCCGCGGCTCATATAGCCGGGGATTTCCATGATCAACCCAAGGTTGAGGCCGGACAGGTCGACGTCGCCGAAATGGCCGGCATCGATGCGGAACCCCGCCCAGGTCTGACAATAGCCCTCGGTCGGCGGATGACTGCCGAGAGACAGCACGCAAGGGCAAAAAACCGTGCAATTGCAGGAGAGCACCAGCTCTCCCTTCATTGCCCAGGCTTGATCTGCCATCGAATTCTCTCCCTATGCCGAGACTACTAGCAGGGCGGCTGCCCAGACAAGCAGTATCGCACCGGCGATCCGGGTTGGCAGCCTGCCCGCCGTCTGTTTCTCGATCAAGGTGAACAGGCCGATCAGCGCCATCCAGAACACGTTCATCACACCGACCACGAACATCACCAGCATCAGCGCCCAGCAGCAGCCGAGGCACCAGACGCCCTGCTCCACGCCGAGCCGGAAAATGCGGCCGGGCCTCGCGCTCCAGTTCGAAAACAGGATCGAGAACGGGTTTTTGCATTTCGTCAGGCAGGCTTCCTTCAGGCCGCTGAACTGGTAGAGGCCGGCGACCAGAAGCGCGACTGCTCCTGTCGCTCCGACCACTGGATCGAGCACCTTCACAGGTGAGGCGAAGGCGTGGACGATGAGCGTCAGCGCTGCAAACACTGCCGACGCGGCCAACCACACGCCGAGGTAACCGGCGACCAGGACCAGCGGATGGACGACCGGCTCGCCCTTGATCCGCGCCGTATCGGCAATCTCGCAATAGGTGCGGATCATCGGCGCCACCGAGGGCAGCATGGTGGCGATCGCCATCAGGAACCACATGACGATGAGCGCTCCGGCCTGCACGCCAACGCCTCCGTCGAGCGGCGCGGGTGCAAGACAAAGAGTGAAGAAGCGGTCGAGAAAACCCGGCAGCGGCAGCTGCGGCAGATATCTGAGCATCATGTCGCCGGGTGCATCGATGCCCGGAACCCGGCTTTCGGCGCCGCGAATCGCCATGGCGCCGAGAAGCAGCCAGGCCAGGAGGACGCCTGCGCCCAAAAATATGTTCACCGCCAGTCGGGGATTGCGCGAGACGCTCGCCATGGCGCGGCCGACACGATCGAGATGGCTGAAATCATGGTCTTGGCCGATCATGGCAATCGAATGGGCCGAATCGCCGCGTTGATCAAGCCGTATGATCTGACCTATATGCTTGTCAGGTCGGACCGACCGCCTCGCATCACAATCCGGAAGCGAACTTGGACCATCAGCAAACAGCACGGATACTGGTTGCCGGCAGTGGCCCGGCAGGGCTGATCGCAGCGCTTGGGTTTGCGGATGCCGGCTTTCCCGTGACGCTCGTCGGACCTGAGGCAAATGGCCAAGACGGCCGAACGACGGCTTTGATGACCCCAGCCCTGAAGGTCCTCGAGCGGTTAGGCGTCCTCGATGAGGTGAGGTCCAAGGCCGCACCGCTGAAGGTTATGCGCATAGTCGATGCAACCAACCGGCTGATCCGCAGCCCGGTGGTCATTTTTCGTGCCAGTGAAATCGGCGAGCAGCAGTTCGGGCTGAATTTACCCAACAGCGCGCTCAACCCTGCACTTGCCGGGGCCGTAGCCGCACATTCCAGCATCGAATGGCGAAAAGCGATGGTGGCGACCTGGCGCCTTGACGCCGATCATGCCCGTGCGATCCTGTCTGACGGCAGCGAGGTTGCAGCATCGCTGGCGGTCGCTGCCGACGGGCGTCTGTCGCCGGCCCGCGAGGCTGCCGGCATCTCGACATCCGCCCGGTCCTATCCGCAGGCGGCACTGGTTCTCAATTTCGGCCACCGCAGCGATCACGCTTTCACCTCGACCGAATTCCACACCGAGACCGGCCCGTTCACCCAGGTTCCCCTGCCCGGCAACCGGTCCAGCCTTGTCTGGGTGGTAGAACCGGAAACGGCGAAGGAACTTGTGGCGCTGGACGATGCGACGCTTTCGATGCGGGTCGAACAGCGGATGCAATCGATGCTGGGCCGGGTGTCTGTCGAGCCCGGCCGGCAGATCTACGCGCTTTCGGGCGTGACGCCCCGATTCTTCGCGCGCAACCGGGTGGCACTTGTCGGCGAAGCCGCCCATGTGTTCCCGCCGATCGGCGCGCAAGGTCTCAATCTTGGTATCAGGGATATCGACGATCTTGTTGGGATTGCTTGCGAAAACAGAACCGATCCAGGTGCCGTCAAGGCACTCGCGGCTTACGATTTCAGGCGGCGGCCCGACATTCTGGCACGCAGCGGCGCGGTCAACCTGCTCAACAAGTCGCTGCTCTCGGACATGCTGCCGGCACAGATCGCGCGCAGCGCCGGCCTCGGCGTGCTCGGCGGATTCGCGCCGCTTCGCGCCTTTTTCATGCGCGAGGGGCTGCGGCCCGGCAGTGGTTTTACCGCGCTCGCCGGTGGCTTAAGGAAACAAGTCCGGCGGTAGCACGCCCCTCGGGCGGGCTGGTCTGTAGCTTGATGTGCCGTCAAGCGCTTCGGCATTGATCAGGCACTTCGACATTGAATTGATGCGGCGTCTGCGTCAAGGAGGGTCAGGCATCAGCCCTAAGTCGGGCTCGATTTTTTGAAGCGTAATGCGTAAATTCAAAGTCTTAGAGAGTCTTTGCGCATTCCAAGGGCGCGGCACTCCTAGGACTTAGTGGTGAGTACGATGATGAAAACAGCCAAATTCTCGATCGGACAGGTGGTTCGCCACCGGCTGTTTCCGTTCCGCGGCATCATTTTTGATGTCGACCCGCAATTCGCCAACACCGACGAATGGTATGAGGCGATCCCCGCGGATGTGCGGCCGCGCAAGGACCAGCCCTTCTACCATTTGCTCGCCGAGAATTCGGAAACGGAATACATCGCCTATGTGTCTGAGCAGAACCTGCTCGAGGATCAGTCTGGCGAACCGGTGCGGCATCCGGAGATCGGCGAGATGTTCGACAAGAGGCCGGACGGCCGCTACGAGCCGAGACGCCAGTCAAGACATTGACCTGACGGATTGCGGGCCTGATGGGATCAAAAAATGGCCGGCCGGAACAAAAAAGCGGGGCATGACCCCGCTTTTTTCTTGGCTTGAGAAATTGTCTTATTCGCCCCGAGGGGCGATCAGTTGGCGGTCTTCGCCTTGTCCTGCTCTTCCTTGAGCTTCTTGGCGAAGTCCTGATTGTTCTTGGCAACGAAATCCTGAAGCTTCTTCTGCCGATCCTCGATGTCCGACTGCTGCAGCGGCGGCCCGTCGAAGGCGCCGCTGAAGCCGGTCAGCGCGATCTTGATCGGGTTCGGCTGGTTCTGGAAATTGACCGAGGTCAGCGTCAGGTTCGAACCCTTCTTGAAGGAGGCGACGAGCTGGTCGGTCAGCGGCACTTCCGCCACGCAGCGGTCGGGGAAGCAGATCACATAATCGAGCTTCTGCGCCTTCCCGGTATCGATTTGAAGGCCAATGCCGGGAGGAACCAGGCGACCGGTCGGAACCGTCACCTGGAACACCTTGCGGTTTATCTTGCCCTTCAATTCGATCAGGCTGACGCCGGTGACGAGCTGGCCGTTACCGGCAGTGGTGATGTTCTGGACATTGCAGATGTCGACGTCTTCCTGCTTGGTGCAGGCTTTGAACCAACCCTGCGGAATCTGCTGTTGCTGCTGCGCAAGAGCTGCTGGAAGTTGTGCGCCCAGAAAGCCGACCACGCCGGCGGCCAGGACCGACAGGCGGTACGCGTTGCTGTTCAGGCTCGTCATATCGTGAACTTCCTCTCAAATGATCCCAGGACCGGCTTCTTCGCGCCGTGTGGTCCAGCTACCTGTTGCCGAAATGAGGCAACAGAATGACTCGGACGGCGTGTTACACCGCTAGCGGTGCCGAATCCAGCCCGATACTCGCAATTCTTGAACGCGCGATTGACCGGGAGGCGGCCGGCTCATGCTAGGGTGCGCTCCGAATCATCAAGCCGACCCAGTAAGGAGACGGTCATGGGCCGCGTTCTTGTTTGGCTGATCGCCGCGATCTCTTTTATCACACTTTCGCTTCAGCCAGCTGTATCGGAGCCGAAACACGCGATCGCCATGCAAGGCGAGCCGGCGCTGCCGGCCGACTATACGCATTTCAACTACGTCAATCCCGATG
Organism: Mesorhizobium sp. WSM4807; assembly: GCF_055811615.1. Taxonomy (NCBI): domain Bacteria; kingdom Pseudomonadati; phylum Pseudomonadota; class Alphaproteobacteria; order Hyphomicrobiales; family Phyllobacteriaceae; genus Mesorhizobium; species Mesorhizobium sp. WSM4807. Next base: position 74,863 of record NZ_JBVVQY010000018.1, read on the forward strand.
CGCCGAAGGGCGGCAGCATCACCTATTGCGTCGTCGGCAGCTTCGACAATCTCAACCCGTTCATCCTGAAAAGCCTGCGTACGACGGCACGCGGCATGATCGATAGGATCTTCGGCAATCTCGTCTTCGAGCCGTTGATGCAGCGCAATGACGATGAAGCCTTCAGTCTTTATGGCCTGCTTGCCGACACTGCCGACATGGATCCAGAGCGCAAGAGCATCGAATTCCACCTCGATCCGAGGGCCAAGTGGTCTGATGGCCAACCGATGACTGCGGAAGACGTGCTGTTCACTTACGACGTCTTTACCGAGAAAGGCCGGCCACCCTACAGCGCCCGTATGAGCATGGTCGCCAGACTCGAAAAAATCGGCGACCACAGCGTGCGCTTTACATTCAATGACAAGGCCAACCGCGAGACTCCGTTGGTTATCGCGATGACGCCAATCGTACCGAAGCACGCTTTCGACAAGGAGACCTTCGACAGGACCACGCTGAAACCTGTGATCGGCAGCGGCCCGTACACCGTGGCGCACGTGGCGCCTGGCCAGCGCATCGTGTTCAAGCGCAACCCAAATTATTGGGGCAAGGACATCCCCGCCAAGCGCGGTTTCGACAATTACGACCAGATCACCATAGAATATTTCCTCAATGCCAACGCCAAGCTGGAAGCTTTCAAGAAAGGCATCTGCGCCATCGACGACGACAGCGATCCGGTCAAGCGCGAGCGCGATCTCGACTTCCCGGCCTTCCACAAGGGCGACGTGATCGCCGAAACGTTCGACACCGGCATCCCGCCAGTGGTGACGGGGTTCCTGTTCAACACACGGCTGCAGAAGTTTTCCAATCCGGTCGTTCGACGCGCGCTCGGCATGCTCTACGACTTCGAATGGGCCAACAAGAACTTGTTTGGCGGTAAGTACATGCGCACCATGAGCTATTGGCAGAATTCCGAGCTTTCCGCGCTCGGCCATCCGGCCGACGACAGGGAAAAGGCGCTTCTGGCACCCTACCCGGGTCGTGTGCCAGCCGATGTCATGGACGGCACTTGGCGGCCACCCGTCACCGACGGCTCGGGCCAGGACCGCAAGGTGCTGAAAGCTGCCTTCGACATATTGAAGGGCGCAGGCCATACCTTGCAGGATGGAGTGATGCTCGATCCCGAGGGGAAACCCTTCGGCTTCGAGATCCTGACCGCCTCGCAGAACGAGGAGCGCCTTGCCGCCATCTACCAGCGCACGCTGGCGAAGATCGGCATCGCTGTCACCATCCGCAGCCTTGACGGCGACCAAATCCAGTCGCGCAAGCAACGTTTCGATTTCGATGTGCTGATCGGCGCCAGCGGCTTCGAGAACTCGCTGTCGCCGGGCATTGAGCAGTTCGGGCGCTGGGGATCAGCTGCCGCCAATGCCGAAGGGTCATTCAACCTTGCCGGCGTCGCCGATCCGGCGATAGATGCCGCACTAGAGGCGATGCTCGACGCCCGCAGCCGCGAAGATTATGTTGCCGCCGTCCGGGTCCTCGACAGGTTGCTGATCTCCGGCCACTACATGGTTCCGATGCAGCACAACACGCAGCAATGGCTCGCCTACTGGAGCTATCTGGAACATCCGCGAAAGACTCCCATATCCGGCTATAGACTGCCGACATGGTGGCGCAAGCCGAAGTGACCTCTTCGGAACAGGAGATCAAGATGAGCGACGAGAAGTCGATTACCGTCGATGTGGTCTCCGACGTCGTCTGTCCGTGGTGCTTCATCGGCCAGAAGCGGCTCGACAAGGCGATCGCCGCGGCAAGCGATGTCGACGTGCACATACGCTGGCGGCCGTTCCAGCTCGACCCGACCATCCCGCCTGAAGGCAAGGATCGCCGCGAATACATGGTGGCCAAGTTCGGCAGCGAGGAACGCGTCCGCGAGATCCACGCCCGCATCGAGCCACTGGGCGAAGCCGAGGGGATCAACTTCGCCTTCGCCGCCATCAAGGTCGCGCCCAACACGCTGGACGCGCACCGCGTCATCCGCTGGGCTGGTGCCGCCGGCGAGGTCATGCAGAACCGGCTGGTGCGACGTCTGTTCCAATTGAATTTCGAGGAAGGCGCCAATCTCGGCGATCATGCCGTTCTGATCAACGCCGCCCGCGAGGCCGGCATGGATGCATCCGTGGTCGAGACGCTTTTGCCGACTGACGCCGATGTCGAGGCGGTGCGCACCGAAATCGCCACCGCTTCGCGCATGGGTATCACGGGCGTGCCGTGCTTCCTGCTTGAGGGCAAGTATGCGGTGATGGGCGCGCAGGACGCCGACACGCTCACCGACGCCATTCGCCAGGTTGCGGCGGCCAAGGCGCGGGGCGAGTTGGAGAAAGCGAACTGATAGACGCCATTCCATAGGCGCGTTTGGCGACATTGCCACAGCAGCCAACGCCCTCCGGTCACTTTTCCGGCTGCCGCCAGGGTCGATATGGCAACAATGATGACGACTCGTCTTTGCGTCCGTTCGTCTTCCGCGACATAAAAATCGGCTGATCGACCACGCTCTTGCTTAACAAAACTGTGCAAAAAGCTTTCCCTTGGGGAAGGTGCTGGCGCCCGCCCGCATGAACCACCAACTAATTGAAATTATAGAGATAATCTGCTTCGAGAACGACATCGCATGGCGCTGCCGCTGTTGCTTAATGGCAACGGCTAGGGGTTCAATCCTCCACAGACCGAGAAAAGATAATGGAAAATGATCAATTGGTGTTACTGTCTGTAACAAAACTAAAAGAGGTTTGGGCGGGATTGTGATTCGGGTCGGTAGACCAGAGCGACATTCAATATCGGAAAAATGGCTCCGCGGTGCCGCAAGGCCGCCGCTCCTGACACCGGTTTCCTCGATGCGCAGCTTCTGGGGACTGATGCGGGCCTACTGGTTCTCGGACCGCTGGGTGGAGGCCTGGACGCTGACGCTGGTCATCGCGCTGTTTACCGCGCTCTCCAGCAAAGCCGGCGTCTGGTTCGCCGAAGCATCCGGGGAACTGGTCAACTCGATCGCCTTTTACCACGATGCCGCGAACACCACGCCGCTCGCATCGCTGCTCACCAATGCCGGCATGCTCATCCTTCTTGTCGTGCTCAAGGACGCGGGCTTTACCGGCATCCGCACCTTTGTTTCCGCAACGCTGCATCGCAAATGGCGCGGTTGGCTGGACAGCCGTTTCAACGAAGCGCTTCTCGACACCAATCACACGCACTTCCATGCCCAGCATGGTTCGTCCGGCACTGCTGCTCCCGACAACATCGACCAGCGCGTCCAGGAATCGATCAAGGACATGACCGGCGGAGCCATCGGCCTCGCCATGGGGGTCATGGCTGTCGCCACATCGCTTTATTTCGTCGGCCGGAAACTGCTTGAAACCTCGGCGGAGGTGAAAGGGCTGGAGTTCCTCGGCAGCTATGGCAGCGCGGTCTTGGCTTTCCTGGCGGTCGCCATATACGTGCCGCTGAACACCTGGATCGCGGTGAAGCTCGGCAGACTGCTGGAGCGGCTCAACATCCGGATGCAGCAGTCCGAAGGCAGTTATCGCGGCGAGTTGACGACGTTCCTGCGTCGCAGTTTCCACGTCGCCGCATCACAGGGCGAGAACGTGCAAAAGACGATGCACGACCGGCTTTATGTCGACATCGACCGCACTTGGGCGCGGCTGAACATCGTCAACACCAGCTACCGTTCGTTCGAGCTGGTCTACAATTTCATCGGCGCCCGCATTGTCGCCTACGGGCCGGGCCTCGTGCCCTACATCCACAACCGTTTCGATCTCAAGGGCTACATAACCGGCTCCGAGATGGTCAACTCGCTGATCAGTCAGTGTTCGTGGTTCATCCATGTCATGCCTTCCATTGCGGCTCTGCGGGCCAACAGCCAACGCGTGACCGAACTCGCCAACGCGATCGAAAACGTCCAGCACCCGCAGGAATTCTACAGTCTCACCGGCTGCTCCGATTTCCGCTATGATCGCCAGAACCCGGTTTTCGGCTTGACCATCCAGAAGCTCGAGCTGACCCATCAGGGCGAGGACGCCACGCCCTTCCTGAGCGCTGCGAATTTGCGTTTCCGACGCGGTGAGTGGACGTTCCTGAAGGGCGAATCGGGTTGCGGCAAGACATCGCTGATCAAGGCAATCAACGGCTTGTGGCCCTATGGCCGCGGTACCATAGTCTTCCCGGAAGGGGTCGAAAGTTTCTATGCCGCCCAGGAGGTCAAGCTGCAGCAGGTCTCGCTGAAGCAACTGGTCTGCCTGCCCGGCTCAGAGCGCGATTACACCGACACGCAGGTTGCATCGGCTTTGCACAGAGCGGGCCTTGGCGATTTCATCGAACACATGGCCGATGAAAGCCGCGAGGGCATGAACTGGGACCAGGTGCTTTCGGGCGGCCAGAAACAGAAGCTGGTTGTCGCTCGTATCGTGCTGCAGCAGCCTGGGCTGCTGTTTCTCGACGAAGCGACCGGCGCGCTCGACCCCGAAGGGAAGATCGCCTTCCATCAGGCAATCAAGGACAATTGTCCAGACGTCACGGTGATCTCGATCATGCACGAGGCCGTGCCGCCAAGGTCGCTTTCAGGCGCCGAATTCTACCACAGCATCGTTGCCATCGCGGATGGCGTCGCGACCAAAAAGCCGCTGGCGCCGAGCCTGCCGGTCGAGCTCACCACCATCCTCGAGCACCCAAGGCCGGTCGAGGAAAGATGGCTGCGCTTCCCTCGCCGCATCAGGCAGAAATAGCGGCGACACAACATCGCTGCCCAGTGTCGCTGGTGATCCTGCCCTGCCCGCTGCAGCCGGCAGTGTCGGGGCGGATCACCGGCTCGCCCCCAGGTTGGCAGTGTTTCGAGGAGCTTGAGGACATCGGCGGCTGTTCCGTCCGGGCGAAAGCAAAACGTCAGACGCGCTCGCCGTCCTTCACCCGGTAGGTCGGCTTGTACATGGTGACGAGTTCTTCCGCTGCGGTCGGATGCACGGCCATCGTGCGATCGAAATCATCCTTGGTCAGCCCCGCCTTCAGCGGAATGCCGAGAAGCTGCGCCATCTCGCCGGCATCCGGCCCAAGGATATGGGCGCCGAGCACTTTTTTCGAGGCGCCGTCGACCACCAGCTTCATCAGCATTTTTTCGTCGCGGCCCGACAGCGTGTGCCGCATCGGCCGGAAGGTGGCGCGGTAGATCTCAATATCGGAAAAACGTTTTATCGCCTCGTCTTCCGACAGGCCGACCGTGCCGATCTCGGGCTGCGAAAAGACCGCGGTGGCGATTGTATCATGGTCGGGCGCGGTCGGGTTGCCCTTGAAGGCGGTCTCGACGAAACACATCGCCTCGTGGATCGCCACCGGCGTCAATTGCACGCGGTTGGTGACGTCGCCGATCGCCCAGATGTTGTCGATGTTGGTGCGCGAATATTGGTCGACATTGATAGCGCCGGTCTTGGTCATCTCGATGCCGACGCCCTCAAGACCCATGTTTTCGGTATTGGGAAGACGCCCGATGGCGAGCATGACCTGATCGACCGTCAGTATCTTGCCGCCGGTGACGACAGCATCGAGGCGACCGTCCGGGCGCTTCCTGATCCATTCGGATACGGCATGGCAGAGGATTTTTATCCCCTTCTTTTCCATCGTCTCGTGCAGCATGCGCCTGAGATCCATATCGAAGCGCGAGAGAATCTCCTTGCCGCGATAGACCAGCGTTGTGTCGACGCCGAGGCCGTGAAAGATGTTCGCGAATTCGACGGCAATATAGCCACCGCCCTCGATCATGATCGCGTTCGGTAATTCCTTGAGGTCGAAGGCCTCGTTGGAAAAGATGCAGTGCTCGTGGCCGGGCAGAGCCGGGTGCGGCGCTGGGCGGCCGCCGGTGGCGATGAGAATCTGGTCGGCGGTGACGGTGCGGTCGTCGCCGAGAAGATGCACCACATGCGGATCGACCAGCATGGCGCGCGACTGAAACGTCTCGCCGCCGGCACCTTGGACATTCTTCCTGTAGATGGCTTCCAGCCGGCTGATCTCGCGATCCTTGTTGGCAACCAATGTCTGCCAGTCGAAGCTCGCCTGCGGCACGGTCCAGCCATAACCTGCGGCGTCGGCAAAATGTTCGGGAAATTGCGAGGCATAGACATAGAGCTTCTTCGGCACGCAGCCGCGAATGACGCAGGTGCCGCCAAAACGGTATTCCTCGGCAATGCCGACGCGCTTGCCGAGTGCCGCCGCCATGCGCGCCGCCCTCACCCCGCCGGAGCCGCCGCCGATGACGAAAAGATCGTAGTCGTAACCGGCCATGGTGCGGCTCCTTGCCCTTCAAAATGTTTGAGACAGGTAGGCTGCAAACCACCAAAAGAAAAGCCCGGACCACCACGCCGCGCATGCTGTCGGATGCGCGACGGAGGCCGGGCTTTCCGGTCCAGCAGCGATAACGCCGCCGGAAATTATGCTCAGTTCTTCGGTGCTTCCGGCTGCGTACCAGCCGCAGGAGCCGCGGCATTTGCCGGCGCTGTGGCCTTTGCTGCCGCGGCCAGCGTTTCGCCGACCTGCTGGGCGAGATCGCGAGCGACGCCGTTCTGCCAGATTTCGGCGGCCTTGAGCAGGTCACGCGTCACGCCCGGGCCGCTGTCGAGCAGCTTCTTGCCGGAATCGGAATTATAGAAAGCGGCGATTTCGGTAAGCTCTTTTTCGGAAAATACCTTGGCATAGGCCATGGCTGCTTCCTTCTCGAGATCGGCGCGGCGCGAGGCCAGGGCCAGCGCCTTTTCGCTGATGGTCCTGCCGATCAGTTCCTGCATATCCGGGTTCTTTTGGATAAGCTGCTGCTGAAGCGCGGCGGCGGCTTGCGGCAGGATGTTGTCGAACGGGTCCGTCGCGTGGATCGCCGCGACGGCGGCGCGGGCCGCCTTCAGATGCCCGTCGGTGACGTCCTGCGAGAACGCCGGCGATGAAAACGCAAAGACGGCTGAAGCTGCCAGAATGGCAGAAAAACGGCGAACCCGGTTATGCAACGTCATGATCGATAGAACTCCCTGGTTTTCGGGCGGCATGGACGGTTTGGATGCCGTCGCCGGCTATGATGGCCGCTGATGCCAGCCCGATGAAAAGACCATGCTCGACCACGCCCGGAATGGCATGGAGAGCATTCGAAAGCGCTCTTGTATCCGGAATGCGGCCAAAAGATGCATCGAGGATAAAGTGGCCGCCGTCTGTAACAAAAGGCTGCCCCCCCGTCATCCTCAATGTGACGGGACCGGAAAGGCCGAGCCTTTCGGCCGCCGCGGCGACCGCGATTTCCGTGGCACGCAGGCCGAACGGGTTGACCTCGATGGGCAGTGGAAAACGGCCGAGCGTCTCGACCATCTTCGAACGGTCGGCAATGACGATCATCCGAGCGGAAGCCGCCGCTACGATCTTTTCGCGTAGCAGCGCACCGCCGCCGCCCTTGATCAATGTCAGCGCCGGATCGATCTCGTCGGCGCCATCGATGGTAAGGTCGAGTTCGGGCGTTTTTTCCAGCGTCGACAGCGGCACGCCAAGCTCGCCGCAAAGGATGGCGGTGCGCTCCGAGGTCGGCACGCCGATAATGGTGAGGCCGGTGGCGACCTTTTCGGCGAGCAGCCGAACGAACTCTTCGGCCGTCGAGCCGGTGCCGATGCCGAGCCGCATGCCGTCGCTCACATGGGCGAGCGCTGCCCGTGCGGCTTCGACCTTCAATTGTCTCGCATCCATGTCGCGCCCCAAAATTTGTATCGGCGCTCCTAGCATCTTTGCCCGTCCGGTCAAAGACTTTGCCCTGTGGATTGACCAAGCACTGCTTGCCTGGATGGGCTGAAGCGGCTATCGCCTGCCGGCAGCGCAATCGTCACAGGACAGGCCATGACCCGACCGATCATCGTGTTCGACCTCGACGGGACGCTGATCGATACAGCGCCAGACCTGCTCGACAGCCTCAACCACAGCCTTGCCGCCAGCGAACTGGTAGCCGTCGACGAGGCCGGCTTCAAGCGTTTCGTCGGCCATGGCGGGCGGGTGATGATCGAGCGCGCGCATGCCGCGCAGCAAAGATCGCTGGCAGTGGAGGAACACGACCGATTGCTAAAGCTGTTCCTTGATCACTACACCGACAACATCCCGGGCAAATCGCGCCCCTACCCCGGCGTCGTCGAGACGATCGCCCGATTCGAAGCAGCCGGCTATCTCCTGGCCGTCTGCACGAACAAGTACGAAGCCAACTCGGTGGCGCTGATCGAGGCGCTCGGCCTGGCGAAGCATTTCGCGGCGATTTGCGGTCAGGACACGTTTTCGTTCCGCAAGCCCGACCCGCGCCATCTGACCGAAACCATCGTGCTGGCCGGCGGCGATCCGCACCGCGCGCTGATGGTGGGTGATTCGCAGACCGACATCGATACGGCGAAAGCCGCGGGCATTCCCGTGGTGGCGGTCGATTTCGGCTACACCGACCGCCATGTGCGCGAATTCGAACCGTCGGCGGTGATCTCGCATTTCGATGCGCTGACGCTTGCTCTGGCCGAACGCCTGATTGCCGCTGCGGGGCACTGAACGACGGCGACCGGGTCGCTCCCGGCGGAGTTGCATTCGGTCTTCGTCGGAACGCCCGGACATCGCCTTGACTTCCCCGGCCGGCCTCCCTTATATCGCGGCGCGCTTGGCCTTCGGGCAACGAGCGGGCGATTAGCTCAGCGGGAGAGCACACCCTTCACACGGGTGGGGTCGCAGGTTCAATCCCTGCATCGCCCACCAATACCCGCTTCCGGTACAAAGCTACCATCCGCTTCGCAGCCGCCTACGCTTCGAACTTCCGCCTCAAGGCCAGGTTTGCCATGACCCGGTTCATGCGATTCGCCAGGCAGCTGGGTACACATCACTAAGCGCTGTCTACCCTTGGAATCGCTCAAGCTGCACATTGAACGCGGCCGGGAGAAAGTTGACGGACGATAAAATCGTCCTAGGTGAACTGCTATCTCAGTGGCCCGCGAACTGACGAGGGGAATCGCCGTCGACCTCCTGCTCCGACCAGATGAAACTGCGCAATTGCAAATGCGTCCGGCTTCCGCGAACATTGCTGGACCCCATCAAGGGCCCGTAGCGGCCGACCCGAAACTGAGCCCTGGCTTCCCAGCCCGCTGTCATGGCGGCCTCGGGGATGACCCTGGATCCAGCCAGCGACCTTAAAGTCAAAAGGGAGGAATAACCGATGAACCTGACAAAACACCTTGCCGGTGTGGTGATCGCGTCGACCTGTCTGTGTGTGCCGGCGCTGGCGCAGACCAAGTTGACCATGTGGTATCACGGCGCCGGCAATGAGGTGGAGTCGCGAATCCTCAACCAGATCATCTCCGACTTCAACACCAGCCAGTCCGACTGGACGGTGACCATCGAGAGCTTCCCCGAGAAGAGCTACAACGATTCCGTTGCGGCGGCGGCCCTGGCGGGCAACCTGCCCGACATCCTCGATGTGGACGGGCCCGTCATGCCCAATTGGGCCTGGGCCGGCTATCTGCAGCCGCTGCCGATCGACGAGAGCGAGTTCGCCGACTTCCTGCCCGGCACCAAAGGCGTGTGGGATGGCAAGCTCTATTCGGTCGGTCTGTGGGAGGCGGCGGTGGCGCTTTTTGCACGCCAATCGACGCTGGATGAATTGGGCTTGCGCACCCCGACCCTCGACAAGCCCTGGTCGAGAGAGGAATTCATGGCCGCGCTCGATGCCGCCAAGGCCTCCGGCAAATATGAATTCGCCCTTGATCTCGGCATGAACGACCAGGCCGAGTGGTACTCCTATGCCTTCTCGCCGTTCCTGCAGAGCTTCGGCGGCGACATTGTCGACCGTTCGACCTACAAGACCGCGGAAGGCGCGCTGAACGGCGAGGCTGCGCAGGCCTTTGGCAAGTGGTGGCAATCATTATTCACCGGAGGCTATGCGCCGGGCACCAGTGAGGACCCGGCCGATCAGCAGACCGGTTTCATCGGCGGCAAGTTCGCCTTCCAGTGGAACGGCAATTGGCGCGCGGTGGCAACGATGGAAGCCGTGGATGACGTTGTCTTCCTTCCAGCCCCCGATTTCGGCGCCGGCAACAAGATCGGCGCGGGATCCTGGCAATTCGGCGTCTCGGCCAAGTCCAAGCATCCGGAAGGCTCTGCCGAGTTCATCAAGTTCGCCGCGCAGGACAAGTACCTGGCCGCCTTCTCCGACGGCATCGGCCTGATCCCGCCGACGCCCTCGGCGGCGCAGATGACGAAGAACTACAAGGATGGCGGCCCGCTCGCGGTGTTCTTCGACCTCTCCAAAGCACAAGCTCTGGTGCGCCCGGTCACCCCGGGTTACGTGGTCCAGGCCAAGGTCTTCACCAAGTCATTGGCCGATATCGCCAATGGTGCCGACGTGGCCGACACGCTTGACGCGGCGGTCGACGAGATCGACGCCGACATCGAAAGCAATGGTGGCTACGGCCACCGCTAGATCTGTCGCGCCGGGGTCCTCGCCAGCCGCGGACTCCACCCTCTTTGGCTTGCTGGGCGGATACGGCAAATGGCGTCGAAACTAACCCTGTCGAACCGGGCGGGCTGGACATTCGCCCTGCCGGGCTTCGCACTCATCTTTACATTCATCGTCCTGCCGTTTTTCTTCGCGATCGGTCTGTCATTGACAAATCAGCGGCTGCTGTCGCCGAACCCCACCCAGTTCGTCGGGTTGGAAAACTATCAGCAGCTCCTGGGCCTTGCGGTGGTGACCCTTGAGCCAGAGCGCAACGATGCTGGCGAAATGATCCGAAACGAGGCCGGCGAAATCCAGTATCCGCGCCTGCGTGCGATCACCCGTAGCGACGACTATCCTCAGTATCGCGGCATGCGCGAGTGGTTTCGCTGGCAGTCCGGCGAGAACGTCATGATCGTCATCGCCAGCGACGTTGTGTTCATGAAGGCGCTGGTAAACACCTTCCTGTTCGTCCTGGTCGTGGCGCCGGTGCAGGGCAGCCTCGCGCTGATGCTTGCTTTGCTGATCAACCACAAGGTCAGGGGCATCAACCTGTTCCGGACCATCTACTTCATGCCGGTGGTGGTCTCCATCGTCGTGGTCTCGCTCCTTTGGCGGTTCATCTATGACGGCCAGAACGGGCTGTTGAACAGCATCCTCCAGGCCCTCACCTTCGGCCTCTTCCCGCCCGTCGACTGGCTCGGCAATCCCTCGACCGCGCTGCCCGCAGTCATGGCCATGTCGATCTGGCAGGCCGTCGGCTTCCATATGGTCATCTGGCTGGCCGGGTTGCAGACGATCAGCCCGACGCTCTACGAGGCCGCCGCCATCGAGGGGGCTTCGATATGGCAGACCTTCCGCTATGTCACCTGGCCGGGCCTGCGCAACACCGCCGTGCTTGTCCTTGTCGTGATCACCATGCAGGGCTTCGCGCTTTTCGCCCAGATCGACGTGATGACCAATGGCGGTCCGCTCGACAGCACCCAGACCCTCGTCTTCCAGGCGGTCGAGCGCGGCTACGGCAAGCAGGACATCTCCGGCGGCTCGACCATCTCGGTCATCCTGTTCGCGATCGTGCTGGCGATCTCACTCACTCAGCGCTGGCTGACACGGGAGCGTTAAGATGGCCTTCAATCCTGACAATTACGGCCTGAGGCTCTTCGTCCGCTATCTGGTGCTGTGCCTGATTGCCTTGATCTTCATCTTTCCGCTCGTGTTCATGATCAACTCGAGCTTCAAGCCCGACAGTCAGCTCCTCGCGGACACCTCCAGCCTGCGTGCTTTCCTGCCCGTCGGGGACATCAGCCTCAACAACTATTTCGGAGCGTTCCGGCGGGCGCCTGTCGGCCTGTTCGTCCTAAACTCGGTTCTGGTCACCGGGGCGACCGTCCTTCTCTCATTGTTGATCTGTTCGCTGGCCGCATTCTCCTTCGCTTTCCTGCGGTGGAAGGGGCGCGACGTGGTGCTCTCGATCGTCATCGCCACGCTGATCATCCCTTTCGAGACCATCGCTATCCCGCTCCTGCTCCTGGTCTCGAAACTGCCCTGGATCGGGCTTGATGGGCTGCACTGGGGCTGGCTCAACACCTACAGGGTACAGATCATCCCCTGGATCGCCGATGGGCTGACGATCTTCCTGTTCGTGCAGTATTTCAAAGGACTGCCGGGCGAGCTGATCGAGGCAAGCCGGGTGGAGGGCGCGAGCTGGTGGCAGGTCTACTATCGCGTTGTCATGCCGCTTTCAGGGCCGGTTCTGGCGACTGCCGCCATCCTGAAGTTCCTCGTGATGTACAACCAATATCTCTGGCCGCTCATCGTCGTGCAGCAGGAAAACTACCGCCCTGTCATGGTCGGTCTCGGCTACTTCTTTCAACTCAACGTCGCCTGGGGCGAAGTCATGGCCTATCTCACCCTTATCACCGTCCCGGTGCTGATCTTCTATCTCTTCCTGCAGCGCGCCTTCATCGCATCGATCGCCTCGACCGGTGTGAAGGGCTGAATGCATGGTTCTCGCGCTCAAACGCCAGTGGATCTGGGACGACTGGTACGCCCATGACGGCAAGCGCGGGCACGGCTATTTCCTCAAGGCCGACCAATCGATCGGTGATCCCGGATTGGCGCACATGAACCAGGGAGCCATTGCTTATGGCTGAGGTCTCGCTCAAGGCCGTCAAGAAATCCTATGGTCGCGTCGACGTCATCAAAGGCGTCGATATCCACGTCAACGATGGCGAGTTCGTCGTCTTTGTCGGACCGTCAGGTTGCGGGAAGTCCACCTTGCTGCGGGTGATCGCCGGACTCGAGGACATAACCGAAGGCATCCTCGAGATCGGAGGCCGGGTGGTCAACGAACTCCCACCCAAGGAACGCGGTGTTGCGATGGTGTTCCAGAACTATGCCATCTTTCCGCACATGACGGTGCGCGAGAATATCGCGTTCGGCCTTACGATCGCGGGCGCTTCCAAGCAGGAAAAGGAGCAGAAGGTGGCCGAGGCCGCACGCATCCTGCAAATGGAACATCTGCTCGACCGCCGCCCAAGTCAACTTTCGGGCGGCCAGCGCCAGCGAGTCGCTATCGGGCGCGCAATCACCCGGAAACCGTCCGTATTCCTGTTTGACGAGCCGCTCTCCAACCTCGATGCCGCGCTGCGCATGGACATGCGTATGGAAATCGGCCGGCTGCGCAGGCAACTTGGCACAACGATGATCTATGTCACCCATGACCAGGTCGAGGCGATGACGCTGGCTGACAGGATCGTCGTCCTCAAGGACGGTCAAGTCATGCAGATAGGAGCGCCGATGGAACTCTATCACGAGCCGGCCAACAGGTTCGTAGCCGGCTTTCTAGGAGCCCCGTCGATGAATTTCCTGAAGGTCGACGTCCTCGACCTCGATGGCGAAGCGGCAACAGTTGGCAATCAATCCCTGGAGCCGATCAGGGTAGCGACCAGAAGGCGCTCCTTCCGGAAAGACGGCAAGGCCATCCTGGGTATCCGTCCGCAGTACCTCCGGGCGGCGCAGCCTGGAGAAGGCATGCTGCATGGCGTCGTGGCACATACCGAGCGGTTGGGCAGCGAGACGGTCGTGGACCTGACACTTCGCGACGATCACGAGCTCATTGCCGCCTTCGATGAAGACAAGATCTTTGAACCGGGTGACGCCCTGGAGCTCACGTTCGACACGGCCTTAGCCCATCTCTTCCCCGACGAGGCGTGAGTTGCAGACGTGAGCAACGACAACGCGATGCGGCGGCGCGATTCGCGAGTGTCCATTCCAGAACCCCGGAACAAACCTGCATGGCCGCGAGTTTCTACTCCTTGAAGAGTGAGGGAAAGCCATGTCCAGACGTGTTTTGGCGACAGGTGTCGTAGTCCTCCTTCTCGGCGGACCGGCCCTTGCCGCAGACGGAACCCAGCTGCCGCCGCAGAATGCCAGGAAACTGTCGGAAATAATCGCCAAGGTCGAGCAGCGCGACGACTTTCGCTACGTCGACGAGGTCGGCTGGGACAGCGGCTCCTACACCGTCACCTATTACACGACCGACAAGGCGAAGGTCGAAATCACCTACGATCCGGTGACAGCCGAGCCGAAATAGATCGCGGCCACCCTTCCTCCAGGCGATACGTGCGGCCGGCTTTCTCTTAAAGGACCGGGAACAATTCCGGCAGGTTACAGCGCAGCCTGGGGACGATCCCTCGGAAGCGGGCGGCGGCGTAGCTTCACCAAGAGCGGGGCGACGGTTCCCGCACGCTTTTCGGCATCCCCTTGCGCCGATGCGCCTTTGATGGCTGACTGCGGCGTGATCATTGAGCCGCACGGGGGTGGGCATGGCGACGGCAAAGCATGTGGCGAAACGCGTTCTGATGATGCTCGCCGGCTATTTCGTTGCGGTGCTGGTCGGACTGTTCGCAGTAGTAACGATCTATGGTGCATTGAGTTCGCTGCCTGATGCACCGGCGTATTTCGATCTCATGGAGGTCTCCCCCATCGCGGCGCTGGTCGTGCCGCCGCTCGGCATGTTGATCTATTTCCTGACGATCATGATGACCGGCCTGCAGACGCTGATCTTCGCGCTGATCGCCGAATTGTTTTCGCTGCGCAGTTTTTGGCTGCATATGGTCTTCGGCGCCGCAGCAGCGGCTGCCGGCTTCTTCCTGATCTGGCCGAGCGCGCCGGAGGACCTGAGCCCCGAGCGCTGGGCCGATATCGGCATCATCGCCGCCGCCGGTCTGGTCGCCGGCCTGGCTTACTGGCTGATTGCCGGGCGCGAGGCCGGCTTCCGGCGCCCGCTCTCCCTACGCTAATGTATGTCGCGCAAAAGTGTGCAGCGGTTTTGCGATAACGACATGCATAAAACAAAACAGCAACCTAAAGCGCTTCGCATGAGGCCGGTCAAACGCGACGCGCTTTAGAATCTCAGCTTGCCGGCGAGCGCACCGCTTCCGTGCTGTCGAGTGCCTGCTGCAGCCGCGTGTCGCGGTCATAGACGTCGCTGAAATATTCGACTTTGCCGGACATATCAGGCCAGGCGGTGAAATAGGCGACATAGATCGGGATCGTGCGCGCCACCTTTTCGGTCGAATGTCCGTGCTTCAGCTTCTCCGCAATGTAGTCGACCGAGGTGCCGAGCACGGCCGCCGCCATGCCGCGCGGATCCTGCAGACGAACGCAGCCATGGCTGAGCGCGCGCATGTCACGCTGGAAAAACGACTTTTGCGGCGTATCGTGCATGTAGATTGCGTGCTTGTTGGGGAACAGGATCTTCAGTTCGCCCAGCGCATTGGCCTCGCTCGGCAGCTGGCGCACGCCATAAGGTACTTTCGCGCCATAGGCACCCCAGTTGACCGAGGAGGAGGGAATGCGCTTGCCGCGCGCGTTGACCACTTCGTAGCCGGCGCGGTCGAGATAGCCGGGATCCCTGCGCAGCCGGGGCAGCATCTCGTTGACGAGGATCGATTGCGGCACGCCCCAATAGGGATGGAAGTCGACCTGCTCGACCTGATCGTAAAAGAAGGAAGTCTGGTTGGTGGTCTTGCCGATGACGGCGCGGGTCTTCAGCTTCTCCTCGCCATTTTCGATGTAGCTCGCCGTAAAGGCCGGCTGGTTGATGAAGACGCGCGGACTGCCGAGGTCGGATGGCAGCCAACGCAACTCTTCCAGCGCGACCTGCACCTTTTGAATCTTGTCGGCCTTGGACGTCCCGACCAGCGCCGCGACGGTGCGCGGACCGATGACGCTGTCGCCCTTCATGCCAGCCTTCTTCTGCACTGCCTTGATAACCGGCACCAGTTCCGGATCATAGACCTCGCTGGTGGCGAGCCTGGCCAATATCTCGCCATAGGCGCCGCCCATCTCGTCGTCTAGATTGCGCGCGATCTTCGCCAGAAGCTTCGGCAGTTCGGGGCTGGTCTGCCCAGGTTTCAGCAACAGCTTGGGGTCAACGACGATCTCGTCTTCGGCGCTGGCCTGAAGTGATTCCAGTTCGACGCGCAGCGCCTGGTATTCTGCATTCTGCGGATGCCGTGATTCGAGATAGGTGCGCACTTGCTGGGTGCGCACCAGCGTTTTCAGCACGCCTTCGATGTCGAGCGGCTTGGCCGGGAAATCATAGTAGCCGGTGATGCGATTGGGATCGACGCGGCCGCTTTGCGCGTCGTGGACATAGCGCAAGACGCGCGCCGACAGCGCCATCTCGAAGCGGACGAGCTCCTGCAGCCGCGCATCGGCCCCGCCGGTCGATGCGCCGGCGGCGGGCACTTCAACCGAATAGTCGGCCGGCGTCAGGCCATAGCTCGTCGCCTCGCCAAGCACCCGCACCGCATCCTGCGCGCGACCGTTTGGGCCGGTCCCGGTCACCCAGATGAAATCCGGATTGGCCGAGTAATAAGCGATCAACGCCTTGGCAATGTCAGGTTCCGCATAGAGCTCGTAGTCGCCGAGCCCGGCAATCGCTTCGCGAAAGGCGTCGCTGGTGAGCGACGGTACAAAGGCAGCGTCCTGTGGTGCCACCGGCTGTGGTGCTGCCATCAATGTCGCAAAATCGACACGCACCAGCCGGTCGGCCTTATAGGTATAGTAGGACGGGCTGTTGATCCTGCTGCCACCACCAGCGAATTCTCTCGGCCTCGGTCTGTGCCTCGGCGGCGGAGGGAAATCACCGTGGGGCGCGCGCCTGATACCACCGCCGAAAAGCCTCTCGAAAAGCCCTTGCGCGTCCGCCTGCGGCATGCCGAAGGCCAGCATTACCGTGACAACTGCAAGCGGCATCACGGTTGCTTTGTTTCCGAGGAATTTCATGGATCACCCGCTCCGGCTGCAACCGGTTCCCGTTCCGTATCGCTTGACGGTCTCGCCCACCGCACGGCGGGATGTAAGACGCGACCACACCGATTCATACCGATTTCGTTAAGCTTCCATAAATTTCGGCTATCCTGTTGCAGAACAGTTTCACAACGCCGTGACAACTAAAGCGAATTGGGCCCGCTCCGGTTCCCGAAAATAGTGCACGGGTCAGGCGTTGGCGCCGCCGTCGATCGTCAGTGCGGCGCCTGTCACAAAGCGCCCTTCGGGACCGGCCAGCCAGGCGACCATCCCGGCGATCTCTTCCGCCTTGCCGAAGCGGGGCGTCGCCATCTTCTGTCGCTGGTGCTCGGCGTGCGGGCCACTGGCCGGGTTCATATCGGTATCGGTCGAGCCAGGATGAACGACGTTGGCGGTGATGCCGCGCGAACCGAGGTCGCGCGCCAATGCCTTGGTCAAGCCGACCAGTGCCGCCTTGCTGGCCGAGTAGGCGCTGAGGCTGGTGTCGGTGACACGCTCCGCCAGATTGCTGCCGATCGAGATGATCCTGCCACCCTCGCCCATATGCACGACTGCCGCCTTCGAGGCCACGAACGGGGCTCTGACATTGACCTCCATGGTTTCATCGAAGTCGGCGAGCGGCAATTCATCGATCGGCGCGGCGCGCCAGATACCGGCGCTGTTGACGAGGATGTCCAGTCGCCCGAAGGTCTTCACTGCCTCGCTGACCGCCTCCTGGATCGCGCAGCGTCGCGATTGTCGGCTTTGAGAGCAATGGCGCGACCGCCGGCTGCCTCGATTTCCCCGACGACAGCGCGGGCCTGCTCCTCGCCATTCACGTAAGTGAGTGCGACGCTGGCGCCGTCGGCCGCGAGCCTTCGCGCAATCGCTGCGCCGATCCCGCGGCTGCCGCCGGTGACGAGCGCAGCCTTGCCGTTCAAGCCTTGCGATGACATTCTTTTCTCCTTTTTTTGTAATGATCGATACATAAATGTCTGCCAGCCTTGCCCGGGTGCGTCAATAGATTTATGTATCAATCAACACAGAAAGGATGCCATGCCCGAACGAGGCCGTCCCCGCACCTTCGATCGAACCGCTGCCTTGCGGCGCGCAATGGAGGTGTTTTGGGCCAAGGGCTACGAAGGGGCATCGATGAGCGAGCTGACCGCGGCGATGGGCATCAACTCGCCCAGCCTCTACGCCGCCTTCGGCAGCAAGGAAGCGCTCTTCCTCGAAGCGGTCGAGCTCTACACGCAGGTCGAAGGCACCGATATCTGGTCCGCACTGGAAAAGTCGCCGACGGCGCGCCAGGCGGTCGAGCGCTTCTTGCGCCAGACGGCCAAGGCCTATTCGCAGACCGATCGCCCGCAAGGCTGCCTGATCGCACTCGGCGCGCTGCATCAGGACTCAAGCCGCGGCGCCATCTGCGATGACCTGCGCCGCCGTCGCGCCGAAAACCGCGCAGCCTTGCTGAGACGGCTGGAACGCGGCGTGGCGGAAGGCGAATTGCCGGAAAATTTCGACTGCCGCACGGCTGCGACCTTCTATGCGACCGTCCAGCACGGCATGTCGATCCAGGCGCGCGACGGCGCATCGCGCGCCGCCCTTCTGGCGACGGTGGCAGGGGCCATGGCGGCGTGGAAGGTGATGGCCGGCAGGGACGCGGCATGACAACCCCGACCGCTATGGCGGCTGGACTCCCGGTTGGGCCGGGACAAAAACAAGATATTCAGGTCAATGCAGCAGCGACGGTTCCCGGTGTTCGGCAACGAAACCGATCGCACGCTCGACCACACCCCTATCGGCGAGAATGCGGCGATGGCCGAGCCCATCGGCCCAGTAAAGCCTGATATGGTCGCCGGCGCCGGCATAGAGCCTTGCATGGTCGGCGGACACTTCGCGGTCGTCCGGCGCATGGATGACCAGCGTTGGCACCGGCGTGCTGGCAAGCTGGCGGTCGCCGGTGAATTCGTGCAGCGGCCGGCCGGCGATGCGTTCGACCCGGTCGGCCATTGCGGCCTGCGAGCGTGGGCCGACACTGAGCATGCGGCTGAAATCATTGAAGATCGCCGGCAGGGAGCTCGGCGCCGCGATCAGCACCAGCCGCTCGGTCGCCAGCGGCGGAATGTTCTTGACCGAACCGGCGACGGCATTGGCGGCGACGGCACCGCCGAAGGAATGGCCGACGACCGCCACGAACGGGCCGAACCATTCGCCGGTCAGCCGTGCGGCTTCGACAGCGCTGACCAGTGTGAGCCGGCGGCCCTGCGATTGGCCGTGGCCCGGCAGGTCGAGCGAGACAACCTTATAACCGGCGTCACGATAGGCTTCGATCAGCGTGCGCATATATTCGGTGCGCGAACGCCAGCCATGGATGACGAGCACCGTGCCGGCGGCCCGCCTGCCCGGCTCTGGCCTGAATTCATGCACCATGACGCAGCCGTTTTTGGTCTTCAGCCGATGATGGCGCGCCTCGGCCATGAAGCCGGCGGCGCGGTCGACGGCGCGTCGCTCGCCGTCGCTGAGAATTTTGGCGTTCGGCGTGCGGCAGAACAGTTCGAATGCCGCGCGCCCGGTAAGGCGCGGAGCCACGTGTTCGGCGGCAGCAAACACGCCCCGGATGACCTTCAATCCAAATGATGCCATAGTGGCGATCCATCCATTCGTTCAAGCATGAACATAATAGTTCAAACATGAACATTAAACAAGAGCTACCTTGGGACAACCCGCGTTTTCGCAACTGGGTCGCAGTGGCGCGCGCCTGCCATGTGCTGGAGCGCACGCTGGCGGTGAAGCTCGCGCCGCTGGACCTCAAGCCGGCGCAGCTCGACGTGCTGATGAACCTGTACCGCCATCCCGGCATGTCGCAGCACGATCTCGCCCGCCGACTGCTGGTCGGCCGCTCCAACATCACCATGCTGCTGCCGCAACTCGAGACACGCGGCCTGCTGCGCCGCGAAGGCGATCAGAAAGACAAGCGGGTGCTGCGGCTGACCTTGACCGAAGCCGGCACGGAACTGCTGATGCAGGCGCTGAAGGTCCATATGGCGCTGATCGAGAAAGCGATGAGCCAGTCGACGCCGGAGCAATGCGACATGATCGGCGAGCAGATGCGCAAGATTGCCGACGTGCTCAAGGAAGCGTGACCCGCTCACCACATCGACTTTTTCGCGCGCTCCGGCCATTCCTTGTCGTAAACCTCGCCGTCGATGCCTTTCCGGCTGGTGATTTCCAGGATTTTTCCGGCTGTCGGCAGCGACTTCGGGTGGACATGCCTCGCCGGGTTCCACAATTCCGACCGATGGACGGCGCGAGCGCACTGGAAATAGACCGAATCGACATCGATGACCGTGACCGAACGCGCCGGTCGACCGTCGACGCTGAACGAGGCACAGAGCGCGGCATCCGTGGTGATGTGGGCGCGGCCGTTGACGCGCAGCGTCGTGCCGGAGCCTGGGACCAGGAACAACAGGCCGACGCGCGGATCGCGAATGATGTTTTTTAGCGAATCGGCACGGTTGTTGCCGCGCCGGTCCGGCATCATCAGGGTTTTCGGATTGTGGATGCGGACGAAGCCGGCGAGATCGCCGCGCGGCGAGCAATCCAGCCCCTCCGGCCCGCTGGTCGCGAGCGCGGCAAAAGGCGAGGCCTCGATGAAGGCGGCGTACTCGGGAATCACATGGTCGAGTTCCTTGACCAGCGAGGTCTCGCCGGGCGGGCCATAGAGCGCTTCGAGCTGTTCGACCGTGGTAATGACGGACATGTTTTCGTCTCCGCGTATCCGCCGCCGCTACTCGATATCGGTGACGTTTTGACGACGGGGCCTGGGCCGGCGCTACCGATCGCGGCTTAGCCCCTTCTCATCCAGTTCGGCGAGATAGGCGGCCCACCGTGCGTCCTTCTCATGACCCAGCGTGTGCAGGTAATTCCAGGTGAAGATGCCGGTATCGTGAAAATCGTCGAAGATGATGCGGACGGCATAGTTGCCGACCGGTTCGATCTTCAGGATTGCAACGTTGCGCTTGCCGGGAACGGTAACGCGCTGTTCGGGCGAATGGCCCTGCACTTCGGCCGATGGCGAGGCCACCCGCAGCAGCTCCGCCGGCAGTTCGAATGGCTGATGGTCCGGGAATGTCACGGTAAGCAGCCTGCGGTCCTTCGAGACCCTGAGTTCCTTCGGCGCCGTCATGGTGATAAGTTCCGCATCATCTGTCCTTTCCCTACGCCGCTTCGCGCAGCGGGAAAAGGCCGCTTCGAAACTTCCGACACGATCTGTCGGCGGCGCGATGTTGCCTAGGATCGAAACTTCTTATCTTGAATGGCAGGTTGGATCGTATCACATAGCCATATATAACGAAGCCGTTCGCAGCCACGGGAAACGCACCAGCATGGACATGATCGATCCTTTTGGTCGCACGATCAGCTACCTGCGCGTGTCGGTCACCGACCGCTGCGACTTCCGCTGTACCTATTGCATGGCCGAGGACATGGCGTTCCTTCCCAAGAAGGATCTGCTGTCGCTGGAAGAGCTCGACCGACTATGCACGGTTTTCATCGAAAAGGGCGTCAGGAAACTGCGTCTTACCGGCGGCGAGCCGCTGGTGCGCAAGAACATCATGCATCTGGTGCGTCAGATTTCGCGTCATCTCAAAAGCGGCGCTCTGGAAGAACTGACGCTGACCACCAACGGCTCGCAGCTTTCGCGCTTTGCCGCTGAGCTCGCCGATTGCGGTGTCAAGCGGATCAACATCTCGCTCGACACGCTGGACCCGGAAAAATTCCGCCAGATCACCCGCTGGGGCAATCTCGACAAGGTCATGGACGGCATCGACGCCGCGCAGGCAGCGGGGCTGAAGGTAAAGCTCAATGCGGTGGCGCTGAAGGATTTCAATGACGCCGAGCTGCCCGAGATGCTGCGCTGGGCGCACGGCCGCGGCATGGAGTTGACGGTCATCGAAACCATGCCGATGGGCGAGATCGACGCCGACCGCACCGACCAGTATCTGCCGCTGTCGCTGCTGCGCGCAGCACTTGAGCGGCAGTTCACGCTGACCGATATCCCCTACAAGACCGGTGGTCCGGCCCGCTACGTCCACGTCGCCGAGACTGGTGGCAGGCTCGGCTTCATCACGCCGATGACGCATAATTTCTGCGAGAGCTGCAACCGCGTCCGGCTGACCTGCACCGGCACGCTCTATATGTGCCTCGGCCAAGAGGATGCCGCCGATCTGCGCGCGCCGTTGCGTGCATCCGAAGGCAATGAACTGGTCGCCGACGCCATCGATGAGGCCATTGGCCGCAAGCCGAAGGGCCATGATTTCATCATCGACCGCCGTACCAACCGTCCCTCGGTGTCGCGGCACATGAGCGTCACCGGCGGCTGATCTTCTCGGTCACAACGCCGAAATAAATCCTGGCGCTCTTGCGAGAAGGATGCAACGGGCCACGCGAAAGGCTGTGGCCCAGCCCTTTAACGTTGCTGTCTTATGACCGGCTGCTACAGGCTTGATGCAAAAGCACAACCGGTATCGCCTTTGCTTCTTTCCCCAAATCTTCGCGGCGCGCTGTTCATGGTGGTGGCCATGATTGGTTTCACCCTCAACGACGCGATCACCAAAGTCTCGTCGGAATCCATGAACATGGCGCAGGTCATGCTGATCCGCGGCGCCTTCGCTTCGCTTTTCGTGGGCCTGCTTGCCTGGCAACGCGGTGCGCTTGCCCTGCCCGGCTCGATGCTGCAGCCGATGGTTGCGGTGCGCGTCGCCGGCGAAGCCGGTGCTACGGTGTCGTTTCTCATCGCCCTTGCCCATCTGCCGATTGCCAACGTCTCGGCCGTGCTGCAGGCGTTGCCGCTGGCCGTGACGATGGGCGCAGCACTTGTCTTCAAGGAAGGCGTCGGCTGGCGGCGCTGGCTGGCCATCGCCATCGGCTTTGCCGGCGTGCTGATCATCGTGCGGCCCGGCTTCGTCGGGTTCAGCGTCTATTCGCTGCTGGCGCTGGCCTGCGTCGGCTGTTGTGCGGTGCGTGACCTGGCCACCAAGCGGATACCGCAAGCCATTCCGACATTGCTGGTGTCGACCACCACGGCACTCGCCATGACAATGCTCGGCGCGGCGCTGCTTTTGCCAATGGGCGGGTGGACACCGATGACGGGTGAAAGCACGGCGTTCCTGGCATTGGCGGCAGTGCTCGTGGTCGTCGGTTACCAGTTGATCATCATGGCTATGCGGGTGGGCGACATCTCGTTCATCGCGCCGTTCCGCTACACAGCCCTGCTCTGGTCGATCCTGCTTGGCCTGTTCATCTTTGGCGACGTCCCCGACCTGCCGATGATCCTCGGCGCCATCGTCATCGTCGGCTCCGGCCTCTACGCACTTTACCGCGAACGGATCGTCGGCCGGCGAAAGACAGCCGCCGAAAGCGCTGGACCTGATATGGCGCCGGACGGCATATAGGCTTGCCGCTCGCGGCGAGTGACCGCATGGACGATAGAGGATGACTAAAGAGATTGCCGGCGTCATTCTGGCCGGTGGCCAGTCGCGGCGAATGGGCGGCGGCGACAAGGGCCTGCTTGCGCTTGGCGGCGGCAGCCTGCTGGACCATGTCGTTGCGCGCTTTGCTCCGCAGGTCGGTCCGCTGGTGCTCAGCGCCAATGGCGACCCGGCACGGTTTGCCGGGGTTGGACTTCCGGTGGTTGCCGATACGGTAAAAGGTTTTGCCGGACCGCTCGCCGGGATCCTGACCGGCCTCGAATGGGCTGCCGCGAACACGACTTGCGAGGCACTTGTCACGGCTGCGGGCGATACACCGTTCCTGCCCGAAAATCTGGTTGAACGGCTGGCCGCGGCGGTCGACGAACGTCCCGGCACTATCGCCGTCGCCTGTTCCGGCGGCAAACGGCATCCGACATTCGCGCTCTGGCCGCTGGGGCTCCACCAGGTTCTGCGGCGTTTTCTGGTCGATGAGGATATCAGGCGGGTTTCCGCTTTTATCGACCGGCATGACTTTGTCGATGTGGAATTCCCGATGTTGACCTCGGGAGGCCATCTGCACGACCCCTTCTTCAACATCAATACTTTAGACGACCTTGTTCGGGCCGAACGTCTGTTGCAGAGCATGGAGACATGATGAGACGCGTCTTCGGTATCACCGGTTGGAAGAATTCCGGCAAGACGACACTAACCGAAAAGCTGGTCGCCGAACTTGTCCGGCGTGGCTGGAAGGTGTCGACGGTGAAACACGCCCATCATGATTTCGACATCGACAAGCCGGGAGCGGACAGCTTTCGCCACCGACAGGCCGGGGCAACGGAAGTCGCCATCGTATCGGACAGGCGCTGGGCGCTGATGCACGAATTGCGCGGCGAGGACGAACCAACGCTGGACGCGATCCTGTCGCGGCTCGGCACCTCCGACATCGTACTGGTCGAAGGCTACAAGCGCGAGGCGCACAGCAAGATCGAGACGCGGCGGCTGGAGGCTAAGGATCGGGCACCGCTTTCGGCGAATGATCCGCATATCGTCGCCATTGCCGCCGATTTCGCCATAGCGGGCGAAAGCCTG
Source organism: Mesorhizobium sp. WSM4807 (assembly GCF_055811615.1). Lineage (NCBI taxonomy): Bacteria > Pseudomonadati > Pseudomonadota > Alphaproteobacteria > Hyphomicrobiales > Phyllobacteriaceae > Mesorhizobium > Mesorhizobium sp. WSM4807. Next base: position 99,229 of record NZ_JBVVQY010000018.1, read on the forward strand.
CCTGTCTTTGATCTCGACGACACGAAATCGATAGCCGACTTCATAGAGCGCACGACAGGCTTGAAGCGCTGAGGGGCATTTGCGAAAGAGCATCCGACCGCCCTTTTTCGCCGCTATTATGCCTGCCCCAACGTCATCATTATCCACGAATGCAAATCCCGGAAGTAACGGTTTTTGCAGTTGCTTTTTTTGGGGAAAGAGTGGGAGTATCGCGCCAGCGGGCGGTCAAAAGCACCGCCCACAGAGCCGTTTGGAACGACGGCCGGGACATACAGAGAGGACCATCATGCGTATTGCATTGCGTATAGCGCTCGCCGCATCGGCCGCGCTGCTGACGCTGGGCGTTGCCCAGGCTCAGGAAAAGACTTTGAGGATCGGCACCGAAGGCGCTTACCCTCCGTTCAATAACCTGACCGCCGACGGCCAACTCGTGGGCTTCGACATCGACATCGCCAAGGCACTCTGCGACGAGATGAAGGTGAAGTGCACATTCGTCGCGCAGGATTGGGACGGCATTATCCCGGCGCTTCAGGCTGGCAAGTTCGATGCCATCGTCGCCTCGATGTCGATCACGCCGGAGCGTGCCGAGAAGGTCGACTTCACCCACAAATACTACAACACGCCACCGGCGATCGTCGCGCCCAAGGACAGCGACATCAAGGGCGTGACCAAGGAGGACCTGGCCGGCAAGACCGTTGGCGTGCAGGGTTCGACCACGCATTTCAACTATTCGACCGCAACCTATACCGACAGCACGATCAAGCCTTACCCGACCGCGCAGGAATACCAGCTCGATCTCGCCAATGGCCGCGTTGATGCGGTCAACGACGATATCACTGTTCTCGAAGGCTGGCTTGCCACGCCGGAGGGCGCCTGCTGCAAGCTGATCGGTGCGATCAGGCCTGACATCGAGATCCATGGTCCGGGCGCCGGCATCGCCGTACGCAAGGGCGAGACTGAGCTGGTCAATCAGTTCAATAAGGCGATCGACGCCATCCGCGCCAACGGAAAGTACAAGGAAATCAACGACAAGTACTTCAAGTACGACGTCTACGGCGGCGAGTCCTAATCCTTCCGGATTGACAGCGAACGGCGGGACATCCCGCCGTTTGCGCAAGGAGCGGCGTGGGAGAGGTGACGCGGCGCTCTCAAAAAAAGCCATAGAGGAGAACAGGCAGGCGGATGCAAAGCGTTTGGACGCTGCTCAGTTGGGGACCCGAAGGCTGGCTCGACGACATCGCCTATGGTGTTTTCATCACCGTTTCGCTTGCAGCCGCGACCCTGCCTGTCGGTCTGGTGATCGGCTTTCTGGTTGCACTGGCCAAGCAATCCAACGAGCCGTCGCTGCGGCTGGCCGGCAATATCTACACCACGATCTTTCGTGGATTGCCCGAACTGCTGACCCTGTTCATGATCTTTTACGGCGCGCAAATCGGCATCCAGCAGTTGATGCGCCTGTATGACCCGGCCGCCGCGGTCGAAGTGAACGCATTTGTTTCCGGCATGATCGCGCTCGGCGTCGTCTTCTCGTCCTACGCCAGCGAGGTCTTCCTCTCGGCATTCCGCGCCATCCCGAAGGGACAGTATGAGGGCGGCTATTCGGTTGGCCTGTCTGGTGGGCAGACGATGCGACTGGTGGTGCTGCCGCAGCTTATCCGTATTGCCCTGCCGGGTCTTGCCAATCTGTGGCTCATCCTGCTCAAGGATACAGCGCTGGTATCCGCCATCGGTCTTGCCGACATACTGCGGCAAGCGGGCGTCGCGGCCCGCGTGACCAAGCACGCATTTCTGTTTTTTGGGGTCGCTGCTCTTATCTATCTGCTCCTCGCCATCATCTCGTCCTTCGGCATCAATGCCATTGAACGCAGGGTTGGCCGACAACAGGTGCAACGATGAGCGCGGCAGCAGCCGACGTGGCGACCAAGGTCGAAAAACCGCCAGCAATCCCGCGCGGCTGGTCCCGGCAACGTGTATTGGGATATGCGTTGGTCGGCCTCTGGATCGTGCTCGGCATCGGCATGATTGTATACTTGGTCGAGGCTTGGAATTCCGAACTCTTCCAAAAATACGCTCCGGGCTACATCTCTGGCCTTGGCGTGACGCTCACGCTTGTCGCCGTGTCGATCGTGTTGGGAGCCGTCCTTTCAGTTCCTGTCGCCTACGCACGGATGTCCAGGAACCGGATCCTGTCCAGCGTTGCCTACGCTTATGTCTACTTCTTTCGCGGCACACCGCTTTTGACCCAAGTCTTTCTTATCTACTATGGAGTGGGTTCGTTTCGACCGGCACTTGAAGCTGTCGGCCTGTGGGGCTTTTTTCGTGAAGCCTGGTACTGCGCCATTTTCTCGTTCACCCTCAATACAGCAGCCTATCAGGCTGAGATCCTGCGCGGCGCTATCGAGAGCGTCCCCAGAGGTCAGTGGGAAGGCGCTGCCTCGCTTGGCCTGCACAAATTGCAAACACTGCGCAAGATCATCCTGCCACAAGCGCTGATCGTGGCGCTGCGTCCCTATGGCAACGAGATCATCCTGATGATCAAAGGCTCCGCCATCGTGGCCCTCATCACCGTCTATGATCTGATGGGCATTACGAAGCTCACCTATTCGCGCACTTTCGACTTCCAGTCCTATATCTGGGCGGCGATCATCTATCTGATCATTGTCGAGGTACTCCGCCACGCGGTCGAATGGATAGAACGGCGCATTACCATACATCTGCACCGCTGACTCCCATAGCTTTGCCTGATCCGCTAAGAAGGCCGGAAAACAGGCTTGAAGGGATTCGAAAACATGGCATCGGTGGCATTTCTCGGTCTTGGCGTCATGGGCTATCCAATGGCCGGACATCTCAGTAACAAGGGCGGCCACGACGTCACCGTCTATAACCGCACCAAGGCAAAGGCCGAGCAATGGGTTGCCCAGCATGGCGGCAGTGTTGCCAACACGCCGGCTGAGGCGGCCGACGGCAAGGACTTTGTCTTTTCCTGTGTTGGCAATGATGACGACCTGCGCGCGGTGACGATTGGAGCCGAGGGTGCGTTCCAGTCGATGAAGAAAGGAGCCATCTTCATCGACAACACCACGGCCTCGGCTGAAGTCGCGCGCGAACTGGCTGAGAAGGCGCAAGTACGCGGTTTCTCGTTCCTCGACGCACCGGTCTCCGGCGGTCAGGCAGGCGCCGAAAACGGCGTGCTGACCGTCATGGTCGGCGGCGAACAGAAAGCCTTCGACAAAGCAAAGCCCGTCATCGATGCTTATGCCCGCATGGTCGGGCTGATGGGTCCGGCCGGCTCGGGCCAGCTCACCAAGATGATCAACCAGATCTGCATCGCCGGTCTTGTCCAAGGGCTGGCCGAGGGCATCCATTTCGGCAAGAAGGCCGGGCTCGACATCGACAAAGTCATCGAGGTGATCTCCAAGGGAGCGGCTGGCTCATGGCAGATGGAGAACCGCCACAAGACGATGAATGCCGGCAAGTATGATTTCGGCTTCGCTGTCGACTGGATGCGCAAGGATCTCGGCATCTGCCTGGCGGAGGCCGACCGCAACGGCGCCAAGCTGCCGGTGACGGCACTTGTCGACCAATTCTACAAGGATGTGCAGGGGATGGGCGGCAAACGCTGGGACACGTCCTCGCTGCTGGCGCGATTGGAAAAGTAGGTTTTGTCTTGGCCGAGCTGTCGCCCCAATCCAGCGCCGAGGAGATTCTCGCCCATCTGCGCTCGATCGGCTCGCAGGAGAACCGCCTTGGCATGCTGCGCTACGGCATCAAGATCGAACGTGCGCTCGGCATCTCGCATGGCGTGCAGCGGCAGATTGCCAAGAAAATCAAGCGCAACCATGAGCGTGCCTTCGAACTATGGGAGTCGCGCATTATGGAAGCGCAGTTCATCGCTTCAGTGACAGCCGACCCGAAGCGGTTCTCTGTCGCGGATGCAAGACAATGGGCGGCGACCTTCGACTCGTGGGATATCGTCGACGGCGTCTCCGATCTCTTTGTCGATACGGATTGCTGGAAGGAACTGATAGAAGAGTTCGCGGCCGACGAACGGGAATTCGTTCGACGCACGGCTTTTGCCATGATGGCCTGGTCGGTGGTCCACCGGAAGAATGAACCAGAGGCGACCTTCCTCGACTTCCTGCCGATCATCGAAGCGCATGCCGGCGATGGCCGTAATTTTGTGAAGAAGGCGGTGAATTGGGCGCTTCGTTCGATCGGCAAGCGATCGATGAATTTGCACGGCGCTGCCCTTGCCCTGGCCCAGAAGCTGGCTGGTTCGACCGACAAGACGGCGCGCTGGATCGGCAAGGACGCTGCAAGGGAACTTTCCGATGCCAAAACGCTTGAGCGGCTCGCCAGGAAAGGCTGACCCGAGCCAAATCCGCTTTACTGAGGTGACGCGATCGACGCGCGCCGATTTCGAGAACCTGTTCGAGCAGCCTGGCGCACCAAAATACTGCTGGTGCATGGCCTGGCGCCACCTCGAAAACCGCGAACATGCGTCCAACGATGAGAGAAGACGGGCCATGATGGCGCTCATCGAAGCCGGCACGCCGGTCGGCATTGTCGCTCATGCCGAAGGCAAGATGGTAGGCTGGTGCTCCGTGGCGCCACGCGAGACCTATCGCAAGCTGTCGCGGGAGCAGGACGACAGGGAGGCGGGCGTATGGTCAGTCGTCTGCTTCTATGTGCCGAGGGCGTCGCGCGGCCGTGGACTGGCAAGCGCCCTGCTCGACGCGGCCATCGATCACGCCTTCGCCAAAGGCGCCAGGACCATCGAGGCCTATCCGGTCGACCAGGCGTCGCCGAGTTACCGTTTCATGGGCTTTCGAGACATGTTCGTGGCCCGCGGATTCCACGAGATCGGCACGGCCGGCTCGCGCCGGCATGTGGTGCGCCTGGAGCGTTGAGGAAGCCAGACGCTAGCGGCGTAGGTCGTGAACATCAAGTTCCGTCCACATCCACTCAAAACTGTAAACGGCCATAGGATGGGCGCGGTGAGGCTGCCTCGCAGTCTGGTTTTCCAAATATTTGAGCCACTCGGCGACCTTTTGCCGGCCAGTTTGGGTCTTGACAGCCTGACGCGGTGTCTTACCCCGAGCACTTGGACCGGCTGATCGAGGGTTTCCCTATAATGTTGATCCAGGTATTCGTGAACGACCTGTTCGGCGAGTTCCGGCGGCATCTCCGATGAGGGCGTCCTGCCATCCTTGGCTGGCCGTTCGGCCATCATCTGCTGTATGGTGCGGATTTCGGTAAGAGGTGTTCGGACCAGATCGCCGAGGGCTCGTTGGATCAGGGCCGTCCCTTTTTCCGCCCGCTCGGCGGAATTGGCGGATAGACACAGGAAACCGCCTTTCAACTCGACATTGCCCAACACACGCAAACCGTTGTCCATCACGGTATCCAGGGAGAGCTTACCCGCCTCCTTGGGTTTGTCCTCGCCTTGCGGCGTGTATTCCAGCCAGTTCCAGAATTGTGCATCTTCCTGCGACATGCCCGCTATGCCGTTCAGCCGGGCGGCGATGTCCTTCTGCATCACGCCGGAGGCCAAGGGAAAGCGGACATCATGAATTCGTCGCCCTCGGTATTTTGGAGCATCGGCATGTCCATCACCTTGTCAAGGGCGTCGAACACCCATACGAGCGTGAACATGAACGCCACCGCCCGCAGGTCTTCATCCCTCATGGCCGGCAGCTTTCTTGCGGTCCTTTTGCCGAACACGTCCAACAGACCATCGAGCAAGGAGTCGGTGGCCTCTCGGGTGAAGGGAAGAATGCCGCCGGTAAGGATATTCTTTCCGAGGACGGGCACGATTCTCACCGCTATCTTGTCCCACTGCTTCAACGTCTTGGTGGCGGTGCCCTCTTTGACTGCGATCGGCTCGCCACCGCGGAGAAGATCGCGCGCCATAAGCGATTGTCCCGGAACGACGTCGCTCACCTCATACAAGCTCATGACGGAGGTACGCAGCGCGCCCATATAGGCTCTCGTTTGCGCATTTTCCTTCCAGCCTCTGCGCTTGAGATACTCATCGACGATGTTGCTGGGTTCGCCCTCGAAATCCTGGGTCAGGAAATCCTCGAAGGCGCAGCCCCAAAGATTCATTACTCTGTCGTCACCGAGGACCTCGGCGAGTTCTTCGAATTCCATGTCCCCGTCGCCAAGGATCGGGCCGAAATGATCGTCGAACACTTCCGCGAAACATTCGCTCCATTCGTCACGGCTGAGGAATTTCATCAGCCGTTGAGATCATGGCTGGTCGGCATTGAACTTCTCCAGGCTCAGGCGATATTCGAAGATAGGGTCTGTCTACTGGCGTCGCTTGGTCGGGTTATTCTGCGCCGCTGAGGCGGCTGGGCAAGACGCTTTCGGCGATTTCCTCGCCTTTCTTCGGATCGAACTCCCCGAGCCGGTGCCGCCGCGCCCTTCACTGTGGGCGGCAGCCTCAACGACGGTTTGCCCCGGCTAGCCCCACGGGCATGGCACTCGAAGTTGCATTCTGCGATAACAAGTGGATCACTCCGTTGCCGATACGTCACGACGGGTTTACCCGATCCAGCCACGGACTGGCGAAGGATGAAGCCAATGAATCGTCTCAAATCAGGCTCGGCCTTAGCTGTGGCACTGGGCCTCTCCATTGCCACCGCTTCGGCCGAAACCGCGCGCATATTCTGGAAGGACCTGCGCCCGGCGACCCAGCCCGCAGCCGAAAGTGTCGGATTGCCGATGATCGCGGCAAAAATAACTGATCGTGGCGAGACGCTGTCTCTCAATCTGCAGGACAAGACCGTCCAATTGGCGGGGTATGCGCTGCCGGTCGATCGCGAGGGCGATCTCGTCTACCAGTTCCTGCTGGTACCTTGGACAGGTGCATGCAGTCACATGCCGACGCCGCCGCCAAATCAGATCGTCCTCGTCACGCCCGCGCACCCCTACAGGATGTCGGAGGCCTACCAGCCGGTCTCCGTGACCGGCGCATTGAAGCCGGGCATGGAGAAGAGTCAGCTCTTCATCCTCGACGGCGCCAGCGTCATCCAATCGGGCTACGCGGTGCGCAAGGCGGAGGTGGTGGATGTCGATGTGGTGCCGGACACCATCACCCAGCCGGCAAACTCGCCGTGGCGTTTTCTCAACAAAAAGAAGAATTAAGCAATAAATCCTCAGGCAGCGTTGGCGCCCGATTCCTTGTCCAGAACCATGTAGTCCAGCGGCATTTCGGTGGTGTACTTGATCTGCTCCATGGCAAACGACGACGAGACGTCGCGGATCTCTATCTTGGCGATCAGCCGCTTGTAGAAGGCGTCGTAAGCAGCGATATCGGGCACTACCACGCGCAGGAGATAGTCGACGTCACCGCTCATGCGGTAGAACTCGACCACTTCCGGAAATTCCTGGATGACCTCCGAAAAGCGCCGCAGCCACTCATGGCTGTGCGAATTGGTGCGGATCGACACGAACACAGTGACGCGCACATTGACCTTTTCATGATCGAGGATGGCGACGCGCCGCTTGATCACGCCTTCCTCCTCGAGCTTTTGGATGCGGCGCCAGCAGGGCGTGGTCGACAGTCCGACTTTCTTGGCGACATCGGCGACCGCAAGCGTCGCGTCCTCCTGCAAGAGGCGGAGGATTTTTCTGTCAAGGCGGTCCATTTCGGTGCTCCCACGGGGATAGACTAGGAATAGATTGGCTATAGTCCTTCTTATTTAGGCCATTCACAAGAAAGAAATTCTGCCAGATGGCGCAAAAGCGAGTGATTTCTTGCTTACGCTTCAGCCGAGGCGATAGCGGATTTCCGATCTCAGAAACGGCAGCAAATCCATTTCAAACCACGGATTGCGCTTCAGCCAGCCGGTGTTGCGCCACGACGGATGCGGTAGCGGCAGCACTTTCGGGTTGCTGGGCACATCCCAGATGGTGCGCCAATCCTTCACGGTCTCCGTCAGCGAGGACCGGCGCGCGGCGCCCATGTGCCAGGATTGTGCATAGCTGCCGATCGTCAGCACCAGGTCGATATGCGGCATCAGCGCCATCAGCGGCGCACGCCAGGCCGGTGCACATTCGCGGCGCGGCGGCAGGTCACCGCCCTTGGCATCCTGGCCGGGAAAGCAAAAGCCCATCGGCACGATTGCGAATTTTGTCGTGTCGTAGAATTCTTCGCTGCTGACGCCCAGCCAGTTCCGCAACCGATAGCCGGAGGCGTCGGTGAACGGCATGCCTGACATATGCACCTTGGTGCCCGGCGCCTGGCTGGCAATCAGTATGCGGGCGCTCGACGACGGCCTGAGCACCGGGCGCGGCTCGTGCGGCAACGGGCGGCCGATCGGGTTTTCGACGCAGATACGGCAGGCGCGTACCCTCGCCGCGAAGTTTTCCAGCTCTTCGCTCATTCTCGGGAACTCATTCTCAGGCGGCAGCGCTCGGCCGGCTGGAGATCGCCTGATGCCAGCGCAGCACGTTGGCACAGTCTTCCGGCACCTTGATACGCGCCGGCTTCATGAAGTCGATGGCAATCAGCCCGGTGATGTCGGCGATCGAATAGGCGTCGCCGGCGACGAACTCCCGGTTCGCCAACTCGTCGTCGAGGAGTTTCAGGAATCCGACGACTTTCGGCTTATTGGCCTCGCCCCATTCGGGGATTTGTGGACTCTCCCATTCCTTCATCGCCGGATGGATGTGCCGGAACGCGGCAGTGACGCAACCGAGCAAGTTGAGCTCCATGCGTCTTTGCCACATCTCGACCAGCGCTTTGCCGAGCGCGCCGCGGCCGAACAAAGCCGGTTCCGGATGCAGTTCCTCAAAATAGCGGCAGATGGCGACGGATTCGGTGATGACGGTGCCGTCGTCGAGTTCGAGCACCGGCAGGCGCTGCAGCGGGTTGCGCGAACTGACCGGCGGCTTTCTGTGCTCCAGCGCGCCCATGTCGACAGGCACCAGAGGAACCTCAAGCCCCTTTTCGGCAAGGAAGACGCGAACCCGCCGTGGATTGGGCGCCCGGCCGCCGTCGAAGAGTTTCATTCCATTCCTCCTATCGGATCGGCCCGAAAACCGGAATCGATTTCCGGAAAGCACGATGCGAATCAAGAATCCCAGCGCATGCCTTGTGCGTCCGAATGAACGCACGTCGCTCTGTACAGGTCTGTTGCAACAACTATAGGGTTGACCATCACCGGAAGCGAAAAATTTCTCGCAAGGCATCGCCGATCGAAGCCAAAGTGCCGTGCTTCCTTTCGGCCACTTCGTGATCGTGGCTCTCGCGCCAATCGTGCGGCTCGTCGAAAGTGCCGGCCCAGATGCCGGCCTTGCCGGAGCGGGCAACGGCTTCTTCGGTTTCGAAATCGCCATAGGCAACTGCCCAGCCGGCCTCGACCTGGGCGCGGTTGAGATCCTTGCCGCCGGCGTCGCAGTCGCCAAGCAGCCGGCCGTAGCGATCGCGCTGCCAGCCGGTGCAGGAGACGGGTTTGCCTGATATCAGACGCACCAGCGACTGCCGCGCCAGCTTGCCGCAGGGATAGCCGGCGCCGTCCTTGCGGCAGACCTGCGAATATTCCGGCGCGTCAATGCCGCGCATACGGATGCGCTCGATACCGAGCGTGATCGTATCGCCGTCATTGACGACGGCGGCACCCTCGGTCTTGCGGGTCTCGATCCGATCAAGCCGCGCCGCCAGAAGGATCAGCAGACCGAGGACAAGCACGGCCAGTGCGTAGTCCACCAGCCGGCGCCAAAGGCTTCGCGGCCGCGGCGGGACGTATCGCTGTCGCGGTCGCCGCGACCACGATCGGTTCATATGGCAAACCGTTGGTTAATCATTCGAACGTAGCTTAACAATTTGAAACCGCTGCCCGCATAAATTGAAGTCTCCATGCCCTCGCAACGCTCGACCACAGCGGACAAGTTTATTGTGGACCGCCGGAAACCCCATCGCAACAGCGATGTGGCGCGCGCGGTGCGCAAGACGCGCGACCGTCTTTCGCAGCAGGCCGGAAATCCTGATTTCGACCGCGAGCTGTTGAAACTCCACGCCGGTGCGATGATAGGCGGCGCGATCATAGTTCCGCTTCTCGTCCTGGCGACCGCCGCGACCGGTCTGTTTGCTGGCGTCGGTAAGGAAATTGGCGTCTGGGCCCTTTTTACACTCATCTGCTACACGATCGTCGTGTTCATGGCGAGGCGCGTCGACCGAACGGAAGCTGCCGAACTCAACCCGCTGCAAACGCACGGTGAATTCCTGATAGGCCATTTCCTTTGCGGCCTGGGCTGGGCCTGGTTCGCCTGGCTCGGTTGCGATGCTTGCCAGGTCGATCAGTTTCAGCTGATCAAGGCGGTGGTGCTGCTGCTTGCCATGGCGGCGACCGCGATTACGGCGTCATCGCTGCGCGGTGCGTTGCTGGCGACCTTCGCCGTTCCGGTGGCCGCCTATGCCTATACCGGCGCCAGGCAGTGGATGCCGGTCGAACTGATCATGGCCGGGTTGCTGATCGTCTCGCTGCCCTTCTTCGCCTATGTGGCGCGCCAGCTCAACCGCTCGTCCTTGATGTTGCTCTCGTTCCGCTCCGAAAAGGATGCGCTGATCGCCGAATTGGACACCGCGAAATCGATGTCGGACGAAGCGCGGCGACGGGCGGAGGACGCCAATCTGGCAAAGTCGCGGTTTTTGGCCTCGATGAGCCACGAATTGCGGACGCCGCTCAACGCCATTCTCGGTTTCTCCGAGGTGATGGCGAACGAGGTGCTCGGCCCGATGAGCAACCCGACCTATCGCGACTATGCTCGTGACGTGCATGACTCTGGCCAGCATCTGCTCGACCTGATCAACGAAATCCTTGACCTGTCGCGCATCGAAGCCGGCCGATACCAGCTCAATGAAGAGCCGATGATGCTGCTATCCGTCGTCGAGGATTGCTGTCACATGATGGAGCTGAAGGCGCGCAACAAGGATATCCGGATCGTCCAGGATTTCGAAAACGCGTTGCCGCGCCTGTTCGCCGACGAACGCGCGGTGCGACAGATCGCGCTCAATCTTTTGTCGAACGCCATCAAGTTCACCGGAACTGGCGGCGAGATCCGCGTGCGCGTCGGCTGGACGGCGGGCGGCGGCCAATACCTCTCCGTCAAGGACAACGGGCCTGGCATACCGGAAGACGAGATTCCGGTCGTGCTGTCCGCCTTCGGCCAGGGCTCGATTGCCATCAAGAGCGCCGAACAAGGCACCGGGCTCGGCCTGCCGATCGTCCAAAGCCTGCTCGCCATGCATGGCGGCGAGTTCGAACTCCATTCCAAACTGCGCGAAGGCACCGAGGCGATCGCCATCTTCCCGTTGAGCCGGGTGATGGAGGAATTGCCGGCGCTGCCGACCAAAGCCGTTGCTGCGCGCCGGCGATAGACGCTTAATGCATGTCGCGCAAAAGTGTGCAGCGGTTTTGCGATAACGACATGCGTAAAAACAACCTAAAGCGCGTCGCATGAGGCGGGTCGAACGCGACGCGCTTTAATGAACCGCCGCCGCCATGCCCGAGCTGGTGAGCGCAGCGGCTTTGACCAGGCCCGCCGCAAGTGCCGCCCCTGCCCCCTCGCCGTGGCTCACGCCGAGATCAAGCAGCGGGCGCAAGCCGAGCCGCTCGGCGGCCCGAGCATGCGCAGGCTCTGGCGACAGACTGGCAAGCAGGCAGTGGTCGAGCGCGGCGGGGTTGGCGGCATGCAGCGTCGCGGCGGCGGCAGTCGCAACTAGCCCATCGAGCAGGACGGGAATCTTCTGCATCCGGGCGGCGAGGATGGCGCCGGCGATCGCCGCGAATTCACGGCCGCCAACCCGGCGCAACGCTTCCAGCGGATTCCTGAGACTTGTGCCGTGGAAGGCTAGCGCGGCATCGACCACTTCCGCCTTGCGCGCCCGCATCGATGCATCGGCGCCCGATCCGGATCCGACCCAATCGGCGCCCTTGCCACCAAACAGTGCGGCAAACAAAGTCGCTGCAACGGTGGAATTGCCGACGCCGAGGTCGCCAAGGCAAAGCAGATCGGTGCCGCCGGCGATCGCCTCCATGCCGAAGGCCATGGTGGCGGCACAGCCGCGCTCGTCAAGTGCTGCGTCCTCAGTGATGTCGGCGGTCGGAATGTGCAGCGCTAGATCGAACACTTTCAGCCCGAGCTCATAGGCGATGCAGATCTGGTTGACCGCCGCACCCCCGGCCGCGCAAAGCTCGACGGCGTTCGCCGTGGCAGCGACAGGCCGTGGCGAAATGCCGTGCCGAGCGACGCCGTGATTACCGGCGAAGATCGCCACCAGGGGCCGGTTCACTGCCGGCGGCGCACGGCCGCTCCAGGCAGCGAGCCACGCGGCGATGCCCTCGATGCGGCCGAGCGAACCTGTGGGTTTGTCGGCCTTGGCAAACAGCGCACGGACGCGGGCTTCGGCCGCCGTGTCGGCCGGCGGCAGGGTCGCCAGAAGATTGCGAAAATCGTCGAAGGGCAGCGCGCTGGTCATGTCGTTGGTGATCGTTTCCAGAGTTGGTGAGCGGCATAGCCGCCTTGCTCGGCCGGCACAACTGCCTGCATTGACGCGAAAGCGGTTGTCGGCGGCGCATTCCGGAGGGCTTGCATTGGCCTTGCCGTTGCACCATGTGGAGACGAGACAAGGGATTCCTGACGGAACCCTGAGAGAATATCATGACGGCCATCGAATCCCCATGCATCCTGGTCTGTTCGATCGACATGAAAACCGGCTTCTGCTTCGGTTGCGGCCGCACGCGCGAGGAAATCGGCGCCTGGATCGAGATGACCCCTGAAATCCGCCGCAACGTGATGGCCGAGCTGCCGGCCCGGCTGGAAACAGTTGAACGCAGACCGCGCCGGGAAACCCGCCGAACCCGCCTCGCGCGCGAACGCGACGCTCTCTCGTGAGCCACATATGAACCGGTTTTTCTGGGTTTTGATGATCCTGATCGGGGTAGGTGTGGCCCTGCTCATGCTCAACGATTCCGCCGGCAGCACATTCGGCGTCGAGAATTACGATTTTAGCCGGCTGATCTGGCTTGGCGCATTGGTCGCGCTCATCGGCGCCGGCCTGCTCAGATCAGGCAGACCCTTGGGCACGATGGCCCGCAATCTGGGCACCTGGGCCGTCATCGTGCTCGCACTGATCGCCGGCTACCAATACCGTTATGAATTGCAGGATTTCGCCAGCCGGGTAACGGCGGGCCTTGTTCCCGGCAGTCCGCTGGCATTGGGCCTTGAGGACGGCCATGCCACGGTGACCCTGGACAAGGCCGGCAATGGCCATTTCGAAGCGCGCATCATGGTCAACGGCACGCCGGTCCGGGCCGTGGTCGATACCGGCGCAACCAGCACCGTGCTGACCGCGCAGGACGCGCAAGCGGCCGGGTTCAATCCAGCCGTTCTCAATTTCACCATACCGGTTTCCACCGCCAACGGCATGGCGCGCGCCGCCGCCGTCAGAACCGACGAATTGGCGATCGGCGGGATCGTGCGCAAGGACATGCCGGTGATGATCGCCGCGCCCGGCATGCTCGGCCAGAGCCTGCTCGGCATGAATTTCATCGGCTCACTGTCCGGTTTCGACGTGCGCGGCGACCGCATGATCTTGCGCGATTGAACAGTCGGGCTGCTTCGGCGCTGCTCAATGAGCGTTGAGCATCTCGACCGCTTGATCAAACCGGCCGTCCCTCTCCGCCCAGCGCAGGAACCCCACGCGCTCCACCAGTATCTCTTTGGGCGTCGGCTCCCGGCTGAACAACGCCATCGTCTCGTCAATGAACGCATCGAGCGGCATATACTCGTCGCGCGTCGACTGGCCGGGCGTGAGTTCAGTGCGAACCGCGGGTGGCGCAAGCTCGATCACTTCGACCCTGCCCCTGAGTTGCTCGCGCAACGACACCGTATAGGAATGGATCGCCGCCTTGCTGGCATTGTAGGTCGGCGTGCCACTCAGCGGCACGAAGGCCAGGCCTGACGAGACATTGACGATCACGGCATTTTGCCGGGCCGCCAGATGGTCGATCAGCGCGTTGGTGAGGCGGATCGGTCCGAACAGGTTGGTGACGATCGTCTTCTCCGCGTCGCGCAGATCGCGGGTCCTGGTGAGATCCTCGCGGCGCATGACGCCGGCATTGTTGATGAGCACGTTGAGCGCCGGGTGCTCGGCGACTACGTGCTTGGTAAATGCCATAATTGCTTCCGGATCTTCGACATTGCCGACCATCGCGTGCATGCCTTCACGCCCGGCGATCGTCTGCTCGAGCGCCTCCTTGCGCCGTCCCGCGACGATCACAGTGTTTCCAAGCGCATTGAAGCGCAGCGCCAGTTCCCGCCCGATTCCGGACCCTCCGCCGGTGATCAGGATCGTATTTCCGGTCATTTTCATCGTTCTGTGCTCCATCAATTCCAGCCAATCGGGGTCAAACGATCCCGCCGTTTGCGAATACCGTCTGCCCGTTGATCCAGGCACCGTCCCCGCTGCAGAGCGCCGCGATTGCGTCGGCAATGTCGGTAGGCTCGCCGATGCGCTGATGTGGCGTGCGCGCGGCGAAGTCGGCGATCTGCTCCGGCGTCTTCCTGTCAGTAAACAGGATGGTGTTGACGACGCCCGGCGCCATCGCGGTCACGGAGATCATGCGCCCGCGAAGTGCCATGGCGACATCGCCAGCACGGGCTCGTCTCGGTGACACGTTCTGTCCAGACATATAGATCCCCTTCCTTGTTCGGTTGGGACATTTCCTACAGGGCGATGCGGTCGACAGCTTGCCAACGCATGCGCAAAACTTGCTCGATCCTGCAGCCCACGTGATGTTTGTCCGCCCGCATGCTAGGATCGCCAGCATCGCGCCGCTGCAGGAGACATTGCATGGACGTCCTCAAACATGCCGTTCACACCTATGCCGCCCGCCATGCCAACCGGGACGGCCTGGCGCTGACGCCAGTGCCGGGCCTGCGGATGATGTGCGTTGAGTCACCACCTGGCGACTTTCACTCGGTCTATCGGCCGCTGGTTTGTCTGGTTCTGCAGGGTGCCAAGCTCATGACCGTGGGCAGGGAGCAGCAAGTTTTCTCCGCCGGGCAATCCGTGATCGTGAGCGCGGACATGCCGGTCGTCGGACGGATCGTGCAGGCAAGCCGGCGCGAGCCCTACCTGGCCGTCGCAGTCGAACTCGAGATGACGCTCCTGCGCGAGCTCGCGGCGCAGTTGGGCAGCGTGCGTGCGCAGCGCCCGTCAGAGACACGCACCTTGTTCGCGGAAGACACCAATGCCGCAATTCTGGATTGCGCAGTGCGGCTGATGCGCTTGCTGGACCGACCGGACGCTACGTCGCTCCTGCGCCCCGGAATTATGCACGAGCTGCATTATTGGCTCCTCTCCGGTCAGCATGGCGCGGCTCTGCGGTCGCTTGCGGATCCGGACAGTCACGCGAGCCGTCTCACGGCGGCCATCGCGATTCTTAGAACCGAATATCGATCGCGTATTCCCGTCGAGCGCTTGGCGGCGGCAGCGGCGATGAGCCTCACCGCCTTCCACAAGCACTTCAAGCACATGACGTCGCTGACGCCGGGACAGTATCAGAAGCGGCTTCGCCTAATCGAAGCACGCCGCCTTATGCTCGATGAAGGCTTTTCGGCAACCAGCGCTGGGTTCGAGGTGGGCTACGAGAGCATCTCGCAATTCACCCAGGAATATCGCCGCACATTCCAGGCGCCGCCGAAGCGCGATGCGCTGCGCACTCGATCCATGTCGCACGCGATCAAAGAAGAAATGCAGGACGCCGAGCGGGCGAGCGCTGCTTAGCTTGACCGACTTTGCTGAACAGACCGCGGAAGACACGCAAGCGACCGCATGATCTTGCGCGATTGGACAGTCAGGCTGCTTCGGCGTCCGTCCCGCTAAAATCGACTGCGGCGAAAGCTGCCTTCAGCACATCGGGTCCGGCGTCCGGCCTTGTCGCATCGGTCGAAAGGATTTGCCGGTAACGGCGCGCACCGGGCACACCGTGGAACAGGCCGACCATGTGACGGGTGACATGGCCAAGCCGCCCGCCCCGCTCGATATGGCGTGCCGCATAATCCGCCATGGCATCGATCAGCGCGGCAAAATCGAACGTTTTGGGTTTGTCGCCGTAAAACGCCGCGTCGACGCCTGCCAGAATGCCCGGCGTATGATAAGCGGCGCGGCCGAGCATGGCGCCGTCGACATGATCAATGTGGTCGAGCGCCTCTTCAAGGGATTGAATGCCGCCGTTGATGCCGATGAATTTGTTTGGATTTTTGGCCTTCAGCCGATACACCCTGTTGTAGTCGAGCGGCGGGATGTCGCGGTTTTCCCTAGGGCTCAGCCCTTCCAGCCACGCCTTGCGGGCATGCACCCACAGCGCGTCTGCGCCGGCCGCGAAAACCCCGTCCGCCAGCGCATCGAGCGCCGGCTCAGGATCCTGCTCGTCGACGCCGATGCGGCATTTGACGGTGACGGGGATGCCGACAGAGGCTTTCATCGCCGCGACGCAATCGGCGACCAGAACCGGTGCTTTCATCAGGCAGGCGCCGAACGTACCCGACTGGACGCGGTCGGATGGGCAGCCGACATTGAGGTTGATCTCGTCATAGCCGAAGGCCTCGCCGATGCGCGCCGCCTCGGCAAGCTTCTGCGGATCGGAGCCGCCGAGCTGCAACGCCACCGGATGTTCCGTACCATCGAAGCCGAGCAAGCGCTCGCGCTCGCCGTGGATGACCGCGTCGGCGACGACCATCTCGGTGTAGAGCAGTGCCCGGCGCGTCAACTGGCGATGGAGGAACCGGCAATGCCGGTCCGTCCAATCCATCATAGGTGCAATGGCAAACCGCATGCTTAAGTAATTCATTTCACCCCACTTTTTCGCTCTCAATCCGTCCAATGCCCCATTGGACCGACGGATAAAGAAGTTCCCATATCATATCCAAAAACACGCATAACAGCGACGGAAGCTTCTGAGAAGCAGCGCTTGAGCCCGGATTGGTCACCTGAATGTGCACGAAAGCGATGAAGGCCAGGTCATCCGAAAGCTGACCACCGGCGGCCCGCTATCAAGGGGATTTAGCCTGGCAATCGCCGAGCGTCCTGCGCCGCCGCATTTCCTGCGGTTTCCGCCGCGTAGGACGACTGATTGTTGCAGGCCCATGGGAAGGGCCGTACCTCACAGCGCGGGAGCGGACCTACACTTCATCCTGTCGGCGTCCCGACGAGCGCGAGAGGTGTTCAAAATGAAGCTTACCTCCTATTGGCATGATACGTCGAAAGCCTTTGCTGGGGCGACCCGCGAAACCCTCTCAGGCGATTTCGAAGTCGCCGTAATTGGGGCGGGCTTCACCGGTCTCAATGCCGCGCGCAAACTGGCCAAGTCTGGCGTGAAGGTCGCACTCATCGAGGCCGAGCATGTCGGGTATGGTGCATCGGGGCGCAATGGCGGGCACCTCAACAGTGGTCACTTCGCAAGTTTTGGCGCGGCCAAGGCTCACTTTGGAGAGGCCAAGGCTCGTCGGTTCTGGCGCTCCTACGACGACTCGATCGATATGATCCAAGCATCATCGCGGAAGAGGCCATCGACTGCAGCTTCCGCAGGGGAGGCAAGCTCAAGCTTGCATCCAAGCCATCGCACGTGAAGGGGCTGCGGGCCATGTGCGAGGAGCTTCGCCGCGAAGTGGATCCCTCGGTGGAGTGGCTCTCACGTGGCGATGTCCGCAACGAGCTGGGTTCGGAGGCCTTTCACGGCGCGGTGCTGTCACCCAAGTCGGCGATGATGCATATGGGCCAGTATGCCAATGGCATGGCGGACGCAGCCGCTCGCCATGGTGCGACGATCTGGGAGCACAATCCAGTCCAGTCCTGCATCCGGGTGTCAGATGGCTGGCGGATCACTTCGCCGACCGGCTCGCTCGCTGCCCGCCGGGTCATTCTTGCGACCGACGCCTATACAACCGAGAGTTTTGACTACTATCGGCGACGGATGATGCCAATTGCATCTTTCATCGTCGTGACGCGCCCGCTTACCCCCGAGGAGGTCGCGGCAACCCTGCCGGGCAATCGGAACTACACGAACTCGCTCAACATCGCCAACTACTTCAGACTCACCCCGGACAACAGACTCTTGTTCGGCGGGCGTGCGAAGTTCTCGGCTGCCTCGAACCAGAAGACAGACGTGCGTTCCGGAGAGCTTTTGCGCAAGCAGATGCTCGATGTGTTCCCGCAACTGGCCGATGTCGAAATCGACTATTGCTGGGGCGGTCTCGTCGGCTGCACGCAAGACCGCTATCCGCGCGCCGGCGCCGCCGATGGCCTGATCTACGGCATGGGCTATTCAGGACATGGCGCGCGGCTCTCGACACTGATCGGAAGTGTGCTAGCGGACATTGCCATGGGCCGCACAGATACCAATCCAATCGGTGGCATGGACTGGAACGCCGTCCCGCTGCATACCGGCAAGCCCTGGTTCCTGCCAATGGTGGGCACCTATTATCGGCTGAAGGATATGCTTCCCTGATCCCGCCGAGAGGCCCCAAAGTGGCCGACCGACACCGCCAATCTCGGCACGCATTGAACTAGGACCTGGCCGCCTGCTCGCAGGCATGCGGTCTAGCCTGCGACCTTGATGAGTGCCCGCTCCATGGCTACAAGGAAGAGGTCGACGTGCTCGGCCTGGCAAACGAGCGGCGGGCGCACTTTAAGCGAATCCTCGTTGGCCCCTGTCGTGCTGATAAGGACGCCGTCGTCCCGCATTGCGTTCACCACATCCAGCGCCATTGCACGCCTGCCTGCCGCCGGTGTGCCCTCAGGCCCGATGTCGACGCCAAAGAACAGACCGGCGTTTCGGATGGCACGAACTCCGTAAGGCTGCTGCGCGATTTTCTCCAGCCCGGCTCGGAGGCGCTGGCTCATGGCAAGCGCTTTTTGGGGGATCTGGTCACGCTGCAGGATCGTCAGCACGGCGTCCGCGGTCGCTATGCCAACCGTATTTCCGGCGAATGTGTTCGAGTAGCGAGAGGTGGCACCAAATTGCTCCATCGGTGCTTTGCGACCAACGACAGCGCCAATTGGAAATCCGTTGCCCATCGGCTTGCCGAGGGTAACAAGATCCGGAACGATCCCATGCCGCTCAAACCCCCACATATGAGCGCCGGTTCGCCCGAAGCCCGGTTGAACTTCGTCGGCGATGACGAGACCACCTGCCTCCCGCACGGCCGCAACTCCACTGGCAATGAAGCCAGGGGGATCGATCCATACGCCATCGCTGGAAAAAATACTGTCGATGAGCAGGGCCGCAACGCCGATGCCACGACGGTTCAAATCCACAATGGCCGAACGAATCTGTGCCTCGAAAAAGTCCGCAGCCTGGGCTTCCGGCACCCCTGCCGGCCCAGGTAGGGATACCATGCGCACGAATGGGCTGAGCTTGACTGCGTCGCCCAGGTTCGGGGAAACCGCGGCGGTAGCCGCACTCGTGCCGTGATACGCATAGGTCGAGACGATCACGCCTTCGTTGCCGCTCGCAAATCGCGCAATACGCAGGGCGAGATCGTTGGATTCACTCCCCGTGCAAGTAAAAACCACCCGGTCGAGCTCGCTTGGGAAAGTGTCGACCAGTCGCTCGGCATAGTCGATAAGTTTTGGCTCGAGATAGCGTGTGTTGGCGCTTATCCGGCCCGCCTGTTCAGCCATTGCGGCGTTTACTTCTGGGTGGCAATGGCCGAGCGACGGCACGTTATTGTAGAAATCAAGATAGGCCCGCCCGTCAGGATCGTAGAGCCACATGCCTTCGCCGCGAACGAAGTGCACGGGTCGGCGGTACTGGAGCCGGTAGGAGGCCCCAAGTACTTCGTCACGGCGAGCAATTAGCTCGGACTCGCGCCTGGGAAGGTCGGATTCGCCCGGTCTGTAGCGATTAGGCATGAGATCTGTGGACATGTGCTGCTGCCTATTTGAAAGAGTACCTTGATCAATTCGCGGTTCTTCGTTTTTGGCGACCGTGCCGGTCGAGCGAACCGTAATGGCGTTACGGCCCGGACGACGGCATTGCCGCCAGGACTGCCTCCTCGCCCGAGGCGATACCAAGAGGCGCCAGGATGGAAAGGCCGTGCTCGGCACGCGCGACATTCTTTTTGATGTACTGGGCATCGGCCGGAAAAAGGTGGGATCGCCAGTAGTTGACCAGGATCAAAGCGCTTTGTCGCGCCCGCATCAGTCCGACGAGCAGTTTTGCTTCCAGTGCCGAAAATGGAATGACAGAGGCGTAGCCGGCAATAAGATGCTCGGCTCCACCCAAAGGAAGGGTCGGATCCTTTACGACGTGACTTGCTGCGATCGCCAGGTCCTGGATCCTGGGGCTCCAGCAGCCATCGCCGAAATCGATGAAACCCATTCCCTGGCCCGTCACCATCATATTGAACGGGCTGGGATCATTATGAGTTACCTGCCACGCCACATTCGAGATTTGTGGCTCAACGAACTCCGCATACTCCGCCATCGCGACGCGTACGCTATCGGCAATGCTCCCGGATGGCAGGTATTGCTCCAGTTCCATCAACCGCGACCAGCAACCGACATGCCAAAGAACGGGACGGTGAGCCGCGGGCACACTGACCAGCTCAAGAGCTAGGTCCAGCCGGGCGAGAGCACTGCCGGTTCGAAAAAGCAGGTCGGGAGTTGGCGTCGCCTGGTGCAGCGGAATGCCCTCAATCCGGGTCTGCAAGTACCCGCATGTCCCCTCTTGCTCAAACATCAATGCGCCGCTGGTCGTGCGGAGCACTTCGGGTGCAACGAAGCCCGTGAACCCTTGCAATCCGGCCATAACGGCGGTTTGAAAACGAAAGCTGTCGACCGCCTCCGCTCTTGCCGACGTCTTCAGGATCAACCGGCGGCCGTCCGATAGGTTGACGTCAACGGTGCGCTCAACCTCGGAGGACAATGTCTCGATCGATCCCGTCAATCCGTAGTGGCGCTTCAGTAGTGCCGCCGACATGTCCGGTTCGGAGGAGCCCGGCCGCATCGCCAGGATTGCGGCGGCATCGCGAAAATAGGCGTCGGTTGAAGCTGCCGCGTTAGGCATATGATCGCATCCTGCCGTCATAGAGCCATTGAGCTGACCAGCTTTTTCATCGGGGACCAGATCACCACAAGCACCCAATTCGAAAAATCCTCGCCTGTTGGGGACGGTTGTTCTTCATGCTTCGACAGATGGAGCGCTCCAGCGATGGCACCCCGCAGGTCTATTTCTCGGGGTATTTGAGACGGCGCCGCTGGCAGCCGTCGAAAATGGGCGCAGTGCTCTGCGGGGCTCCGGCCTATCCTCGCCCCTCAGAGTCCGAAAACGCCTGG
Organism: Mesorhizobium sp. WSM4807; assembly: GCF_055811615.1. Taxonomy (NCBI): domain Bacteria; kingdom Pseudomonadati; phylum Pseudomonadota; class Alphaproteobacteria; order Hyphomicrobiales; family Phyllobacteriaceae; genus Mesorhizobium; species Mesorhizobium sp. WSM4807. Next base: position 120,584 of record NZ_JBVVQY010000018.1, read on the forward strand.
TAGCTGCGTCACATCGCGGATTTCGGTGTATTCGTAAAAGGGATTGGCCGGCTCGTGGCGGCGATTGACCCAGACCTTGCTCTTGATCCCCAGATCATAGGCGGACATCAGGTCGTGGCGGAAAGACGAGGACACATGCGTGATATCCGCCGGGCCGCAACCCAGCATGTCGAACATGTATTCGAACGCCTTGAAGTGCGGCTTGTAGGCACCCGCCTCTTCAGCGGTCAAGACGGCATGAAAGGGCGCACCGAGCTTTGCCACGTTCGACGGAATCTGGGCCACCATGGAGTTCGTCAGGGTGACCAACGGAATTTCCTTGGCCAGTTTAGCCAATCCCTCGGGTACGTCCGGATGCGGCCCCCAGGTGGGGATGCGGTTGTAGATCGTTTCGGCGTCTTCGGCACGGAATGCGACGCTGTTGCGGCGGCAGGTGCGTTCCAGTGCGTTGTGAACGACATCTGCATAAGGCTTCCAGTCCTGCAGCACCTCATCGAGGCGGTAGCCCTGGAAGTTTCTGATGAATTCGTCCATGTGCGGCCCATCCAGAAGATGACCGAACAGGTCCCTTGCGGCTTCCGCCATTTGGAAATTGATGAGCGTGCCGTGGCAATCAAAAGTCACGTATTTCGGCCGGAAGCGATCCATGTCCTTGGTTCCTGTCAATCTGCCCTACCAGCCGAGCATAATCGCAGGCGTTTGGCAGAATGTGCCGCAATGCATGGTCATTCAGCAGAAGGCCCTCCGGTCGACCGCCAAACCAGCACGCCCTTTCGCAGTGCTGTCTCTTTCGCCCCGTCTGAGCCGATACGGGCGCAAAGGCGACCTTATTTTCTTAGTTTAGCTGTTCTCAAGCACCTGCCGCTTGAACGATCTCTCGGACTCTGCGGTCAGCCAATCTCGCAATGCGGAGAGGCCGTTTGAAACAATGATCGACTTCGGATGGATCAGGCCGTAGTCCGTCCCGTCGCGATGAAAGCCGAGTGGTGCTTCCAATCGCCCATTCGCGACGTCATCCGCTGCAATCGCCTGGGGGGCAAGAGCAACGCCAAGACCACCCAGGGCGGCTTCTGCCATCAGGAAATGATGATCCAGCAATCGGGTCGATCGAGGACGCGGCGCATCCATGTGCGCGTCCAACCACGCTTCCCAAGCATCCGGTCGCGTCCGTGATCCGAGCGCCACATAGTCGCCACTCTCGAACCGCTTGCGCAGAGATGGTAGCATTACCGGACCAACACGCTCGGGCATCAGGCTGATGATGGTCCATTCCGGGTCCACCAGAAAATCGAGACGGCGGATCGCAAGCGTCACCCGGTCACGCGCGAAGTCGGGCCCTCCGCCGCCGGTCGACAGATGCACCTCGACATCCGGGTATCGATCCTGAAACCCAGATAAGCGGGGGATCAGCCAGCGCATCGCCAGCGAGCGCTCGCAGGACAGGATGATCGGAATGGGCGTCGAGCTGGATCTGATTTCTGCCAAGGCATCAGTGATTAAATGGAACGCCTTGCCGGTTGCCTCCGCCAGCTTCGCGCCATCGGAGGTCAGACGCACCCCGCGCCCGTCCGCTTCGAGCAAGCGCAGACCAAGATCGGCGGCCAGTTTGGAGACGCGGCGGCTGACTGCACCATGCGTCAGAGCGAGTTCGGCAGCCGCAGCACGCACAGACCCCAGACGCGCCACTGTTTGGAAGGCACGCAGGTCGTCGAGCGAAGGTACTTCAGAGCGCTTCATTGGTGACTTCATATCACCACAAATCGTCAGATCATATGGATAATCGGTTCCGACCGTTCTGCTATTCTCACCCAAATGAAGCAGAACACATCTCTCCTCGTCGGGATAATCGCCGACGACCTGACCAGTGCTACCGACGGCGCGGCGGCCTTTCTCGCGAGAGGCTATGCACCTATGATCAAGCGACAGGTCGACGGCGCGGAGAATGGAGCTATCACTTCGATTGATACCAACAGCCGCGCCTCCGACATCTCGCAGGCAAGAAAGGCTACGGCCGACGCCGTGTCGGCCCTCTCGAATGCCCGCCTTCTGTTCAAAACGATCGATTCGACCCTGCGCGGCCATATCCGCGTGGAAGTCGCCGCCGCCTTTCGCGCAAGCGGCCGGAGCAGGCTTGTCATCGCTCCAGCTTTTCCCGAAGCAGGACGGCTCACCGTGGACGGAATCCAGACGGTGAGCGGCATTCCCGTGAGTCAAAGCGTCTATGGCCGTGACCCGGTCCATCCCGCAGGCACATCGCACATTGCCAATCTGGTCGACCCGTCCCTGGGGATACCGACCATTCTCGCCCCAGACAGTTCCGGCGATGCGGCGACGAAAGGGTCCATTCTGATCCTCGACGCCGACAGCCAGGGCGTGCTGAACCGGCAAGTCGCCAGCATCCCCGATCCTGAGACTGTTCTTTGGGTGGGCTCTCCTGGTCTCGCCATCGCGCTGGCATCGCTGGTCCCTGCCGTGCCGGATGGACGCCCGGTAACGGGCAAAGCCGCCGGGCGGGTGGTGATCGTCGCAGGAAGCGCCAATCCGGTGACGCGCGTCCAATACGAGACCTTGCGTGTACAAGGCGTTCCCGTCGTCGCCGACCTGGCCGACGCTCCCGGCGACGCCCGTGTGATTTGCCTTCGGGCACCACTGCAACGGCAGGAGAACGCCAGCGCGGTGACGACGAACCTGGCCGGACAAGCAGCCGCGGCGGTCGCCCGGTTTGACTATGACGCGGTGATCGCCACCGGCGGCGAGACGATGGCAGCGATCCTCGACCGCCTCGGCATCAGACGTTTCTGTCTCACCCGCGAGCTGGAGCCCGGCTTTCCGGTCGGCCGCGCCGAACGGGAGGACGGAACGTCGCTCACCATCGCCATGAAGGCGGGAGGGTTCGGCTCACCCTCGGCACTCCTTGATGCCGCCCGCGACCTGCTGGCCAAACCGCTTTCACGAAAGGCTCTGATCCATGACCGCCAATGACGCTCCTCTAGCTGTGACCATGGGTGATCCCTCCGGCATCGGCCCCGAGATCATCGCAAAAATGTATCTCCGTCGGCCGGACAAGCGGCACTGGATCGTCGTCGGTGATCCGCTGGTGATGAACCACGCCCTTTGCGCGCTGGATACGGATGTGCGGGTCCGGCCGATCGCTTCCCTCGATGGGACCGTGCTCGAGGACGGAACTCTCAACGTGCTTTGCTCCTCGCAGCTTCGCTTCCTGCCACCGGTCAGCCAGGTTTCGGCCACCAGTGGACGCGCGGCGTTCGACGCCATCGTCCTCGCCATACGACTGGCGCGGGACGGTCGCGTGGGCGGCATCGTTACGGCGCCGATCCACAAGGAAGCACTCGCCGCCGCCGGTCTGCACTATCCCGGCCACACCGAAATCCTGGCCGATCATGGCGGGGCTCCCAAGGTCGCCATGATGCTGGCGAACGAGGACATTCGCACGGTCCTCGTCACCATCCACTGTTCGTTGTCCGAGGCGATCCGCAAAGGCGATTTCGCGTCGCAGATGGACGCGATCCGGCTGGCCCATGCCGGTGCGCAGGCGATCGGCATCGCCCATCCACGCGTCGCTGTCGCGGGCCTCAATCCGCATGCCGGCGAAGGCGGTCTCTTTGGAGACGAGGAAATCCGCATCATCCGGCCGGCAATCGAGGCGGCCCGTGCCGAAAGTATCGACGCATCCGGCCCATGGCCCGGCGACACCGTGTTCATGCAGGCCCGCAAGGGCCGTTTCGACATCGTGGTCGCGCAGTATCACGACCAGGGCCTCATCCCGGTCAAATACATGGGCCTCGACCATGGCGTGAACATCACGCTGGGCCTGTCGTTCGTGCGCACCAGCCCCGATCACGGCACCGCCTTCGACATCGCGGGGTCCGGCGTTGCCGACCCCTCCAGCCTTGAGACCGCCTTCGACTACGCCCTTCGGCTCAAGGCTTCCCTCCAGAACCAGAAAGCCGGCACCCCATGACACCATTCGACTTTATCTTCATGCTGACGCGCAACGACCGCACCGTGGCCGACGCCGCCGTCCACGTCGAAACGGCGCTCCGCACCGGAATCCGCCACATCGGCTTCAAGGACATCGGCCTGCCGCTCGACGCGCTCGCCGGCCTCGCCCGCCAGATCCGCGCGGGCGGAGCCAGTACATATCTCGAGGTCGTATCGCTCGATCGCGACAGCGAGGTCCGCTCGGTCAAGGCGGCGATCGACCTCGGCGTCGACTACCTGCTCGGTGGCACCCATGCCCAAGACGTGCTGCCGCTGCTGGAAGGAACGCTAATCCGCTACTATCCGTTTCCGGGCCGGGTTGTCGGGCACCCGAGCATTCTCGAAGGATCGCAGGCCGAGATCGTCAAAAGCGCTGTCGCGCTCGCCAGCCATACCGGGGTCGCAGGTCTCGACCTTCTCGCCTACCGCTCGGCAGGCAATGTGCCGTCTCTCATCGACGCTGTGTGCCGAGCCGTGCCCAAGCCCGTCATTGTCGCGGGATCGGTGGATCGCCCGGATCAGATCGAGACTATTCGCAAGAGTGGCGCAGCGGGATTTACCGTCGGTACCTCTGCGCTGGACGGCCGGTTCCCGGCAGAGGGCCCCGCACTGGAATTCCAGCTGCGGGCGATCTCGGCGTGCCTCGAAGGACATCAAGAGAGCATGGGAGGTGAGGAACGATCCTGGTAGACAGCAACGTTCGACTTTCGTTCTTCACTTGGCCAAAATCGCAGCTTCGAGCCGACTTGGCCGACCGGAAGATGGAGCCCTCGAGAACCACTGGCCTCCAGCTTGCGCTATCCATTCCGACGCGACCCCTATTTCGGAACCTCAGAGGCAGCATCAGCGAGGCTTGGGATCATCCGCTTCGACCAGCCGCTCAAACGGACATTATTCAAATCGGCGCTTCAAATCTGTGACCGCCTCAGGGCTGAGGCATTTTACGGTCGCGCTCCTTGCCACGGCCGGCCTTGTCGATTGCTGTCTTCATGTTGTCGTAGATACCGCGCCGCCGAATGCCACCGAACACGCGGAAGGCGATTATGGAACTTCGTCAAGAGATTATGACATTGATTTTAAAGCGTCAAAAACGGCAGCGCCGCAGCTCTGACGACGATAACATCGCCGTCACTCGCCGAATGCCGGCGATATTCGGTGCAAAATACCGAAGTGCCGCTGCAGTCAGTGCATTCTGCGGCACCGGTCGCCGATACTGCAATCTCTCATTGATTGCCGAGGCCGCCATGTCCCCTTTAATCCACCACATCAGCAGCGATGAAACGCTGCCCAAGTCAGCGGACGTCGTGGTGATCGGCGGCGGGATTGTCGGCGCCAGCGCGGCCTATTTCCTGGCGCGGCGCGGCCTGTCGGTGGCGCTTATCGAAAAGGGGTATGTCGGCTGCGAGCAGTCGAGCCGGAACTGGGGCTGGTGCCGTCGGCAGAACCGCGATGCACGCGAATTGCCGCTTGCCAATCTGGCGCTGCGGCTGTGGGAAGAGCTGACCGAAGAGATCGGGCACGACCTTGGCTTCCGCCGTTGCGGGCTCATCTATGCGACCGCGGATCCAAAGCAGCTCGCCGAATGGGACAAGTGGCGCGCCGTTGCGCGGCGGTTCGACGTCAAGACGCGGATGCTTACGGCCGACGAGGCCACTGCCGCCGTTCCTGCGGCTGGCGGCCGCAAATGGCTGGGCGGTGTCCACGCGGCAGACGATGGCAAGGCCGAGCCCTGGCTGGCCGCTCCTCGGATCGCCGAGGGCGCCCGCAAGCATGGCGCGACCATTCATCAGAACTGCGCGGCACGCGGCCTGGATATCACCAATGGGCAAGTGAGCGGCGTCGTCACCGAGAAAGGCCTTATCCGCACCAGTGCGGTGCTATGCGCCGCCGGCGCCTGGGCATCGGCTTTCCTGCGTATGCATGCGGTGTCGATGCCGCTGGCCAGCGTCCGTCAGACCGCCCTGCGGACCGGTCCGGCACCGGATTTCGGCGAGGCCGTCTTTACCCCCGACTGACGCGCCGGCTCGATGGCAGCTACACGATCGCCGTCAGCGGCCGGGCGACCCTGGAGATCACCCCGCAGGGCATCCGCTATGTCCGCCCGTTTCTGCCGATGTTCATGAAACGGCTGAAGGCGGTCGAGATCGGCATCGGCCGCTCGTTCTTCGAAGGCCCGGATTCAATGCGTCGCTGGCATCTCGACAAGCCGACCCCCTTCGAGCGCATCCGCGTCCTCGATCCGGCGCCCGACCAGCGGATGCTGGCGACCATCAAGACCCGGGTCAAAGCGATGTTCCCCAGCGTTGCCGATGCCGGCGTCGTGTCCACCTGGGGCGGGTATATCGATTCCACACCGGACGCGGTGCCGGTGATTTCCCCGGTGGACAGCATCGGCGGCATGTTCGTCGCCGCAGGCTGTTCCGGACACGGCTTCGGCGCCGGCCCCGGGTTGGGCCATCTGGCGGCGGATCTGGTCGCCGGTGGCGCGGCATGCGTCGATCCGACTCCGTTCCGCATGTCGCGCTTCACGGACAGATCGAAAATTGAAGTTGGCGACTTCTGATGCAATTGACCGCATGGCGACAGCAAGGAGCGCCGTGCGATCGCGGATCTGCATATCGGCTGGCCTAAGCGCGATCCGGACCGTTTGGTGAAGAGGATTCTCACGAGGGACCAGGTTGATGAACTGGTCAAGACATCCAGTTCCGCCAACTCAGCTTCCAGCAACTTGATGGAAACCACATGCCAAATCAAACCACGAGCGCTTCCGCCAGAAAGCTGGCTTTCATCCACACGGTTTCCAGCCTTGTTTCCGAGTTCGAGGGCCTCGCCAAAGAACATTTGCCCGACTGGAAGCCATTCGCGATCCTCGACGAGAGCCTCCTGAGAAATACCATTGAGCGCGGGTCGCTATCCGATCTGACGAAACGAAGGCTTGCTACCTACGTATGGTCGGCAGTCGACGCCGGGGCGGATGCGATTGTCGTCACATGCTCGACTCTCGGACCGGCAGTCGATGCCATTGCGCCGCTTTGCCCTGTGCCGCTGTTAGGTATTGATGAAGGCATGGCCAAAGCCGCTGTTGAGCACGGAAACCGCATAGGTGTCCTGGCGACCTTGTCCACAACGCTGGTGCCGACCGTGGATCTGCTGAAGCGCAAGGCATACGAGGCGGGCAAGGATGTAGCGATCGACGATGTGCTTGTTGAGGGAGCGTTTCAACTCCTCGCCGGCGGCGACGTCGAAGCCCATGACGAGCAAATCCGCCTAGCTCTCGAAGAGCTGTCGAAGAAGGTCGATGTGGTCATTTTTGCGCAGGCCTCGATGGCTCGTGCGGTGCGGGGCACGACCCACAGTCTTCCAGTACTGACAAGCCCCGGACTTGGGGTTGAAAACGTGAAACGGCGTTTAGAGCAGCGATAGGACAAAAGTGGGACAGGGTGCAAATGCCTAATACGATGCCGCAATATTGTTCGGCCCACGCGATGTCCGCCTGCCGAAACCGAGCTGCCGCCTCTCGTAGAGCTCGGCGACAAGCGCAGCGAGCCGCGCAGTCTTTTAACTGGTTAACGATCCGCCCGGCCCACTGACATAGATGGCGCCACCTGCGCCCTCTGCGCATGGCGAAGATGTCGCCTAGAAATAACCGAGGATGGACTTGACCTCGAGATACTCCAACATGCCCTCGAGGCCGTATTCGCGTCCGTTTCCGGATTGCTTGAAGCCACCAAATGGCGCGTGTGGATCCCACGCCGGGTAGTTGAGATGCACTTGACCGGCGCGAATCCGCGAGGCGACGGACTTGGCGACGTCCATATCCCTGCCCTGCACATGGGCCCCGAGGCCATAGATGGTGTCATTGGCGATGGTGACGGCCTCGTCGACTGTGTCGTAGGGGATGATGCAAAGGACCGGCCCGAAGACCTCCTCCTGAGCGATGCGCATGCCCGTGCGCACGTCGGAAAAGATGGTCGGCTTCACATAGAGCCCGACATCTAGGCCGTCCGGACGGCCCAGTCCGCCGGTGAGAAGTTTTGCGCCTTCCGAAACGCCGACGCCGATCATTGTTTGGGTCCGGTCGAACTGAGCACGATTGGCGATTGCTCCGTGGGTGGTGGCCTCCGAAAGAGGATCGCCGACGACGATCTCATCCGCGGCCCGCTGGGCAATTGACTCGATCTCGGAAAGCAGCGCGCGCGGCACGATCATACGCGTCGGCGCACTGCATGACTGGCCGAGATTGCGGAAGGCGGCGGCTATGCCCAGCGAAACGGCGCGATCGAGATTGGCGTCGGGCAGGATCACGTTCGGCGACTTGCCGCCGAGCTCCTGCGCGACCCGCTTGACCGTCGGCGCGGCGGCCTGGGCCACCGCGATGCCGGCACGGGTGGAGCCGGTAATGGAGATCATGTCGACATCCGGATGGGAGGCGAGACCCGCACCGACGCCTGGGCCATCGCCATTGACGAGGTTGAAGACACCGGCAGGGAAGCCGGCTTCTTCGATCGCCTCGGCGAACAGTAGGGCGTCCAAGGGAGAAAGCTCGCTCGGCTTCAGCACGATCGTGCAGCCTGCGGCGAGCGCCGGCGCAACCTTGGCGGTGATCTGGTAGAGTGGCCAGTTCCAAGGCGTGATCAGGGCGCAGACACCGATCGGTTCGTGGGTGACGGCGGTGTGGCCGCGCTGCTCGACGAAGGGGAAGGCTGTCAGGACATCGCGAGCGACCCTCACATGGGCGATCGCGAGCGGCACCTGCGCGGTGCGCGCATATCCGATCGCCGCGCCCATTTCGAGGCTCAAGCATTGCGCAAGCAGTTCGTTGCGCGCTTCGAGCAGCGCCTGCAGGCGGTCGAGCAGACCCGCGCGGTGTTCCGGCTTGGTACGGCTCCAGGTGGTGAATGCCCGGCGGGCCGCCGAGACGGCCGCGTCCACGTCCTCGCTGTTTCCGAGCGGAAACGGGGCCACAACCTCTTCCGTGGCCGGATTGACCACGATGCCCGTGGCGGTGCCCCGCGGCTCGCGCCATTCGCCGTCGATGAAGAACCTGCCCAGGCGGCCGTTGCGGGACAGGTGTTCAAGGGGCGTGGTCATGTCACGAGGTCCTTCATGCGGTAATAGGCGCCGAGGATCGGCAGGAACCAGGGACGCCCGAAGTATCCAGGGATCGCCGGCCAGTCGTAATCCTTCCAGGGGTTCAGATCGGGGCGCCCGTCCATGACCTCGGCCATGATGCTGCCCATCAGCGTCGACATCTGGGTGCCGTGTCCGCTATAGCCCATTGAGTAGTAGATGCCGTCGCGCTCTCCGGCGCGCGGCAGGCGATCGCGGGTCATATCTACCATGCCGCCCCAGCAGTAATCGACCCGGGTGCTGGCCAGTTCCGGATAGACTTCGACCATCGCCGCTTTCAGGATGCGGCCGCTCTTTTCGTCGGATTGAGGATTGGACACCGCAAACCGCGCTCGCCCGCCGAACAGCATGCGATTGTCCGGAGTAAGCCGCCAGTAGACAACGAGGTTGCGTGTGTCGACGACATTGCGGCGGGTCGGCATGAGGCGCTGAAGCTGCCCAGGCGACAGCGGTTCCGTCACAATCAGGAAGGCGCCGACCGGCACAATGCGACGGCGTATCCATCCGAGCGGACCAACCTGGGAAATGCCGCTCGCCAGCAGGACCTGCCGCGCGACGATTTTGCCGCGTGGGGTCTCCAATTCATGCCCGTCGGCGATCTTGCGCATGGCCATGACGGGAGCCCGTTCATAGACCTCGGCGCCACGCCGTGCCGCGGCGGTCGCCAGACCCCGGACGAACCGGCCGACATGCATGCTGGCGCTCTTGGGAAACAGCAGCCCACCATAGTAGCGGTTGGTGCCGACTTCGGTTAGCAGGTCGGCGCGCGCGATCATCCTGGTTCCGGGATCGACATTGGTCGCCAAGAGTTCCTGGCTGCGCGCCAGCATGTCGTAGTGCTCAGGCTTGACCGCAAGCTTGAGCTTGCCGACGCGGGCGAAGCTGCAGTCGATCCGTTCTTCCTGCACCAGCCGCTCGACCATGTCGACGCCAGCGTCGAAGGCCTTGTAGAGCGCGTTTGCGGCCGGCTTGCCGTGCTTGCCGGCCATGATGGCATAGTTCTGGGCAAAACCGTTGTTGCACATGCCGCCATTGCGGCCGGATGCGGCGTTGCCGATCGTTTCGGCCTCCAACAGTGCAACCCGGGCGCCCTTCTTGGCGAGGGCCAGCGCCGCGGAGGATCCAGTCAAGCCGCCGCCCACAACCGCCACGTCGTAGTGGCCTTCGAGCGGTTTGGACGTGCCCTCATTGAACGGCTGAGAGGTATCCAGCCAATAAGATGTAAACTTCATAATTGCACCACCAGTGCGTCAGTTTGCATGGGCGCCATGCAAAGCGTTGCGATTGGAGCCCCTACCATCCGCGGATTCGCTCCCAACGCGCTTCGATCCTGGGACTGTCCCCGTTGACGACGGCGTAGAAGTGATGCTGGGCGGCCATCGCGCAGGCATGGTTGGGCAGAATCCGGACCCGAGCCCCGAGCGGCAAATCGGGCATGGACTTTCCAGAACCAGCACGAATGGCGAGGATACCGTGTTCCTGGCTGGCCTGCGCCACGATCACATCTTCAAGCACCCGCCCCTTTTCGTCGCAGACCACGCCGTAACCTTGGTCGATCTGCTGGTTTGCGGTTCCCCGGTCGCGCGAAAGCGCCATCCACCCCGCGTCGACCAGCACCCAACCCTTTTCCGGCTTGGACCCGATCACCGTGGCCAACACGGAAATCGCGATATCGTCGAGACCGCAGACCCCTACCCCGTGCTGGACGAGGTCAAAGAACATGTAGACCCCGGCGCGCAGCTCCGTGACGCTTTCGAGGTTCTCGGCGAAGTGCGCCGTCGGCGTGGAGCCTAGGCTGACGATCGGGCAGGCATGGCCGTGAGCGCGCAAAGTTTCGGCGGCGCGCACGGTGGCCGAACGCTCGTTCTCGGCTGCCTTGACCAGCGCATCGGCCGTGCTCAAGCCATAGGACTCGCCGGCATGGGCGAGGACGCCGACCAGGTTGGCGCCTGCTGCGACGACCCTGTTGGCCACCTCGAGCAGCTTGGGATCGTCCGGCTTCAATCCACCGCGATGGTCATCGCAGTCCAGTTCGATGAAGACGGACGGCGTCACGCCGGTGTCCTCGCGTACACCGGCAAGGGCGTCGGCCTGCTCCACGGAATCGAGCAACAGCTTCACATCAGCGCCGGTACGGCGACAAAGCTCCATGGCGCGGACGACCGAAGCCGGCGACATGCCGACCGCATAAGTCATGTCTCGAAAGCCGTGGCCGGCGAAATACTCCGCCTCGGCGATGGTCGAGACCGTGATCGGACCGGGTTCGCCGGGGAACACATACCGGGTGACGTCGATGCTTTTGGCCGTCTTCATATGCGGGCGCAGCACCACGCCAAGCTTTCTGGCATGCTCGGCCAGACGCTGGATATTGCGCTCGAGCCGTCCCCGGTCCAGAAGCAGCGACGGGGTGATGAGGGCGTCGATCGTTTGGGCCGCTTCACGTGTCTTTACACTCGTATCCATCGCTCCCCTACCTCATTCCTTAACCGAACGACTGATTTGCCACGGCGTACATGCGGGCCGTCCCGTCGGAGACGGGCCGTCGCCCCTTGACCATCGCGATCGCAGCACCGACGCGCGCGAGGCCCAGGCTATCCAGCCAGTCGCCCAATCCGTGTTCGGCATAGACGTCGATGCGCACGAATTGGCCGTGAAGCGTCGCAAGCTGGGCCAGGATCAGGAGTCGCGCGTCTTGGGCGCTTTCGGCTGCAACAGGGCCGACCACGTAGCCGCGGCCGAACCGCCTGGCGATGGCGTAGCCTGCAATACGCCCCGCGCGTTCGATGACCAAAACATTGCCCGCATCAGCGAGGCCAGCCACCATCGACGGCCGGGGCATGCCTGTGGCCCGTTCGTCGAAGGCCTGGATCGCCGCGAGGTCTGGGACCGTCGCCTGACGGATGCCATCGCGGGTACTCTGCGTCACGGCAACGGTCAGCGAGCCCTGGTGCTGAAGCACCGTGCCCCAGGCATTGAAGCCGCGTCGCTTGTAGAGCGCGAGCCCCTCTTCCGTCGAATTGAGCAGCACGTTGCGCCCGTCCGTGGCCTGAAGCAACCCGTCAAAAAGCCGGGAGCCGTTGCCACCGCCTTGCGCGGAGCCAGTGACTATGATCATCCCGGCAGTGGCATAGGCCTGTCCGTAATTCCAGGACATGGCAGTGCCGATCACCTGTCCCGCCCGCTCGAGGACCAGGCCATTGCCGACCGTCACGGCAAATTCCCAGTCCTCCTGGCGATAAGGCCAGCCCATCTCCTGCGACAGCTTCAGCGCGCCCGGCACATGGCGGGTCTCGAATTTCATCAGCTCGGTCGGGGCGCTGACGATATCCCTGTCATGATCAACGGCCATAAGTGCAACGCTGTCGCTTGATCCAAAGTCAGATTGAAGTCGGACCTTAGAGTCGCGCCAGGCGGACAGTTTTCGCTGCTGTTTTGACCTTTGAATTCAGCGGGATCATTCGTTTTGAGCCGTCCGTCGGCATGCCATATGGCGCAAATCGGGCGAGGAATATCTGGCACCTTGAATCGCCCTTCGTGGCTGCCCCGCGATCGGCGTCCGCACGATTCACAATGGACGTGATCCCAGCCTCAGCAATGGCTTAGCCGCAACATTCCCCAGCGATGAAACGCTTGATGCTCAGAAGGAATTTTGGATGATCTACATCAGCGAAGAGGAGTCAGCCGCCCTCGTCACGCATGAACTTGCCTTCGAGGCGGCGCGGGAGGCTCTCGTGGCGGCAGCATCGCCGCAGAGCTTGGTCTTTCCCGCTGTTCTCGGGCGCACACAGGAGGCGACCAATACCTTCTCAATCAAATCCGGTTCGTCGGGCGACCTGACTGGAGTGAAAATTGGTTCCTTCTGGTCGGGCAACCCGGCACGTGGCCTTCCCCGCCACAACTCCACCATCGTGCTGCTCGATCAGCATACAGGTCGGCTCGGCGCCGTACTCGAGGCCGGCAAGGTCAACGCCTACAGGACGGCCGCCGCCGACGCGGTTGCGGCCGATCTTCTTGCGAGCAAGCAAGCCAAGGTTCTGGCGATATTCGGCGCCGGCAACCAGGCGGGCCTCGAAGTGATGGCGCTGGCACGCATCCGCCCAATCGAAACCGTGCTGGTCGTGGCCCGGCCTTCGCCGCGACGCGACGCGCTTGTCGATCAGATCGGAGAAAGGGGTCTGGAGGCGCGCGCTGCCTTGCCCGAAGAAGCCGTGCGCGCGGCCGACATCGTGGTGACGGCGACACCCTCACGCGAACCCCTGTTCGATGCCGCTTGGGTGGGACCCGGAACTCATATCGTCAGCATGGGGTCGGATGCTCCGGGCAAGCGCGAATTGCCGAGCGAATTGTTTCCCAGGGCACGTCTGTTTTGTGATCTGCTTTCCCAGTCCGTCCAGATCGGCGAGTTCCAACATTTGCGCGACGAGATCGAGGCCGGTGTGCTGGCGGTAACACCAATCGGCGACGTCATTGAAAAGCGTGCGCCCGGACGCCGCTTCGACAACGAAATCACGGTCTTCGACAGTTCTGGTATCTCACTACAGGATCTCTACATGGCCGACGCGCTGATCCGCGCAAAGGCGTCCCACCGCTGATCTAACGTGCTAGCCCCAGCGCTGCTGTACCACGCACCACCGTTAGCGATGGCGGCATGCGGCAAGGCCACTCGGGCGTCGCTCAGGCGAGGTGCAATGCAGACCGAAGCGGCATCCTTCGATCCTGTGCCGTAGCGTGTCCACGAGCCTAAGCAACGTCAATGCAATTTGAGACGCGGCCGGACAACGCGGTTGGCATGGCCGACCAGGATAAGAGCCAAGCCCTTGATCCAGCCATGTATGGCCACCAAGTGCATGCGGTACAAAGACACGTAGATCATCCTGGCCAGCCGCCCCTCGATCGCCATCCGCCCTCCGACGAGGTTTCCCATCAAGCTACCGACGGTGGAAAACCGGCTCAACGACACTAACGAGCCCTTGTCCCGATAGACAAATGCTTCCGGCGTTTCCCCAGCAATCAAGTGAAGAATGTTGCGATAAGCGGTCGATGCCATCTGGTGGGCAGCCTGAGCTCGTGGTGGCACCGGGCCGCCCGCCCCCTCTGGCTTGAAAAAGCAGCAATCGCCTATGGCGAAGATGCGCTCGTCCCGGCTCGTTTGGAGGGTGGGAAGGACGACAAGTTGCCTGCTACGCGCCACCTCAAGTCCGTCGAGCTCTCCTAGAATATTTGCCCCCTGCACTCCTGCAGCCCACACGCAAATATTGGCGTGTATCTGCTCCCCGGTAGCGCACCTCAATCCCGTTTCCGTTGCTTCCGATACAGCTGTGTTTGCGAGCACCCGGACGCCGAGGGCCTCAAGTTCCTGATGCGCGGCCTTTGCTAAAGCATCTGGGAGAGCCGGAAGAATCCGCGGCCCGGCCTCTATCAATGTGACCCTCAGCCGGGTCTCGTCGAAGACTTCCAGGCCATAGTGTCTCAGAGATGATGCAGCATTGTAGAGTTCAGCAGCGAGTTCAACGCCTGTCGCACCGCCACCTACAATAGCTATATCAACAAACGCGTCGTCGATTGGATCAGCTGACATTGTCCTGGAAACCCGAAGACAATGATTCAACAACTTCAATCGAAAGCGATCCGCTTGATGACGGTCTTCGAGGAAAAGACAGTGATCCTTCACTCCGGGAGTACCGAAGTCGTTTGAAACCGACCCGATTGCGATAACGAGGTAATCGTATCTGAGCCGATGTTGACCAACCAGCTCCGACCCGTCATCGTCGAAAATCGGCGCCACTATGACCTGCCGCGCTGTGCGATCGATGGCCTCCAACGACCCGTAGAAGAAGCGGTAGCCCCAACGGTGCCCGTGTCCGCGGTAGCCAACTTCGTCAAGATTTGCGTCGAGTGATCCGGCCGCAACCTCATGGAGGAGCGGCTTCCAGACATGGGTGTGGTTCCGCTCCACAAGAATGATATCGAAATCCTTACGGCCGAGCCGTGCTCCGAGCCGCCGCACGAGTTCAAGACCTCCAGCCCCACCGCCAATGACGACTATTTGAGTCTTCATTGCTGCTTGCCCGGTCTCGTTGAGGGATGCCTCTCAACACGACTACCCGCTGTCAGAGGCGCCAGATGGCAATCAAGTCCTGGATTCGATAGCCCTGAATGATAAAGAAGCGTCATCATCGCCCTCACGAACTCAAAAATCGCGTTGTTCCCGGGCGTTCACGCCGCGAATGGCGAGCCCTGGAGTCCAGCCCCAAGGCCGCCGTCACCAGTCCATCACCACCTTGCCCGAATTGCCGCTCTTCATCGCCTCGAAGCCGGAGATATAGTCGTCCACGCCGATGCGGTGGGTGATCAGGCCGCTGACGTCGAGCGGGCCCTGCACCAGTGCGATCATCTTGTACCAGGTCTCGAACATCTCGCGGCCATAGATGCC
>NZ_JBVVQY010000019.1:0-87546 GCF_055811615.1 Mesorhizobium sp. WSM4807
GAGGCACCGCCAGACGAAAGAGGCGGCAAACAGATATGTTCAACCTACCGCCACCGCGCCACATCTCGACTCTACGCGACCACGACCTCCAGCATAGTCACCCGCGATGTCTGCCTCCGGGCGGAGGAAAGCCTCTATCGCCGATATGAGGCGCGTTGCTGCCCGGCAGCACGGGGCCGATTGCCGACCGGCAGTTTCTGGCGTCCAAAAAAGCGATAGCGGACATTCGATCCGGTTAGGTCCGAGGTACCTGACTGACCCCATTGCGGACAGTGGGGGCTCGCTGCTCCCTGATGGTTTCCGGAGCCGCGGTTAGCGGTTCCTGCCGAGCTTATCAGCCGATCCCGGCAGATCAGCCACGACTGGACGTCGTGTTGAGCAAAGTCTCGAGCTTCACGCCTCTCCTTCGCGCGCAGCCCTCTTGGTGCGCAATCTTCGGCGCCCCGATCCATTTTCCAACGCGAAGCTGAACTGCGCAGTCCGACCGGAAGTCCAAACTTGTGGAGCCGATAACAGAGTTGACAACTCTCTGCTGGTCAAAAGCCTTCAAAGACGCCAATATGCAATAAAAATTGCAAGGATGTGCATCGTGGAACAGAAGGTCGAGGCACCCAAGGACTATGAGGATCTCATCCGCGTGATTCACGACCGGTATGACGGGATGAGCAAGTCGTACCAGAAGATTGCGTTATACCTCACCCAAAATCCGAATGATGTCGCGGTGCGATCGGTGAACTCGATCGGCGAAACCAGCGGCGTTCACGCGTCCAGCTTCGTCCGCTTTGCCCAAGCACTGGGGTACGAGGGGTTCAAGGACCTGCAGGGGCTCTTCCAGAAACGATTGTCCACCGCGGCTCCCGGCTTCGAAGCCCGCGTCAAGGCCTTGGAGAAGGAACTGGGGGAGCGGACGGATCGCAGCGAGATGGGATTGATGCACGACCTGGTTGTTCGTGACATCGCGTCCCTGAAAGAGATGCTCACCGATATTCAACCCGAGGATCTGGCAGAAGCCGTTAGCCTGCTCGAGAAGGCCGACGTCGTCTATCTGATGGGACAACTCCGCTCGGCGCCGGTCGTCGACCTCCTTCGCTATATACTGACCATGCTGGGTAAGCGCTGTGTGCTCCTGGATCCGGGCGGCGGACTGGCCACGCATATGGCCCGCGCGATGCGGAAGACCGACCTGCTGTTTGCGGTGTCGTTCCGCTTCTATGCGAATGAGGTCGTCAATGTTGTGGAGGAAGCCGCGGGGAGAGGCATACCCATCGTGGCGATCTCGGACAGCACGCTGTCTCCATTGGCCAAGAGCGCGCGTGTTCTCTTCGCCGTACAGGAGCACGAATACACGTTCTCGCGCTCGCTGGCGGCTCCTATGTGTCTTGCGCAGGCTTTGACCGTGGCCTTGGCGGCCAGGCTTCAGAACAACGCGGTCAATCCCCGCATTCCAACGGTTACCGAGCGGTAGGGACTGCAAACCCGCGAAAGCTGGCGCAGCACGGCGATCCGCCGGCCGTCGATTCTCAATCAGTGTCGGAAGGTTAGAACGCCATCGCCTTTTCAGGCACGGCCATGGGGCCGGATGCGGCACCAAGGACTGTCTGGTCGTAATCCACCACCGAACCTGTCATGAGCCCGGCATCGTCCGAAACGAGGAAGTTTACCGCCCGCGCGACCTCGCGGGGGTCGATCAGGCGCCCGAAGGGCAGGTTTGCAACGGCTTTCGCTTCCCAATTGGCGTCGCCTGTTTCACTTGCCTGCAGCTCCCGCTCGTGATCGGACGCCATCCAGCCGACATCCAGCTGGTTAATCCGGATGCGGTTCTTCATGACGGAAAAGGCAGTGTTTCGGGTTAGAGTCGCCAGCGCCGCCTTGGTAGCACAATAGACATTGATGAAGGGCTGGCCGGCATGCTCCGAGATCGAGCCGATGTTGCAGATGGCGCCTTCGATGCCGTCGCGGATCATGCGGCGGATGGCCTCCTGCATCAGGAAGTAGGGTCCGCGCACATTGACGGCGAACAGGGCGTCGAAGAGTTCGGGCGAGGTATCGAGGATGGTGCCACGATCCGTGCGGGCACCGGCGTTCACCAGCACATGTATCTTGCCGTAAACGCGCTCGGCCTCCGCCATCACGTGTCGGCAATCCTCGACTTTGCCGAGATCAGCCTCGACAAAATGGACAGGCACGCCGGTTTCTCGCGTGATCGCCTCGGCCACGGCACGGCCCTTCGTCCCATTGCGGCCGAGCGTCACGACACCCAGAGCGCCGGCTTCGGCAAGCCGGCGCGCGATGGCCGCTCCCAACCCCTGCGTCGAACCCGTGACAACGCAGACCTTTCCATCCATGCGATTCATGCTTCAGCTCTCCACAGTGTAGCCAGCCGCGGCCATCACGCGCAGCAATTCCTTGTGCCCTGTCTTCGCCATTTCGAGCGGCGGACTTTTGATGGGATCCTGCTCGGCTTCAACAACGAACCAGCCTTCGTAGCCGTGGCTTGCCAAGCGCTTGACGATCGCCTCGAAGTCGAGCGAGCCGTCACCGGGCACGGTGAAGGCTCCCTTGACCACCGCGTCGAGAAAACTTTCCCGGGTGCGGTCGAGCCCGTCCACGACCGCCTGGCGGATGTCCTTGGTGTGGACGTGCGAAATGCGGGCGTGGTGCTTGTCGATCACCCGCAACACGTCGCCGCCAGCAAAGGCCATGTGGCCGGCATCGTAGAGTAGGGGCAGACCTTCGCCGGAATGTTTCATCAGCAGATCGACGTCCCGTTCGCTTTCGATCGGCGCGGCCATGTGGTGGTGGTAGGAAATCGGCATGCCCTGATCCGCGCACCATTCGCCGAAAGTGGTGAGCTTGCGGCCGTAGGCCTCGATCTGATCCTCGTCGAGACGCGGGCGCATGGCCAGCGGCGTTCCGCGGTCGCCCTGGATGGTGCGACCCGTCTCGCCATAGACGATGCATGGGGCGTTGGTCGCTTTGAACAGCTCCATCTGCGCGGCGATGCGGTCCTTCTCTTCATCAATGTCGCCGACCAGCAAGCAACCGGAGAACCAGCCGCCGCAGACGCTCATGCCATGCTGCCTCAGGATGGGCTCAAGCACCGCCGCGTCCATCGGGAAGCGGCGGCCAGTCTCCATGCCGGTGAAGCCGGCCTCGCGGGCCTGCCGCAGGCACTCCTCCAGCGAAACGTCGTCGCTCAATTCGGGGAGATCATCGTTCCACCAGGCGATCGGCGCGATGCCAAGCTTGGCTCTCATTTTCTTCTCCAATCATGATTTTCCGGCCGGCGTCGGCTGCTTGCGCCACGAAAAAGCTGCCGGAACAATGCTCAGGGAGTGTCGCATCGTTCCGGCAGAGGACGCCCCGAGGGGCGCCCGAAAACTCAGACACCTACCGAAAACTCAGACACCTATGCGCTGCCGTTTGCGGCCTTCGGTTTGCGCGGAATGGGCCTCGCGGACCTGTTCGCGGTCGCTGACTTGCGGTACGCCGACGTCCCACCACGCATCACCGGGCGTCCAGGTGAATGCGTCGGAAACGATGGTGATGACAGTGGTGCGGTCGGTGGTCTTCGCCCATTCGATCGCCTGGCTGAGATCGGCAAGGCTTTCGACACGCCGCGTCAGCGCCCTCATGGCTTCCGCGTGCTTGGCGAAGTCGACCGAGAAGGGCTCCTTGACCCGGCAGTCCTTGATCAGGTTGTTGAAGGAGGCGCCGCCCTTGGCGTTCTGCAGCCGGTTGATCACCGCATAGCCGCCATTGTCGCAGACGACGAGGATCATCTTGTGGCCGGCGAGCACCGAGGAATAGATGTCGGAGTTCATCATCATGTAGGTGCCGTCGCCGATCATGACGATTGGCGTGCGGGTGGGGTCGGCCATGGCCGCCCCCCAGCCGGCAGAGATTTCATAACCCATGCACGAGAAACCAAACTCGCAGTCGAAGGTGTTCGGCTCCTTCACCCGCCAATTCTTCATAACCTCGCCGGGCAGTCCGCCGGCCGCGGTGATCAGCAGGTCGCGTTCGCCCGCCTTGGCGTTCACCACGCCCACGACCTGAGCGTATGTCGGCACGGGATCATTGGTCGGCTTCTGGAACCCGTCGAGCATCGAGTTCCACTTTGCGAACTCGACCTTGCCCTTGTCGGTCCAGGTGCGGTCGGCTTGCCAGTCGCCGAGGGCGGCTTCGAGTTCGCCCACCGTCTCCAGCGCATCGCCGACGACAGCGAGCGCCCGGTGCTTGGTGGCATCCCAGCGTGCGGCGTTGACCGAGATGAATTTCGCTTCGGCGGAGAAGGCGCTCCAGGATCCGGTTGTGAAGTCCATGAGCCGCGTGCCGACGGCGATGATCACGTCGGCTTCCGCCGCCACCGCGTTGGCCGAGGTTGAGCCGACGATGCCGATCGGTCCGACATGCGCGGGGTGGTCGTGCGTGACCGCGCCCTTGCCGGCAATCGTCTCGGCCAGCGGGATCCCATGTCTTTCGGCGAAATCGCCAAGCAACTTCTCTGCCCCGGAATAACGCACGCCGCCACCGGAAATGATCAGCGGCCGTTTCGCGCCTCTGAGGATGCGCACAGCTTCGGCGAGTCGATTCCGGTCGGGACGGGGGCGTGGCACCTCATGCACCGTCGGCTCGAAGAAGGCTTGCGGGTAGTCCCAGGCGATTTCTTGCACATCCTGCGGCAGCGCGATGAAGGCCGGCCCGCAATCCGCCGGATCAAGCAGCACCGCCACCGCCTGCGGCAGCGACGAGATGATTTGCTCGGGATGGACGATGCGGTCCCAGTAGCGCGTGACCGCCTTGAAGGCGTCATTGACGTTGATGGTCGGGTCGCCGAAGTGCTCGACCTGCTGCATGACCGGATCGGGCCGGCGATTGACAAAGGTGTCGCCGGAGAGCAGCAGCACCGGCAGCCGGTTCGAATGGGCGACACCCGCCGCCGTCACCATGTTCAATGCCCCCGGACCGATCGATGTGGCCGCCACCATGACCTGGCGCCGGCGCTTTGCCTTCGCAAAGCCGATCGCGGCGAGCGCCATTGACTGCTCGTTCTGGCCGCGCCAGGTTGGCAGCACGTCCTTCACCGCCTCGAGCGCTTCGGAAAGGCAGGTCACGTTGCCGTGCCCGAAGATGGCGAAGACGCCCGGAAAAAGCGGAACTTTCTCGCCGTCGACGACCGTGAACTGGTTGCACAGATAGCGCACGAGCGCCTGCGCCATGGTCAGACGGACGGTGGCCGTGGTCATCTTTGTCTCCTCCCTAACGACGGTCTTTCCAACTCTATACGGAATGCCCATTGACAAATCAACTTGTTTGCAACGATCATTGCGAAAATTCAAATCGGGAGGATTTCTTGCTCAGGATTGCTGTGCTCGGCTGTGGTCGGATCGGCAGGATGCATGCGGCAAACATCGCCGCTCATCCTCGTGCGGAACTGGCCACCGTCTATGACATCGACGAATCGTCCGCGGACACTGTCGCGGCGCGGCACGGCGTTCGCGCTTCGGGGTCGGCCGACGAGGTATTTGCCGCGGCGGATGTAGATGCGGTCCTTGTCGCGACGGTGACTGACACGCATGCCGATTACATTGAAAAGGCGGTGGCCGCCGGCAAACCCGTGCTCTGCGAGAAGCCGATCGATCTCAGCCTGGAGCGGGTAAACCGCTGCGCTGACGTCGTTCTGTCCAGGGGCGTGCCGGTCCAGATCGGTTTCAACCGGCGTTTCGATCCCGGTCATCGCGCGGCGTGGATCGCCGTACAATCCGGCGATATCGGCGATCTGCACCAGGTCATCATCACCTCGCGTGATCCCGGCATGCCGCCCCGTTCCTACTACGAGGTCGCGGGCGGGCTTTTTCGCGACATGACGATCCACGATTTCGACCTCGCCCGCTTCATGCTGGGAGAGGAGCCGGAGGAGGTGTTCGCCATCGGTGGCCGGCTGATCGACCCGGCGATGATGGAGGAACTGAACGACTACGACAGCGTCATGGTCGTCATGCGCACCGCCAGCGGCAAGCAGTGCCATATCAACAATTCCCGCACCTCCACCTACGGGTACGACCAGCGCGTCGAACTGCTGGGCAGCACCGGCATGGTGATCAGCGGCAACAGGAAGCCTCACGAACTGCGCCGCTACTCGGTCGCGCGAACCGAAGCCGCAGCGCCTTATCTCGACTTCTTCATCGAGCGATACCGCGAAGCGTTCGATGCCGAGATCGACGCCTTCGTCACCTGTGTCGAGAAGGGCGAGCCGCCGGAAGTCGGCTTCGAGGACGGGCGCCGCGCCCTGATCGTCGCCGAAGCGGCGATGAAATCGGCTGTCGAAGGCCGCTCCGTGAAGGTCAGCGAGATCGGATAAGCCATGTACGCGAACTACGGACTGTTCATCGACGGCAAGTGGCGCAAGGCATCTGACGGCGGGACGGTGCCTGTGATGAGCCCGGTGACGGAAAAGCCGCTGGGCGAGGTTCCCGTTGCCACGCGCGCCGACACGGAAGAAGCGCTTAACAGCGCCGCCCGTGGGTTTTCCGCCTGGAAATCCAAGGGTGGTTTTGAGCGCGCGTCCGCCCTGCATGCCATCGCGGACGAGATGATCCGCCGCAAGGACGAGGCCGCACGGATGATCTCCAGCGAGACCGGCAAGCCTATTGCCCAGTCCGAGCG
This sequence comes from Mesorhizobium sp. WSM4807, assembly GCF_055811615.1. NCBI lineage: Bacteria > Pseudomonadati > Pseudomonadota > Alphaproteobacteria > Hyphomicrobiales > Phyllobacteriaceae > Mesorhizobium > Mesorhizobium sp. WSM4807. The sequence goes on from NZ_JBVVQY010000019.1 coordinate 6,670, forward strand.
CGAATGGGGGCTCGCGGTCGACCAGTTCCGCTGGTATGCCGAGGAGGCCCGCCGGATCTACGGACGTGTCATCGAATCGCGCGTGCCCGGCGGTCGTTTCGAGGTTCTGCACGAGCCGGTCGGGATCGCAGCCGCCTTCACCGCCTGGAACTTTCCGGCAGCACTGGTTGCCCGCAAGGTGGCGCCGGCACTGGCGGCCGGTTGCTCGACCATCGTCCGGCCGTCAAGTCAGACGCCGGGGACGGCGATGCTGATGGTCGACTGCATCCGCGCCGGCAATCTTCCAGCCGGCGCCGTCAGCCTGGTCGTTGGACCCACGAGCACGACCTATGCGCCGATCATGGCTTCGCCGACCGTGCGCAAGGTATCCCTCACCGGCTCGACGCGTGTCGGCCAGCAGATGATCCGCGATGCCGCCGACACAGTGAAGAAGGTGTCCATGGAACTTGGCGGCAACGCGCCGCTGATCGTCTTCGACGATGCCGATCTCGATGCCGTGCTTAGCGTTTCCGTGCCAACCAAATACGCCAATGCTGGGCAGGTCTGCGTCACCCCGGACCGTTTCTTCGTCCACGAAACGCTGCACGACGCTTTCGTGGAGGGCTTCGTTCAACGAGCCCAGGCGTTGAAACTGGGCGACGGGCTCGACCCCTCCGTGCAGATGGGGCCGCTGATCAATGCCGGCCGGCTGTCCGAGGTCGAGAGCATCGTGTCGGACGCAGTGAAGGCAGGCGCTAAGCTGGTCGCGGGCGGGCATCGCGCCACAGCGTTCAATGCCGGCCATTTTCACGAACCCACGGTGCTGACTGATGTCGACGACGACATGCGAGTCTTTGCCGAGGAGAATTTCGGCCCGATCGCGGCGATCACCCGGTTTTCTTCGGACGATGAGGTTCTGGAGCGCGCGAACGCGTCACCGATGGGGCTTTCAGCCTACGCCTTCACGTCAAGCCCGAAACGGGCGCGCCGCGCCGTTGCCGAACTGAAGGCAGGCATGGTCGGCATCAACAGCTTCGCTCTCGCCGCATCGGAAGCCCCGTTCGGCGGCACGAATTATTCCGGAATGGGTCGCGAAGGCGGCAGCGAGGGGATCGGCGACTATCTCGACACCAAGCTTGCGCAGATCGTGCTCTAAGGAGGCCGCCTTGCTCAAGAACAAGCTCATGCAAATCTGGGCCGACGGCAGGCCGACCATCAATGGCTGGCTCTCCATCGGCAACCCATTCACCGCCGAAATCATGGCCGCGCAGGGTTATGACAGCGTCAGCATCGACGTCCAGCACGGCGCGCTCGACTATTCGATGCTGCTGCCGATGTTCCAGGCGATGCGCGCTTCGGGCGTCGTGCCGATGGCGCGCGTGCCGTGGCTGGAGCCGGGCATCATCATGAAGGTGCTGGACGCCGGCGCCTACGGCGTCATCTGCCCGATGGTCAACACGCCCCAACAGGCGGCCGAGTTCGTCAGCTACCTGCGCTATCCGCCCGCCGGCCAGCGCAGCTTCGGCCCGACCCGTGCCAACTTTTCGGCGGGCGCCAACTACGCCGCCGAGGCCAATGACGAGATCCTGGCCTTCGCCATGGTCGAGACTGCGGACGCGATGCACAATCTGGAGGGGATCGCCGCCACGCCTGGCCTCGACGGCATCTATGTCGGCCCCGCCGACCTCACCTTCAGCCTGCACCAGGGGCGCCTCGCACCAGCCTTCGACCGCGAGGAGCCGGAGATGATCGAGGCGCTGCAAACGATTGTCGCGGCCTGCAAAAGACATGGCAAGCGCGCCGCGCTCCATTGCGGCGCGGCCGACTACGCAGCACGCGCCATCGAATGGGGTTTCGACATGACGACGGTCTCGGGCGACTCCCGCCTGCTCGCTGCGGCGGCTCAGGCGAGCGTTGCCCGCTTTCGCGAATTGACGGGTGCGAAAGCCGTCCCGGCCGCAGCCGGCAAGGGAGGCTATTGATGCCCCACGTGCTGGTAGCCGGAAAGCTTCATCCGAGCGGCATCGAACTTCTCAATGCGTCGCCCGGCGTCACCTACGACTATGTCGAAGATGTCTCCGAGCCAAGCTACGCACCTCTGATCGGCAAGGCCGATGGTCTCGTCATCCGCACCCAGCCCTTGTCGGCTCCGACCGTCGCACGCGCCGAGAGGCTGAAGATCGTCTCGCGCCATGGCGTCGGCTACGACGCAGTGGATCTGCCCTCCCTCAATCGGCGCGGGATCGCGCTGGCGATCGTCGGCGACGTGAATTCGGTGTCGGTGGCCGAGCACGCCATGATGCTGTTGCTGGCGGCAACCAAGCGGCTCATCCGCGCCGATCGTTCGGTCCGCGACAACGAATGGGGTTGGCGCAACCGGCTGGAGCCAAGCGAACTTGCGGGCAAGCGACTGCTGATCCTCGGGTTCGGCCGGATCGGCCGCCACCTGGCGCGAATAGCGGCGGCATTCGGCATGGACGTGCGCGCATACGATCCATTCCTTGAGAGGCAAGGCTGGCCGAAGGGGCCGGTCGCGCCAGTGAGCGACTTGCAAGCGGCACTCGCCTGGGCCGATGCGATCTCCGTCAACGTACCCAAGGCCGAGCACCCGGTGATCGGCCCCGTGGAACTCTCGGCGATAAAGCCGACTGCCGTTCTCATCAACACGGCGCGGGGCGGCGTGGTCGACGAGGCGGCGCTGATTGCGGCGCTGCAGGAGGGGCGCATCGCGGCAGCCGGTATCGACGTCTTCGACGATGAACCGCCTGCCGCGGATCATCCGCTCTTCGGCTTCGACCAAGTGATTCTGACGCCTCACATTGCCGGGCTCACCGCCGAGTGCGGTGCGCGCATGGCAATCTCGTCGGTGCAGAACGTGCTCGATTTTTTCGCCGGGCGGATAGACTCGGCGCTGGTGGTAAACGGAGCCGAGTTGAATGGCCGGTGAAAAACCTCAACTCAGAATCGGCCTCATCGGCACGGGCTTCATGGGCAAGACCCATGTGTTCGGCCTCGCCGCCGCGCAGCGTGTCTTTGATCTGCCCTACGAGCTGGTTCTTCACACCGTCGCAGACAGGACCGAAGAGCTCGCGGCGCATGCGGCACGGACATTGGGTTTCGCGCGGGCGAGCGGGGACTGGAGACGCCTGGTCGAGGACCCGGAGATCGACGTGATCGACATCACGGCGCCGAACGCCTTCCACAAGGAGATGGCGCTCGCCGCCATTGCGGCCGGCAAGCACGTCTATTGCGAGAAACCGCTGGCGCCGCTTGCGGCGGATGCCCGGCAGATGGCCGAGGCGGCGGAAGCGGCCAGCGTCAGGACGCAGGTCGGGTTCAACTATCTGTGCAATCCGCTGTTTGCGCTGGCGCGGGAGATGATCCGCGAGGGCGAGCTGGGGGAGATCCGCAGCTATCGCGGCATTCATGCCGAGGACTACATGGCGGATGCGGAAGGCCCGTTTACCTTCAGGCACGATCCTGTCGGCGGTGGCGCATTGGCTGATCTGGGCAGCCATGCGCTGGCCACGGCCGAATTCCTGCTCGGTCCGGTTGAACGGGTTTTGGGCGATGCAGTCACCGTCACAGCGAGCCGTCCTGATGGCAGGGGCGGGCGCTTGACCGTCGAGGTCGATGACATCGGTCGCGCGTTTCTGCGCTTTGCCAACGGCGCGTCGGGCAGCATCGAAGCGAGCTGGGTCGCCACCGGCCGCAAGATGCAGCACGACTTCGAGGTCTACGGCACCAAGGGCGCGCTCGTCTTCAGCCAGGAGCGCTTCAACGAGCTGCATTTCTACAGCACCGCCGACCCTGCCGGCCGGCGTGGCTTTCGGCGCATCGAGGCCGGGCCGGATCACGATCCCTATGGACTCTTCTGTGTCGCGCCTGGCCACCAGCTCGGCTTCAACGATCTGAAGGCGATCGAGGTGGCGCGGTTCGTCGATGCGATCGCCGGGAAGCGAGCCGAGCCTTTCGGCTTCCGGGCCGGCCTGCGCATCCAGGAACTCGTGGAGGCAATTCAGGGATCGGCTCGGGAGAGCAAGTGGCTGCGAACAGGCTGACGCGAGGCAGAAATTGGTCGCCGCCCTTCGATGTGCCTGAAATAAACATTGCATGTTCGTAAGTTTTGCAATATGAGTTGCAGTTGGAGTGAGGTACGTCGGCTAAGTGCTCAAGCCGATGGAGGACAGGGAGGAGAATGTGTCTGTGCTAGACGTGCGAAGCGTCTCGAAAAGCTTCGGTGCTATCCGCGCCTTGTCGGATGTTAGCTTCACGGTTGCTGCCGGCGAGGTTGTTGGCCTGATGGGCGACAATGGCGCCGGGAAATCGACCATGGTGAAGCTGATTGCGGGGAACTTCCCACCCTCCGACGGCGAGATCGCGGTGGAAGGCAAGGTCTGCCATTTCCACAAGCCGATCGAGGCACGGGGCGAGGGGATCGAGGTCGTCTACCAGGACCTGGCCTTGGCCGACAATCTGACGGCCGCCCAAAATGTCTTTCTCGGCCGCGAGATGAAGAAGGGGTTTTGGCCGGTCCGTGTGCTCGACAAGCAGGCGATGATCGACCGTTCGGCAAAACTGTTCGCGGAGCTGAAGTCGGAGACGCGGCCGCGCGATCTGGTCAAAAAAATGTCAGGCGGCCAGCGGCAGGCGGTCGCCATTGCCCGAACCCGGCTCTCCAACGCCAAGCTGGTGCTGATGGATGAGCCGACCGCGGCGATTTCGGTCCGCCAGGTAGCCGAGGTGCTGGAGCTGATCCGGCGGCTCAAATCGCAGAGTGTGTCGGTAATGCTGATCAGCCACCGCATGCCGGACGTGTTCGCGGTCTGCGACCGCATCATCGTGCTGAGACGCGGCTCGAAAGTGGCCGACAAGGCGACGGAGAAGACATCGCCGGAGGAGATCACCGGCCTGATTACGGGAGCGATCCGTGACGCATAGCCAGACCGACTCGCTAAAGGAAGGCCATGCGGCGATCGGCGATGTGGTCGGCATAAGAGAGCAGACCGTTTTCCAGAAGATGATCGCCAGTCAGGCCTTCTGGGTCGCGATCGCGCTCTTCGTGTTGGTGGTCTTCATGACGTGGCTGGAGCCGAGTTTCGGGACCGCCGCCAACCTCACCAACATCACCCGCAATTTTGCACCTATCGCCATCATGGCGCTGGGCATGACGGTGGTGCTGATCACCGGCGGCATCGACCTGTCGGTCGGCTCGGTGATGGGGCTGGTCGCCATCGTCGCCGGCCTGCTGCTCACCTGGCACCAGCCTTGGTACGTGGCGTTTGGCGCGGGTCTGCTCGCGGGCATCGCCTGTGGAGCCTTTAACGGTTTTTTCGTCGCCTATATCGGCATGCCGTCCTTCGTGGTGACGCTAGGCATGCTGTCGATCGCGCGCTCGGCGGCGGTCGTGCTGTCCGGCAACCAGATGCTCTACCAGTTCGGACCCGATGCGCCGATCGTCAAGGCAATCGGCCAGGCCAAATGGCCGCGGCACACGCCGGACGGCTGGGTGCCGCATTGGATCCCGGAACTGTCGTCGCATTTCTGGGTTATGGTGATCCTTGCGCTCATCGTCGGCTTCGTCTTCATCTTCACCGCCTGGGCCCGCCACCTCTTCGCGATCGGCGGCAATGAACATGCCGCGCGCCTGACCGGCGTGCCGGTCGACCGGGTCAAATTCCAGGCGTACGTCTTCTCGTCCTTCTGTGCTGCTGTCGCCTCGCTTCTGCTGCTCGGCTACAGCGGCTCGGCCATCAACGCGATGGGAACCGGATACGAGCTGCGCGTAATTGCCGGCACCGTCATCGGCGGCGCAAACCTGATGGGCGGCTACGGCACCGCGTTCGGCGCGGTGATCGGCTCGGCATTCCTCGAAGTCATCCGCAACGCACTGCTGATGGCCGGAATCGATTCCAATTGGCAGGGCGCTTTCGTCGGCGCCTTCATCATTCTCGCCGTGCTTCTGGGCATGCAGACCAGCGGAAAGTCCCTGATGGCGACGCTGGAGGGTATGTTTACCTGGAAGCGCAAATAGAATCCGGCGGCCGCAAGCCGTCGGGGATAGTGGACGTCAAAACAAAGTGGAGGAACAGGTGAAAAAATACATTCTGACGGCGGCCGTGGCTTTTTCCGCGCTGATGGCGGGGCAGGCCTACGCCCAGGAGAAATACACTTTCGCGCTGGTGCCGAAGAACATGAACAATCCTTTCTTCGACCAGGCGCGCGACGGTTGCAAGAAGGCGGAAGCGGAAGCTAACGGCGCCTTCGAATGCATGTATATCGGCCCCGGCGAGCATGGCGGCGGCGAGGAGCAGGTGCAGATCGTGCAGGACCTGGTGGCCAAGAACGTCGACGGCATCGCCGTCGCCCCGTCGAACGCCGCGGCAATGGCTGTCGCGCTTCAGGCCGCCAAGGATGCGGGCATTCCCGTGCTTACCTGGGACTCGGACGTGTTACCGGAAAACAAGGACCTGCGCGTCGCCTATGTCGGCACGCACAATTACGAAATCGGCGTCAACCTCGCCAAGATCGTGCAGACCATCAAGCCGAATGGCGGCACCATCTGCATCCAGTCGGGCGGAGCTGCGGCGGCCAACCACAACGAGCGCATGAAGGGCATCCGCGATACGCTAGCCGGCAAGGAGTCGGCCGCCTCGCCGGGCGATGCCCTGACGGGCCAGAACGGCTGGACGGAAGCACCGGGCTGCCCGCTCTATACCAACGACGACTTCCCCCTGTCGGTTCAGCAATTCCAGGACTTCATGGCGAAGACGCCAAACCTTGACGCCTTTGTCCCGACAGGCGGCTTTCCGCAATTCATACCGGATGCCAATCGCGCTGCGGTCGAGCCGTACAAGGACAAGATCGCCAAGAAGGAGCTGGCGCTGGTCGTCGCCGACACGCTGCCGGTGCAGATGGACCAGATGAAGGAAGGTCTGTCGCTCGGCCAGGTCGGACAGCGGCCGTTCGAGATGGGCTACAAGACCATGCTGGCGCTGAAGGACATGAAGGACGGCAAGCCGGCGCCGGCCGACCCGACCTACACCGGCCTCGACGTCTGCACCCCCGAAACCGCCGACACCTGCATCGCAAAGTAGGCGAGGCGCGCAACTCTGCGGCGGGCGAGGGGAGACTCTCGCCCGCCTTTGCCCCTGAGAGGCGACAACAACCCGTCTTGCGACTGGCTCAAATCGACTACTGCCGTCAGGCCTCAGAGAGCATCCGCTGGCCACATCATGGCAGTTTGAGGACAAGTCCCGGGAGTGATCCCATTTGGGAGGACCAATTGACAACGATACGATATGCCGTGGTGGGCGCGGGCTGGATTGCACAGGAAGCTTTTATGCCCGGTGTGTCCCAGACCGGAAACTCGACAATCGCGGCGATTGTCAGCGGCTCGGCCAAAAACGCCGCTAAGCTCGCCGAATTCTACGGCGTGGAACACGTATTCAGCTACGAGCAGTACGACCAGATGCTCGCATCGGACGTCGCCGATGCGGTCTACGTGGCATTGCCGAACTCCTTGCATGCCGACTATGCGATCCGAGCCCTGAGAGCCGGCAAGCACGCGCTCGTTGAGAAGCCGCTGGCCACGACCGAGGCAGAATGCGAGGCGATGATCGCCGCCGCCAATGAGAGCGGCGCCTACCTGATGACCGCGTATCGGCTGCACAACGAGCCCGGCACTGTCGAGGTGCTGGAGCGCATCCGCAGCGGCGAGATCGGCGATCCCCGCATTTTTGCCGCGGTCTTCTCCTTCGTAGCGTCGCCTGACAATCACCGCCTCAAAGCCGCCTATTGGGGCGGTCCCTTGCAGGACATCGGCGTCTACTGCCTGAATGCCGCGCGTCATATCTTTGCGGCCGAGCCGATCGAGGCAGTCGCTGTAAAGAGCTTCGGCAACGGCAGCGCCGTCGTCGGGGAGGTCGAGGAGAGCATTGCCGTGACGCTGGGCTTCCCCGAGGGCCGGCTTGCGCAGTTCATAGCCAGCTTCGGCGCGGATAATTCGGACTTTTACCACGTGGTCGGAACGAAGGGGAGCGTAACGGCCGACCCGGGCTTCCGTTTTGAGACTGCCGTGCGAATGAAGCTTCGGCAGAGCGACACCAGTACCGAAAAGACGTTCCCGCAGACAGACCATTTCGCCGGACAGACAGCTTATTTCTCCGACTGCATCCTGAATGCACAACCGCCTGAACCAGATGGGGGAGAGGGACTTGCCGACGTGCGCGCCCTGCTTGCCATCGAGCGCGCCGCCAGCACAGGTCAGCCTCAGAAAATAGACACGCCGGCGCGGCAGGTTCATCCTACTGCGGATATGATCCGCACTTTGCCGACAACGGACCAGCGGCTGCTTCTCTGACGCGCTTTCGTCCCGCAGAACCGGCCAAGACTCACTGCGAGGAGCGTTGCCCCCGGTCTGGCGACCACAGTAGCGCAAGCGAAATCGGCGCGAAACGAACGGCTGATCATCGTGCCTGATAGCGAGCACTATGTTCCGATGGAGCAACCTGAAAGTACGCATCCGGTGGAGGCCGCCTCACTCGAGGCGGCGCCGAGTCTCGCCTTCACCATGCAAGGCATCGAAGCCGTCCGCGAAATCATCGAAAATCGTCTCGATCGTGCTACTCAAAATGGCGTAAGACCGCATTAGGCCGCTGTCCTCACCAAGACAGCTACCTTTCGCGTAGTATCCGGATGATTTGTCCGCTACGGGGCCTGAAACATGACTCGCAAGATGCTAGACACCATACTGCCGTGGCAGGTTGTCACCAGCTCGGTCACTTATGAGGATCGGTGGCTACGCATCCGCAGTGATCACTGCCTCACTCCCCGCGGCGTTCAAGTGACCCCGTACCATGTGATCGAATATCCCGACTGGGTTAACGTGGTCGCGTTGGCTCGCGAAACCCTTCAGCTGGTCCTCGTGAGAGAGTATCGGCACGGGAGACGGGAGGTTGTCACCGGACTGGTGAGCGGCACCGTCGAGCCTAGCGATGCCGCGGGAGAGACCGACCCAGCTGAATCAGCCGCCCGCCGCGAGTTGTGCGAGGAGACGGGGTACAGTGCCGGTGAGCTCAAGAGACTCCTCGTCTCATATCCAAACCCGGCGAACCAGAACAACCTCGTGATCTCATACCTCGCGCTGGACGTCGTGCTAGGCGGAGACCGATTACTCGACTCCTCCGAAGACATAGAGGTCGTGCTCGCTGAGTTGCCGGAGGTAATGCTGCGCCTTCGGAGCGGCGAGCTGCGCATGCAGGCGATGCACGTTGCTGCCCTTTGGTCTGCGTGCGCGCACATAATCGGAAGCGACAACCTGACCGCCGCGGCCGTAGCACTGCGCGAGAAGCTTGTGACGGCACTGGGCGTGGCCTAACCTATCAGCGGCAGCGCCGCGCATGTGAGGCTGGCTTTCTCCATTCCCACGGCAGCAGTTCGTGCAGGCGGCTGTGCGGAATGCCGGCGATGCGCGCGAGCATGTCGCCAGCTTCTGCGCGAGACCAATCGGTCGATAATCTACGATGTCCAGGGTGGTCGCCGGCAACGTCTGCTATCGGCAACAGCAAAGATCACCTCAACGGCCGACATTGGGCGCAAAGCCGACATGCCGGAAAGGGCCGTTGAACGAACCCGCTGCGCGGGATGGGCGCGCGCGGTGAGGTAGAGGTCACGATCCGGTTGCCGCGCCCGCATTGAGCGTCGTTCGGCGGGGGCAGAGCATCACAGGCTTCTTCAACAAGGAGCCTGACCATGCCCCACCCTGTTCTCGATGCACCGATCAGCCCGCTGCGCCAACGGTTGATTGACGACATGACCATGCGACGTTTCTCACGGGAGACGCAGCGCAACTATCTCCGCGATGTCGGACGCCTGGCGACATTCCTTGGGCGTTCACCAGACGCAGCGACCACCGACGACCTGCGCCGGTTCCAGATCGAGCAGCAGGAGGATGGCGTTCCCGTGCCGACCATGAACAGCATCGTGTCGGCCCTGCGCTTCTTCTTCACCCACACGCTCGACCGCCCGGACCTGGCGCGCAGGCTGGTCCGCCTGTCGCAGCCGCGCAAGCTGCCGGTGGTCCTGAGCCGCGACGAGGTTGCCCGTCTCCTCAACGCCACCACCTGCCTCAAGCACCAGGCCGCGCTCTCGGTCGCCTATGGCGCGGGCTTGCGCGTCGCCGAGGTGTCGACGCTGAAGGTCGCCGACGTCGACAGCGAGCGCATGCTGCTGCGCGTCGAGCGTGGCAAGGGCGGACGGTACCGCAATGCCATGCTGTCGGCCGACCTGCTTGCCCTGCTGCGCCAGTGGTGGAAGGTCGGGCGGCAGCAGGGTGTCATGCACCGCGATGGCTGGTTGTTCCCCGGACAGCATGCGATGAAGCCGATCAGCACCCGGCAGCTTCACCGCATCGTCGTCGAGGCGGCACAGGCCGCCGACATCGCCAAGCGTGTCGGGCCGCATACGCTGCGTCACAGCTTCGCCACCCACCTTCTGGAAGACGGCACCGACATTCGGGTCATCCAGGTCCTGCTCGGGCACGCCAAGCTCGACAACACGGCTCTCTACGCCAAGGTCGCGACCCGCACGGTGCGCACGGTCACGAGCCCGCTCGACAAGCTCGGCCTGTTCAAGGAGGCAGAGATCTCGCCCGACGGCTGAGCAGTGCGCGCCTCTGTCGAGGTCGCCGACATCTTCCGCGTTGCGGGCCCCGCGTACCGCACCGCCCATGCAGGGCACCTGAGCCTCGCCCAGCTCAAAGTGATGTCGGCGATCGAACATTGCCGCACCGCAGCCCTTGGCGGCCACGTCGAGGCCTGCGCGGACTGCGGCCATTGGCGCATCGCTTACAACAGCTGCCGCAACCGGCATTGCCCGAAGTGCCAGGGCGCGGCGGCGCGTACATGGCTCGCCGAGCGGGAAGCCGACCTGCTGCCGGTAGGATACTTCCATGTCGTGTTCACGCTGCCGGCCGAGGTCGCCGACATCGCCTTCCAGAACAAGGCGACCATCTATGACCTGCTGTTGCGTGCGGCATCGGAGACGATGCTGACCATCGCCGCCGATCCGAAGCATCTCGGCGCCCGTATCGGCATCACCGCCGTCCTCCACACATGGGGCTCCGCGATGACCCACCATCCGCACGTGCACATGATCGTGCCGGGCGGCGGCATCGCGCTCGACGGGAAGCGCTGGGTATCGTCGCGCCCGGCCTTCCTCCTTCCGGTGCGCGTGCTCGGCAAGCTCTTCCGCCGCCTGTTCCTGACCCAGCTGATCGCGCTTCGCGAGGCCAGCCGGCTCGCCTTCGTCGGATCGATGGCCCACTTGGCCAACCGACGCGCCTTCCTGCGTCATCTCAATCCTGTTCGGAGCAAGCGCTGGGTGGTCTATGCCAAGCCGCCCTTCGCCGGGCCTGAAGCGGTGCTCGCCTATCTGTCGCGCTACACGCACCGGGTCGCCATCTCGAATCGACGCATCATCCGTTTCGACAAGAGCGATGTCACCTTCCGCTACAAGGACTATCGCCGCCCTGGCGCCGACCGGCAGCAGGTCATGACACTCACCGCCGACGAGTTCATCCGTCGGTTCCTGCTCCACGTCCTGCCGCGCGGCTTCCATCGCATCCGGCACTATGGGCTACTTGCCAGCAGTTCCCGCAAGGCGAGCCTCGCGCTCGCCCGCGAACTGCTCGCGGTCGCACCTCCGGTCATGAACGATCCTCCGGCGGAACCAGATGGCTTCCGCCCGCCATGCCCATGCTGCGGCGGACGCATGATTGTCATCGAGGTGTTCGAACGGTGGAGGCAGCCGCGCGGACCGCCGGGCAAAACGGCGACGAACCGGGAGAACGCCCCATGACCCGGCATGGCGAAGTCCAGCCTTCAGCCACAGGCACTCAGCCTCCGGCAACGAACCCACGCGCGTCCATGGTGATCATCGGTGCCGACAGGGCCGTGGTGCGACCGCGCGCCGAGCCGACGATGCCCCACGGACGGAAGACAAAGCGGTCCGTGTGCATCAATCCCGCCGCTTCCCGGCGGCGGTCGCACCACCCCCGACACCAGCCGAAAATCGAAATCTCCATAGCCATCGCCCGTGGCCCGCGGGTTCCTTCCTCGGGGACTTTCGTATGCCTGCCGGCGCCCGAAACTCTTCACGTTATAGCGGACATTCAACCTGCAAGGCCCGATGTAGTGGCCTGACCCAATTCGGACCTCGCGTGTTGAGACATCAACGTCGCGTTGCCGTACCATAGCAGACCGTCGGCTTATCCAGAGCAGCATTCGAGTCGAGTGGATCGCGCCCGTGACGTGGGTTAGGTGACGGCTCGATCGCCGTGCTCTCCGGCACAGGCCAGGCTGATCAGCGCCCGCGGCTGGCAGGCTGATGAAGGGATCTTCGCTCAAAGGTGCGATGGTTTCCAGCGTCATGGATCTGCGAGGCGATGGCCTGCATCACTGGCACAGCCGTGAACGGAATCCCAGCTCCGCAGGCGACGGGGGCTGGACCAGGAAACGCTCAGCGTGCTAGGATTGTTCATTCAGCAGGAAGCGATATGCTCAGACCACTGTCTGCGGTGGCGTTCTGGTTCGGATTGACGGCGACAGCCGCGATGGCCGGACCCCTCCATGATGCGGCGCAATCCGGTGATGAAACGGCACTCAAGGCCCTGCTCGATGGCGGCGCGGCCATCGACGAGAAAAACCCCACCGGTGAGACAGCGCTGGTCGTAGCCTGCCTCGCCAGCCAGCCGGAAGCCGTCGCCTTGCTGATCAAACGCGGTGCTGATGTTGTGGCAAGGAACAACCGGGGAATGACGGCTTTGCACGGCGCATCCTATGCGGGGTGCGCGGAATGTGTGCGGCAGCTGCTGGTGGCCGGGGCTTCGCCTAGCGATGCTGAGAACCGCTTCAAGACGACGCCATTCATCGTCGCCGCCGAAGAAAACCATCCGGACATACTGGCGATGCTGCTGGCGGCCGGTGCGGATTCGGAAGCAACCGAGCGGCACGGCTTCACGGCGTTAACCCGGGCCGGATTCAAGGCGCGGAAGGAGACAATCGCCTTCCTGCTGGCGCGCGGTGGCCGTTGCCAGCCGGCGAAGGTAGCGGGGGGGTGGAGTGGGGAGTGCCTGAAGCTGGCGGCCGAAACGGCGCGTCTACCTTAAGTCTCCAAATGAAAGGACGAGCACCATGAAACGCCTCGGATTGACGTGTCTCTGCATCGCTGCCGTCTGGACCATGCCGGCGCTGGCGGGCGAGGTCAACACCGGCTACTTCGGCAACGTCGCCATCGAGGGCTACGACACGGTTGCCTACTTCACCGAAAAACGGGCGGTGAAGGGCTCTGAGAAGTTCCAATCGGAATGGCTCGGCGCCACCTGGCAGTTCTCCAGCGACGAAAACCGGAAGAAGTTCGATGCCAGTCCGATGGACTACGCGCCGCAATATGGTGGCCTGTGCAGCGAGGGCGTCGCCTTCAACGAGATGACGGTCAACATCGAACCGGAGGTCTGGCAGATCATCGATGGCAAGCTCTATCTTTCCGCCGGCGCGGGCTTCGAGGACCTTGCCGCAAATCGGCCCAAGGCGGACACCAACTGGCCGGCCGTGCATGCCGAGCTGCAGAAATAGAACGCGCTATTTTACGGAGAAATAGCGAAGCGTGTCGGGCAGAACCAGCGCGTAGTCCAGGCCGGCGCTCTTGTCCGCATAGACCGCGCCGCAGTGCCAGTGCCCGCGGAAGCTCGCCTCGAATTGCAGACAGAACTGGTCGTTCTCGATGCGCGCCAACCCGGTCAGAAAGGTGTTGGCGCCGCGATAGGCGACACGGTAGTCTTTGGTGACCTGCAGAAAGAATGGTGCTTTTTCGCTGCGTCGGATGGCCGTAACTCCTTGCCAGCCACGACCTACGGCCAAAGCAGTCAGGGCTTCGCCACGAACGCGAAACTGCTCGTTGCCCCGATAGTCGAGAGGCCATTCGGGAATGCCGGCCTCGGCCAGCAAGGAGAGGTAGCGTGCGAGATCGGAGGGATTGCGAAAAAAGCCAGTGTAGAGAATGCGAATGGCGGCCAAGTTGCCGAATGGTAAATTTGTCAAGAAGGCAGCGAGCTTTCGCGCCTCGTCGGTTCGGCCGAGCGCGGCATAGGTGGCAGCCAGATATTCATGGGTGTTTTCCGAGGTCGGCCAGGCAGCCGCCACCGTCTCGAGCTCGGCCCGTGCCAAATCGTATTTCCCGGCCAGCGTGTGCACGATTCCCGCAACCTGAAGAAAGCCGGGCGGCGGTTTCGGGTTCAGCCGCATCGCCTGGGCAAAGGTGTCCACCGCTTCGTCGAGTTCGCCGGAATAGGCCAGCACCATGGCGAGGTTCGCCTTGGCCTCGGCATCGCCGGGATTGAGCGCGACTGCGCGTCGCACCGAGGCGATGGCATCGTCATGGCGGCCGTCGGCCAGTTGGAAGGTGGCAAGCGCCGCGAAGGCCCGCGCATTGTTGGGATCGAGCTCCAGTGCCTTGCCGGCGGCCTCATAGGCGCGCTTGCGGGCGACTGTCGCTGAGAGGATCTGGTCCCCCACGGCCCGCCAGATCTCCGCTAATGCCCGCGCATAGCCGGCATAGGCATCGGCGAAGGAGGGATCGAGTGCGATCGCCTTGTCGTAGGCGGCCAAGGCCCGGGCTTGCGTCGTGGCGTCGACGACATAATAGCTTTGCGCTTCGGCGCGCAGAAACCAATCGTATGCCTCGAGGTTGGCGGTCGGAATGCGCGTCAGCCCGGCCGCTTCCGCCGAGGTGAGCTCCAACGCAAGCGCTCCCACGATCTCTTTGATCACCTCGTCCTGCACAGTGAAGATGTCCGAGAGGCGCCTGTCGAACTGCTTGGCCCAGATTTGCTGGGCGGTCTCGGCTTCCACCAGGTTTGCGCTGATGCGCAAGCGATCCTGGGATTTGCGCACGCTGCCTTCGAGGACGTAGCGAACGCCCAAGTCGCGGGCGACCGTCTGGGGGCTGACGGTCTTTCCCTTGTAGGGCAGCACCGAGCCGCGGGCGATGACGAACAGGCCGGAAAGGCCGGTGAGTTGGGTGATGAGACCGTCGCTCAGGCCGTCGGCGAAGTAATCCTGCTCGGAATCGCCGCTGACATTGGCGAAGGGCAGGATGGCGATCGACCGCTTGCCGGCGCCGGCTGGATCGGTTGTGGTATCAGGTCGCGGCGCGCCGCTCAGCCAGAAGGCCGCCACCGCCAACCCGACGAACGCGAGCAGCGCCGCGGCGATTGCCGGTAGGGCGAACTTCGGCTTGCGACCTGGGGCCGCTCGGGTGCCGGCCTCCACGCCGTCAAGCGCCACCCGGAAGGCGCGGATCGGCCGGGCGATGTTCTTGACCTCGATTTCGCCCATGTCGACGAACCTGACAGGCAAGCGATCGCGCACCTCGTTACGCACGGAACGATGCACACAGATGCCGCCGGGCTCCGCCAGCGCCTGCAGGCGCGCGGCCACATTGACGCCGTCGCCGAACACATCACCACGATCGGCGACGACGTCGCCCAGGTGCACGCCGATGCGAAACGCGAGCTTGCGGGCACCGGGGCTGGCCGCGGCGCGCGCCGCCATATCGCCTTGAATGGCGAGCGCGCAGCGCATCGCCTCCACTACGCTGGGAAATTCGGCGAGGAAGCCATCGCCCATGCGCTTGAAGATGCGCCCCTGGTGCTGCGCCGTTTGGGGAGACAGAACCTCCTCGTCCACGGCCCTGAGCTCTCGCAGAGTTCCTTCCTCGTCCTCCCCCATCAGCCGCGAATAGCCGGCGATGTCGGCGGCTAGGATCGCGGCGAGCCGCCGTTCCAATTTGTCTTCGGCCATTGCGATGGACGTTCGAGAGTTTCTGCCGATTTTTCGCTACACTTGCGGCGAACGCTGCGTCATTCCGGTATTTACCATGATAGCCCATCCAAAGCCATTTCCATCCCAGCAGTCTCGAATGAGTTCCGTTATCGGCCATCAGCAACACGATCACCAGTTTTCCACCTGAAGCCAACGCGACCGCCCTTTTCTCGGCTGGTTCGCGAAGTACTCTTCCATCCGCCTTCCGGCCGAACTCGACCGCATGTTACAAGACGGGTAACTGGTCAATGGGTAGGCCGGCTCCCGCAAGATGATCGAGCTTGGTGGCCAGCAGAGCACGTTTCTGTCGGTGTAGACCTCCATTACCAAACTGCCGTCAGCGATCGCGCAATAGCGACCAGTTCAGCACCGCCTCAAAATCATCGCGGCAACTTGAACGTCGCCCTTACAGGCGAAATCGTCCGTTCGGCAGTCACCCAATCAATGACAAGTCATGGCGCAACGTCGACCTACAGCTTGCCGTGGTAACGTCTGCTTTTGGGCAGTGGCAAAGGCGCCTCGAACGGCCGAGATGGGCGCAAAGCTGCTATTCCCCGAGCGTAGCGCCAGCTCTCCTTCGGGTCATTTGTGCCGGTTCCAATGAAGATTTGCTTTCGGGAAGGCAGACGGTCGCAGGAAAGTCTGCTCAGGTGGTCAAAACCAGTCATTGGAAAGGTAAGTGGCATCAGCTCCGATCTATCTCACCTTGATCTCGTCGATATGCAGATACGGGTATATGATGTCGCGCGGCTTCGGTCCCTTCGGCAGACCGCGTGGATCCGGCGTCGGCTGCCATGATGGAATTCATCACCGCGCCTGTGCGGCAACGGGAAAGCGGCCCCACGATTGCCGACGCCTCCTAGCTCGGCCGCGGGGGGCGAAGAATCCTGCCGAAAGCACCGCCCTGCGGGCCGGCGCGGGCGCCATGCGGAGAATTTTTTCTTTGCCTGGAAAAATCGGGCCGAGGAGTTTTTCCCCACTGCCCATGGAAAAATCGCGCCACAGAGGCGGTCGACCGCCGCATAAACCGGATCAAGCGCGGCGCCTGACCGTCGAGCTACTGGCCGGCGCGGCCATTTCGCAGGCGGAAATATGCGCCGTTCTCGGGATCGATCAAAAGACGCTTCGCAAGCGCTACAGGCTCGAACTGGACCGAGGCGCGGCGAAGGTCGAGGCGGAGTTGATCAGAAACCTGTTGCGGCTTGCCAGTGGCAATGACGGCGTGGCCCTCAAGGCAATCATGTTCTCGCTCA
Source organism: Mesorhizobium sp. WSM4807 (assembly GCF_055811615.1). Lineage (NCBI taxonomy): Bacteria > Pseudomonadati > Pseudomonadota > Alphaproteobacteria > Hyphomicrobiales > Phyllobacteriaceae > Mesorhizobium > Mesorhizobium sp. WSM4807. Next base: position 23,783 of record NZ_JBVVQY010000019.1, read on the forward strand.
GGGCACGGTATTCACGCCGCGCCCGGATTTCCGGCATAATGACGAAGGGCCAGCGCGCTATGGTCGCCGGCATGGCCGATCCCGAACCGAAACCGGGAAGTAAAAGCGTTGTAAAAAATACAGAGGTGGGTCGAACTACTTCTCTCGCGCCGTACGGTCCTGACGAGCAAGGCCAATGTTGAGGCGATGGTTGAGGAGATCGGCGACAAGGCCGCATCAAGGAACTCGCGCCAAGGCCAATGAAACGCCGATGAGCGATCCAGTCGTCACGTTGAGCCACTGTCGGAGGAGGATGTCTGGCAGGTCGCCTGTTGACCTCGCGCATCACATTGATATCATTGTATAATAATTGTTTTCTCTGAGGCTGGTCGACGAACTTCCCATTTTTGTCCACACCCTGAATGTAAGCCCAGCTTTATGAGAAACTGCGATATGAGCTAAATCGTGTAGCCCGGCTACAGCGGCCCGGTGCGGTGGATTTGAGGACCCCGACACCTTACACTGGCCCCGTCGACATGGAGCCAAAAGTGACCGACGAGATCAGCCTCAACCACCTCGACCGACAACTGCAGTTGCTGCTGTCCGAAGTCCGCGCGCTGCGCCTGCAGATCGCCGCGCAGCCGCCAGCGCGGCCAGCCGCGACGGCGTCAGACATCGACACAAAGCACCCCGGCGGAAGATGGGTGACCATTGGATATTTTACCCAGAAGATGCTCGGCTATAAGTCGAGGGTCACCTACTACCACCACGAAAAGAAGGATGTTCCCGGGTGGCCGAAGCGGCGATATCCGACCGGCCCCAACAGCAGGCCGATGCTCGTCTACGAGGAGTGTGTGGCGTACATGGATCGCGTCGAGGCTAGAAGCGAAGAGAAACCCCAGCAGAGGCTCTGCCTCCCAGGCGCGAAAAGCCCGAAGCGTCACGTCGGCAGACCGGTCAAGCCGCACCCTCGGCGCGCTCTGGCCTGATGTCGCAGCACCGCACGAGTGAGGGCCGTCTGTCGACGATCCAGGCAGCGCGGTATTTGAGAGAGAAGCACGGCATTGAAATGGACTACATGACGCTGCTCGGGCTGCGCAAAATCAACTTTGGACCTAAGTGCCGAATGATAGGCAGGCATGCCGAGTTCACACCTACAGCGCTCGACCTCTGGGTGAAGGGGCAGCGGCACCTGCATGAACTGCTGAGCGCGCGCTGAAAGCTCTGTCCCCTCGGGTGCAGCGCGCGCGTTGGCCGGGCTCAACAAACGGGCCAAGCTGTCCAGTAGGCGGGAACCAACCGGGGGGATATCGGAAAGTCGACCGGCCCGGAGCGGGTCGGCGCGGGCGCCTCGAAAATCGAGCCGAGGAGTTTTTCCCCTCTGTCCATGGGAAAATTGAAGCGCATAGGCGGACGACCGCCGCATGAACCCACCGAATTGAGCCGCCGGTTCGTCGAGCTTTTGGGAGGTGCCGCGATAGCGCAGCGGGATATCGCCACGGTTCTCGGCATCGATCGCAAGACGCTGAGACGCCATTATCGCCGGGAGCTTGATCGCGGCGCGGCAAAAGTCGAGGCCGAGCTGATCGGCCATCTGTTGCGCCTTGCCAGCGGCAATGACGGCGTGGCCCTCAAGGCAATCATGTTTGTACTCAGGGCACGGTTCGGCTGGTCGCGATATATGCCACCTGCAGAAACATGAGGGCTGCGCGAGTCACGACGCAAATCCGAATCGTTTCAATAAATCCTCTCTACAGGGCTCTACTGCGTCGCCAGCGTTGCCGATGGCGCCGCTACCGAGATTGTCGCGTGCGTTTGCGCCGTCACAAACAAAACCAGCGTTGTCCGGTAAAGCGCAGATCGCGTCACTCTTGCGAACCATTATCAGTCCGCCGCTATGACCCTGACCGCGCCAGATCAGGCAGCCTTTGAATCTGGTGGCCAAATCCCGGACTATTTCGCCGTCCGTAGTCTGCAATGCTTCTGCGTCGCAAATGATTAGCCTATCGGCACCATTGGTAAGCGGCGTTTGCCGGTCGGGGAACTTGCTGTCGCGAATCTCGGGGAGCTTGCCGAGGGGACAACCTTGTACATCCTGAAAATCAAGCTTCAAGCTGTCCGGCTGTGGATTTAGCGACGCCAAAAACGATGACCAAATTCCAGTTCCGAACTCTGCTAAGGGTCCGCCCACAATAGCTACCAGAGCGATAATCATAACGCGGTAGGGCCACCCACGCTTTTCAGGCATTTGGGGCAACCATATAGACAATCCAGATATTTCCCACTTGGAATCGGATGCGCAGCCAGCCGCTAGTTGCGCCCACGCTGCAAGAGAACAGTGGTTCCGAAATACCCTGGAATCCTCGCTTACCTTCCCCCCAAGTTTTGAAGCTCTGGGTGCATTGAGCAATCCGTTCGCTGTTCTTATCGATAAGCGCCGGTATCTGCTTGCGCGCCTCGTCTAAATCTAGCTCGACAGTTCTGCCCCCTGTGTCTGCGTAAGTGCTAAGAAACGCCTCGCTCTGTTCTCTTAGAAACCCAGTCAAAGCCTCCGGCGCATCGGCGTATTTGAACAGCGCCGCCACATGGTTCTGATGGTCACTACTCCCCTCCAGGCTTTGAACAGCAATGTCGCACCACTGCCGTTTCTCACTCTCTGTTGACCAGCACGCCGACGCATTACTGACCCTAGCGCCATTGTCCAAGGGTGAACCGGGAATAACGTCACAGGTGCATTTTTCCCTATCGGGGTTCTCTGCATTGGCAACGACAGTAGAGAGCAATCCAGTAGTGACCAGAAGCAATATTCCGAGAAATCGCGGCAATTTGTTTCCCCCAATGGCACGCCCATTCTTTCAACCGGCGATGCCGACCCCACGGCGGCCGTCGCCGACTCGCCACGACGCAAGGTGCCACATTGCCGCGAGATCGTCCAAGCATGCCCGGAGGTTATCGGCCGCCGTCAGCCGGCTGCCGACAGGAAGATTTTGTGGTCGTTGATGCTGGCAACAACCGAGGCCTCGCGATACGCCGCGAATTGCCGGTTATATTCCTCCGCGCCCCCCTGTTCGACTAGGTGGGCGCGGGCGACGGGATCGTTCCAGTCCATGGCGATCAGCTCGCTGCCTTGGCGGCTTTCCGCTGGGCTTCCAAAGCGGTTACCGCGAGGTTCCGATAGCGGTCCATTGCCTTCGGCGAGGATGAAATCGGGTTGATCGGATAGGCCTTCAGCGCCTTGATATCGCCAGCTCCGACAAGGGCGATAATCTCGTCAAGTTTCTTGCGAAAGCGCGCATGGGTCGCCGCCGAAAAATCCGGCTTGGCTGGCAAGGTTCCGGCCTCGGCGCTGGCGAGGATTTCGGCGCGCTTGCCGCCAGCCGGCTTGTCAGCCTTCGGAGCCTTTGCCGCCTTGGGTGCCTTCGGGGCGTTGGCGGCTTTCGGGGCCTTGAGTGTCTTTTCCGCCTTCGCCGCCTTGGGTGCCTTGTGCGGCTTGCCAGAAATCACCGTCTGATTTCCGGTCGCGTCGAAAGCGACAATGATCGGCTTCGCGGTGCCGTTGGGATTGTCGGCGGAAAGCTGGGCGGCGGCGGCGTCGATAGCCTCGCGGGTATCAGCCTCGGCGTTGGCAAATTTGCCGCGCCCGAGGAAAAGCGAGGCGGCAAAGCGGGTGGCGTTCGCGGAAACCTCGGCGTTGTAGGCGTCGGCGGATTCCATGGTCGGGGTGCTGGTCTTGATGATCATTGCCTCGGGTCCTTTTGGTTGGCGCGCCTCATTGGCGCGGACCCACACCTAATCGGAGCGGTCGTCGAAGCAACTCCCAAGTGCCTGTTTTCACTCCAAAAACTGAAGAAGAATGACACATCGCAAAGGCAAGGCCGGTCGGCCGCCGTACGCGCCGACCGGCAAGGAAAAGCAAATGGTCGAAGTCCTCGCGGGCTTCGCAATTCCGACCAGCCAAAATCACGGCCGGGCTCGATATCAAGCAAGCGACCCTACTCACGATTCAAGCGCTACAGGCGCGAACTGGACCGAGGCGCAGCAAAGGTCGAGGCCGAGCTGATCCGCAATCTGTTGCGCCTGGCCGGCGGCAATGACGGCACCGCGCTGAAGGCAATCGCTTTCGCGCTCCGTGCAAGGTTTGGGTGGAGCGAATTCGCGCCGCCGGGCGGCTGAGAGATCGAGGCAAGGCGCGCAAGTTCAGAAAAAGACGGTGCTGCGTGGCCTAGCCTTGCCTGCGGAAGCAGCGGCGGGTTAAGTGGCGCTGGCAACAGGGGGGTTGAAAATGCCAATCCAGAAGAACGGTATGCTCGTCGGCTTTCTGGCGGGCGCCGTGGCTGTGGGCTCGTCGGCGGCGCTGTGGAAGATGCAAGACGATTACCACGAGGTCAGGGACGTATGCACCGCTGAAAGCGGCGCATGGTGGAAGGGGCAGCAGCAGCGAGGGGCAAAAACCAATGAAGAAATGTCCCGCCGGTTCTGCGTCGCAGGGCAGGGAGCAAATGCGTGGTGGGTGCCGGTGGAGTACCTTGTTCTATAGCCCAATCCGCGACGCGGAAAAGGCCGATCCCGGCATCAATCCGACGCACTGGTCGAAGAACTCGACGGGGCGCCCAGCCAATGCGACAAAACAAAATGGGGGCGCCCCTACTTTTGATTTCGCAGCGTCAAGCCGCCGCCGACGCTGGCAACGCGCGCCGAGGGGAAGTCGGCGGCCCATCTTTCGATGAGCGTCGCCTGAACCCGCCGACCCCGCGTTGCCTGTGGCCTCGCGATTCGGAGCTTTGCGAAAAAGAAGGCACGCCGTCTAGCAACGGGCGCGTGTAGCGGCGCGTTTTCCGCCGCCGCCACGTTCCCCGGCCCGAACCCGCCGCGCGCGCTGACGGGCTGGATAGGCGGCAAAGCGGGCCATTACCGCCGCCGCGTCGCGATGCCCCAAAGCCCCGCAAGATCGTCCAGGCACCACCGCAACATGTCGGCCGCTGTCAGTCTTTCGCGCTTGCTTGTCGCGACCTCATGAAGCGCCATGCCTTGCCCGCAGACAAGCGAAACCAGCCGATAGCCGCGAGCGCCGAGCAGCGCCCGGCATTTGCGCAATTTCTGCCCGGCATCGATCTGGCGCTGGCTGATCCCGTCCGGCATCTTGCCGCCGTCGACGACAATGCGTCCCGGATCGAAGCCGGATGCTCCCTTGCCGCCGAGCGTTTCCCATAGCGTTCGGAAGCGATCGGCCGCAGCGCCCTGCGCGGCATCGAGCGCGCCGCGCGAGGCGAGCATCGTGATCGCCGACTCGCGGACATTGACGGCGGCCGGGATCGTGCGTGGATTGCTGGCGTCGGCGGGATGGGCGCGGCTGTAGAACGGGTTGTCGACAACGGTCGGGCGGAGGCGGGCTTGCGGCGACATGGCGGCAAGGATGCCACGGACGCTCGCGATCCGCAAAAGCCCGCCGGATGGCGGATGGGGTGGGATTCGAACCCACGGTAGAGTTGCCCCTACGCTGGTTTTCAAGACCAGAGCCTTAAACCACTCGGCCACCCATCCTTTTGAGCTTGCGCCCGCTCTTTGCGCCTTGACTTTGCGTGGTGGCGCAAAAGGGGCGCAAAATTCATGCTCCAGCGGCTAAATTTCCTTTGTATTTCAAATCGTTAGGCCAATTCCAATTTTAATTTTCAAGACCGGTGCCTTAAACCGCTCGGCCATCCCTCCATCGTGATTTTTCAATCACTTGGATGCTCGTCCTGATCTCAACTCATACCTTTCGGTACTGCTGCGCCACCCGGAGATCGTTCGCGCTTCATTGCTCTAGTGCGCCCGACGAAGTCCTGTCAACCAGCCGTTGCCTGTTCCTGCCATGGGCGCTTGACGGCGGAACTGAACCAGGACGAACATCGCTGCGCCGAAGATTGAAAAGCGGTGGTTTTTCACAACAATCGCCGGGACGGTTTGCGCCACAATCTCGCCCGGTTCCGACCACAATCGGTTAATACGGTGATAAACAATTCCTGTGCACAAGGGATTGCGAATCAAGGTGGCGCTGGCATTTGTCGAGTGGGTTTTGGCCCTGCCGACGGTCAAGTTGCGGTGCCTTTGTTGAGAGGGGACAATCGAAAAATGCAAAGCACGGCGCGCCCGCGTCTTCGTCGCGCTTCCGCTTTCGCGTTGTTTGCCCTGTCGGCTGCCTTGCTGGCGGCTTGCGCCGCGCCGCCACAGCCAAAGGCGATGGTCAACAAGAAACCCCGCTCCAAGGAATATTTTTCCGAATCCGAATACGGCGTGAAGGCCAGCCCGCGCGTCACCTTCAAGATGTCGGGCCTGCAGCGTGGCGGCGGACGCGACCAGCTCGGCAAGCCCTATCAGGTGCGCGGCAAGTGGTATTATCCGAAGGAAGACAGGCGCTATGCCAAGATGGGTCTCGCCTCCTGGTATGGCGAAGCCTTCCACGGCAGGCTGACCGCTAACGGCGAAGTCTACGACATGACACATCTGACCGGCGCGCATCCGACAATGCCGCTGCCGAGCTATGCGCGCGTCACCAATCTGAAGACCGGCAGCTCGGTCATCGTGCGCGTCAACGATCGCGGCCCTTACCATGACGGGCGCATCATCGATGTGTCGAAACGCGCCGCCGAAATGCTCGACTATGCCAATATCGGCACGGCCAAGGTGAAGGTCGAATATGTCGGCCGGGCGCCGCTTGACGGCAATGACGACCGGTACCTGATGGCCTCCTATAATCCAGGCAACAGGGTGCCGGATCCGTCGGACGGCTTGCCCACCGGTGTTATGATCGCCATGAATGGACCATCCCCGAGTACGGCGTTGGCCGCCGCCGCTCCATTTCCCGGCGAGTTGACGAATTCCGCATCGGCACAGCCTGTCATTGCGGCGCAGGCGCCGGCCTCCGGCAATGTGACGCTGCCCGATTTCGGGCCGATCGTGCCGGAACGCCCGCAGATCAATCTGCCGGCGCAATCGCCGTTCGGCGTAGCGGCGCTGTCTTACGCGGACGAACGCGTGCAGCGCGCCCGCAATGTCTTTGCCGCGCTGGATGGCGCCGGCATGTCGCCTGCCGAAATCCTTCGATCGTGGAAGCGGCAAGCTCCTCCGGCCGCTTCGCCCACGGACTATATCGCGGCTGGCTCGTTCGAGGATGCCGCCGAGGCGCAGCGTGTGGCAGCCCGGCTTTCCAGCTTCGGCAAGACCGAAATCCAGCGCTCCGAATTCGAGGGCAAGGACTGGTATTCGGTCAACCTCTATCCGGACGGCCATGGCAGCCTGGACCAGATGCTGCAGGCGGCATGGTCGCATGGCGCACCGGACGCGCTCGTGGTTCGGAACTGACCGGCAAAACCTGAAGTTTTGCCCTGTTGTCCATCGCGCGGTTGATCGGCCGGGACAAAGCCTGATAGCCTAGAGCTTGCCCAGAAATACCGGCTGACAGGTCGAACCTCTCATGAAATTTCGCTTCGCCGCGCCTCTCGCCGGGCTCCTGGGTTTTGGCCTCCTGCTGCTTTCGCTGGCTCCGGCCGCGGCGCAGCTTTTCGAAACCAAGTCCGCGCAGGCCTTCATGATCGATGCCGAAACCGGAACGGTGCTGTTTTCCAAGGATGCCGACAGGCCGATTCAGCCGGCATCGCTGGCCAAGCTGATGACGATGGAGGTGGTGTTCAACGCCATCAAATCGGGCCGCGTGACCCTCAACGATACATTCGTGGTGAGTGAGAACGCATGGCGCACTGGCGGCGCGCCATCCGGCACGTCGACAATGTTTGCCAAGCTGAAGTCAACGATCCGGCTTGAAGACCTGATCCAGGGCGTGACGGTTCAGGCCGCCAATGACGGCTGCATCATCATCGCCGAAGGTTTTGTGGGATCGGAGGCGAATTTCGCGACTGAGATGACCGAGCGCGCAAGGCAGATTGGCCTCGAAAAATCGACATTCGTCAATGCAACCGGTCTGCCGGCCGACGGTCAGCAGACGACGGTTCGAGAGCTTGCGCTTCTGGCCCTGCATATCTGGCGCGAGTACCCGGACCTCTATCGCTATTACGGCCAAAAGGATTTCACCTGGAACAAGATCACCCAGAGGAACCGCAACCCGCTGCTGGCGATGGATATCGGTGCCGACGGCCTGGCGATCGGCAGGAGCGAGGCATCCGGGTTTGGCGTCGTCGGCTCGGTCAGCCACAGTGGCAGGCGGGTCATTGGGGCGATGAGCGGCCTGGCAAGTGACCGCGAGCGCGCCGAGGAAGCGCGAAAGCTGCTCGACTGGGGCCTTCGTTCCTTCCAGAAGACCGAGATTTTCGCCAAGAACGAGGTGGTCGGCGAGGCCCAGGTTTTCGGCGGTGCGAAATCCGGCGTGGCACTGAAGGCAAAAGCGCCCGTGGTCATCTTCCTGCCGATCGCCAACCGCGACAAGCTGACCGCCAGAATCGTCTACGAGGGACCGGTTGCAGCTCCCGTGGAAGAGGGGCAGCCGGTGGGCGCGCTGCGGGTCTGGATCGGTGACACGCTGAGCCAGGAGACGCCGCTTTTCGCGGCCGAATCGGTTGGCGTCGGCTCGCTGCCGCAACGCGCGCTCGACGCCGCCAAGGAACTGGCGGTCGGCTGGCTGCGTTAGCACCCGTGGCGTGGACCTTTTCTCAAGTCAGGACTATTACGGTCCCGCAGCATGGTAAAAGGCCTTGGTGAGCGGATTCTTCATCACCTTCGAAGGCGGAGAAGGGGCAGGCAAGTCGACGCAGATCGAGCGGCTGGCCAGTAAGATGCGCGCCAAGAAATACGATGTCCTTGTCACGCGTGAACCGGGTGGCTCGCCGGGCGCAGAGGCGGTCAGGCATGTCCTGCTTTCCGGGGCTGCCGAGCCATTCGGCCCCCGGATGGAGGCGCTGCTTTTCGCCGCCGCGCGTTCCGACCATGTCGAGCAGGTCATCCGGCCGGCGGTCGAACGCGGCTCGATCGTGCTTTGTGATCGCTTCATGGACTCCTCGCGCGTCTACCAGGGCGTCACCGGCGGCCTCGACCCGGCGTTCATGGGCGCTCTGGAAAGGGTCGCCATCAATGGCATGGTGCCCGACATGACGCTGATCTTCGATATCGACCCGGCCGAAGGACTGCGGCGCGCCACCGCACGGCGGGGCGCCGATGCCGGCGCCGACCGCTTCGAAAAGGAAACGCTTGATATCCACCAGCGCCGCCGCGAAGCCTTTCTGGCAATCGCCGCGGCGGAACCCGAGCGCTGCATCGTCGTCGACGCGTCCGCCGACCCCGACACGGTGGAGAATGTCGTCACCGCCGCCGTGTTCACGGCCCTGGAGACGATGACGCCGGCGCACAGGAAGCAGGCGCCGGGATGATTTTCGAACGGATCGCACCAGAACAGCACGACACGCTGGACGGCGTCCCGGAGCCATCCGAGACGCCGCGTCTTGTCGGGCATGGCCAGGCGGCGAACATGCTCGCCACCGCTTATCGCTCCGGGAAGCTGCCGCATGCGCTGATCTTTGTCGGACCGGTCGGCATCGGCAAGGCGACGCTCGCCTTTCACCTGGCGCATCATCTGTTGAAGCATCCGGCGTTCGAACAGGCGCCGGAGGTCCTTGCCGTTCCCGATCCGGCGTCATCGCTGTTCCGCCAGATCGCCACCGGCGCGCATCCCTCGGTGCTGCATCTGACCCGCCCGCCGAACGACAAGACGAAGAGTTTTAAGACGGTCGTCACCGTCGACGAGATCCGCAAGGTCAGCCGCTTCCTGTCGCTGACCTCGCATGACGGCAGCTACCGGGTGGTGATCGTCGATCCGGCCGACGACATGAATACCAATGCTGCCAACGCGTTGTTGAAGAATCTTGAAGAACCACCGGCACGCACACTGTTCATCCTCATTGTCCATGCGCCGGGCAGCCTTCTGCCGACGATCCGCTCGCGCTGCCAGATGGTGCGGCTGACTCCGCTCGATGCCGAGAGCCTGATGACGGTTCTGGAGAGCGTCGAACCACCGCCACCGGACGATCCCGCGGCGCGCGCAGCACTGGCCAAGCGGGCAGGGGGCAGCGCGCGCACCGCAATCCTGTTGACGCAGTATGGCGGGCTGGAAATCGCCGAAACGCTCGACGCTCTGGCGACAACGGGAAAGAGCGATGTTGCCGGCGCCTATCGCCTCGCGGAGGCGGTCGCCGGGCGCGACCGGGCCATCCAGTTCGATATCTTCAATCGCCGTGCGCTCGACCTGCTCTCGACCAGTGCAAGCCAAGCCGCGCTGGCGGGCGATCTGGCGCGGGCCAAAACGCTGTCGGATACTTGGCACGAGGCTTTGAACGCTATATCTGAGACCGACACCTACAATCTCGACAAGAAGCAGCACGCCTTGACCATGATCGACCGCCTGAATTCTGCAATGCGAATGTGACGGCCCATCGGGATGGCAATCGCCGTTTCGATACGATATCTCACCGGCATCTTTCATTCAGACATTCATGACGGCTCATCCATGGCACGCGAAAAATACTACCTCACGACGCCGATTTTCTATCCGAACGGCAAGCCGCATATCGGTCATGCCTACAATGTCATCGCCAGCGACACGCTGGCCCGCTTCCAGCGGCTCGACGGCAAGGACGTCTTCTTCGTCTCGGGAACCGACGAGCACGGTTTGAAGATGCAGCAGACGGCGGACGCCGAAGGCCTGACGCCGAAAGCGCTTGCCGATCGCAATTCGGCTATCTTCCGCTCGATGCTCGAAGCGACCGGCTGTTCGAACGACGTTTTCATCCGCACCACCGAGGAGCGCCACTACAAGGCCTGCCAGGCGATCTGGACGCGCATGGCGGAAAATGGCGACATTTACCTCGACCGCTATAGCGGCTGGTATTCGGTGCGGCAGGAAGCCTATTTCGACGAGGCCGAAACCAAGGTCGGCGACGACGGCATACGTCGCGAACCGCTCGGCTCGCCCGTCGAGTGGACCGAGGAAGAGAGCTATTTCTTCCGCCTTTCCGCCTATCAGGACAGGCTGCTCGCGCTCTATGAGAGCAGCCCCGAATTTGTCGGACCGGCGGAGCGGCGCAACGAAATCGTCAGCTTCGTCAAATCCGGGCTGAAGGACCTGTCGATCTCGCGCACCACGTTCAAATGGGGTGTGCCGGTGCCGGGCGACGACAAGCATGTGATGTACGTCTGGGTCGATGCACTGACCAACTACATCACGGCTGCCGGTTATCCGGATGCGGCCGATGACAGATGGTCCTTCTGGCCGGCGAACGTCCACGTCATCGGCAAGGACATCGTCCGCTTCCATGCCGTCTACTGGCCGGCCTTCCTGCTGTCGGCAGGGATCGAACTGCCGAAGCGCGTATTCGCGCATGGCTTTCTGTTCAACCGCGGCGAGAAGATGTCGAAGTCGGTCGGCAATGTCGTCGATCCGTTTGCGATGATCGAGCATTATGGTCTCGATCAGGTACGCTATTTCTTCATGCGCGAAGTGCCATTCGGTCAGGACGGCAGCTACAGCCACGACGCGATCGTCAACCGCACCAATGCCGACCTCGCCAACGATCTCGGCAATCTGGCGCAGCGTTCGCTGTCGATGATCGCCAAGAACTGCCGCGGCGTGGTGCCGAAACGCGGTGAATTGAGCGATGCCGACAAGGCGATCCTCGATCAGGCAAGTGCCGCCCTTGTCACGGCACGCAAGACGATGGCCGAACAGGGCATCCATCTGGCGCTGGCGGCGATCTTTGGCGTGGTGGCCGAAGCCAACCGCTATTTCGCGGGGCAGGAGCCGTGGGCCCTGAAGAAGACCGATCCTGCGCGCATGGAAACGGTGCTGTGGACGACGGCCGAGGTGATCCGGCGTATTGCAATCCTTTGCCAGCCCGTCGTCCCGACTTCGGCGGCGAAGCTGCTCGACCTGCTGGCCGTGCCGTCAGACGGACGCGACTTCGCGCATGTTGCCGAAGGTCACGCGCTGGTGCCTGGCACGGCTCTGCCAGCGCCGGAACCGGTGTTTCCACGCTATGTCGAGCAAACGGATGCAAACGCCTAATGTTGGTCGACAGTCACTGCCATCTCGACTTTCCGGACTTCGCAGAGGAACGGGCGGCCATCGTCGCCCGCGCTTTAGCCGCTGGAATCGGTCGCATGGTGACGATCTCGACGCGTGTGAAGCGGTTCCAGCAAGTGCTTGAGATCGCTGAGTCTTTCGACGAAGTCTATTGCTCGGTCGGCACCCATCCGCACAATGCCGCCGAGGAGCTGGACGTGACTGTCGAGGCGCTTGTCCGGCTGTCCACTCATCGCAAAGTGGTGGCGATCGGCGAGGCCGGGCTCGACTATTTCTACGATCATGCGCCGCGCGATGCCCAGGCGCAGAGTTTTCGCACCCATATTGCCGCAGCGCGCGAGACGGGCCTGCCTCTGGTCATCCATTCGCGCGACGCCGACAGCGACATGGCTGATATCCTTGAGGACGAAACAGGGAAGGGCGCCTTCCCCTTCATCCTGCACTGTTTTTCGTCCGGGCGCAGGCTGGCCCAAGTCGGCGTGGCGCTCGGCGGCTATGTTTCCTTTTCCGGCATCCTGACCTTCAAGAATTCGGCCGAACTGCGCGCCATTGCCGCCGATGTGCCACACGACCGCCTGCTGGTCGAAACCGACGCACCATATCTCGCGCCGATACCGTTTCGCGGCAAGCGCAACGAGCCTGCCTATGTCGCGCATACAGCCAAGGTGCTGGCCGAAACGATCGGCGTCAGCGAGGCCGAAATCGCCGCCGTCACCACGGACAATTTCTTCCGACTGTTCGGGAAGATGCCGCGCCCGAGCGCGCTGAGCACCTGAGGCATGAGCGACCGGCTGCGCCTCACCATTCTCGGCTGCGGCTCATCGCCGGGCACGCCGCGCATCACCGGCGACTGGGGCAATTGCGATCCGGCCAATCCGAGGAACCGGCGCATGCGCACCGCCGCGCTTGTCGAGCGGATTGCGGCGAACGGCGACAGGACCACAGTCGTCATCGACACTGGGCCGGATTTCCGCGAGCAGATGCTGCTGGCATCGGTCAGGCACATCGATGCAGTCGTCTATACGCATCCGCATGCCGACCATATCCACGGCATCGACGATTTGCGCGGCTTCGTACTCGAGCAGCGTCATCTGATCGATATTCACGCCGACCAGCCCACGATGCTGCGGTTACGGGAAGCGTTCGGCTATTGTTTCGAAACACCGCTAGGCAGTTCCTATCCGCCCATCGTCGAGCCCCATATCATCGACCACGCCAGGTCGGTGGTGATCGAAGGCGAGGGGGGTACCCTCGCCCTCGAGCCGCTGCCGCAGATCCATGGCGATATCTTATCGCTTGGTTTTCGCATCGGCGGGCTCGCCTATTGCCCCGATGTCAGTGATTTCCCCGACGCCACCGCCGAACGGCTGCGCGACCTGGACGTGCTGGTCATCGACGCGCTGCAGTACAGGACACATCCGAGCCATCTGTCGCTCGGCCAGGCACTCGGCTGGATCGAAAAACTGACGCCGAAAAAGGCCGTTCTGACGCACATGCATGTGCCGCTCGACTACGCTGCGGTGATGGCCGAGACGCCGGCCGATGTCGAGCCGGCCTATGACGGCATGACAATCGAAATCCCTTATGAATCTGCATGATAGGTTCGTTTCTTCATGGCTGGAAGCATTGATCGTGTGACCAGGGCAGCAGCCGAGTCTGGTCTCGACATCGAGATCAGACGCATGGGTGCCTCGACACGCACCGCCGAGGAAGCCGCCGCGCAATGCGACTGCACAGTCGCCCAGATCGTCAAATCCTTGGTGTTCCAGGGGGAAACCAGCGGAAAGCTGTTTCTCTTCCTGGTTTCCGGCTCCAATCAGCTCGATCTGGCCAGGGCTGCCGCACTGACCGGCGAGCCGCTGAAGCGCGCCGACCCGCGGCAGATCCGCGACGAGACCGGCTTTGCAATCGGCGGCGTAGCCCCGATCGGCCATCTGATTGCAATCCCGGCGTTCGCCGACGAAACGCTGCTCGGTTTCGATCGCGTTTGGGCAGCGGCCGGCGCGCACGACGCGGTGTTCGCCGCCGAGCCACACGCAATGGTCAGGGCAGCACAGGCTGTCGTAGCGACGCTGGCAGTCTGAATCGAACGCGCCTGATATCGCAGCCTCGGGGCTGCAGCGAGCGCCGCCCGGCGCACCCCTATTCGGCGGCGATGGCGCTGGGCGGCAGCATGACGTCAGGCGCCGCCGGCGCGAACAACATCTTTACGACGTTTCGGAAGGCGAGGATCTGGCGTTCGAGGACACGCGGGTCGCCGAGCCCCCGCGACATGATGATGCCGCCATCGATCACACAGGAGAACATGATGGCCACGTCTTCGAGGTCCATGCCTTTGCGGGCAGGATAAACGGCCGCGATCTCGTTCAGCGCATCGCGAAACCGCCCGTTCCAGGAGCGTACGGCGGCGGCGGCAATGTCGCGAACGGTGCGGTCGAAGAGGCGCTCCTGATAGGTGAACGTCGCGATCAGGCAGCCGGGGTGGCCGTTCGGCAGATCACCCATCAACTCGGCAAGCAGCTTGAGCGTGATCAGGAACGACTGCAACGGATCATCGGACAATTGCCGGCCGCGGTGAAACACATCATCGAAGATGCGGTCGTTCTCCTCGACGTAGCGCAGCATCAAGGCGCGGGCGAGTTCGTTCTTGTCCTTGAAATGATAGAAGAAGCCGCTCTTGGTGATGCCGGCTTCGGCAATCACCTCCTCGATGGAAGTCGCGCCGAACCCCTTGGCGAGCACCGAGGCCTCGGCGATCTCCAGAATGCGTTCGCGCGTTTCCGCACCCTTGCGCATGACAGAATGCCCTCAAATCTACTGTACCGGCGGTATGGTTTTCACACCCGCCAGCATCGGCACCGATAGCAATACGACCGGCCCGGCGCGGCTATCCGTCTGTAATTGCTGCGGTTCCCGCTTCAGTGGAGTACCGGACCACAAGCCTTCTATCGCACCGGCGGCACGCGCTGCTAAAACTTGGCTATTCCGAACCGGCCGCCACCAGGGCAGCACGATGTCATCTTACCACTGGAGACAAACATGGCCAAGTACCGCCAGAACCCGCCGCAACTCGCCAACAGAACATTCCTGAGCGATGGCGGCATGGAAACGACTTTCATCTTTCACGAAGGCCTCGACCTTCCGCACTTTGCTTCATTCACGCTGATGGCAACGCCTGAAGGCCGGCAGAAGCTGAGGGAATATTACGTCCGTTATCTGACCATTGCGCGCAGAAGCGGGACCGGCTTCATCCTCGACACGCCGACGTGGCGAGCCAACCCCGATTGGGGAACCTTGCTCGGCTACGGGCCGGAAGCGTTGCGGGCCGTCAACGAGAGCTCGATCGAGCTTCTTCTCGACCTGCGCAATGAGTTCGAGACCGCCGAAACGCCGTGCGTCGTTAGCGGCGCGATCGGGCCGCGCGGCGACGGCTACAAAGCCGGCAAGATGGACGCCAACGAGGCGGAAGCCTATCACGCGCCGCAGATCGAGAGTTTCGCGCGGACCGAGGCCGACATGGTTGCGGCCTATACGCTCACCAATTTCCACGAGGCAATCGGCGTGGCGCGGGCGGCCAAGGCGCATGCCATGCCGTGCATGATCTCGTTCACGGTGGAAACGGACGGCAAGCTGGTGACCGGCATGGCGCTCGGCGAGGCGATCGACAGGGTCGACGACGCGACAGACGGTGCGCCGGCCTACTATATGATCAACTGCGCCCATCCAACGCATTTCATGCAGGCGCTGAACAAGGGCGAGCGCTGGCTCGATCGCGTCTATGGCGTGAAGGCGAACGCTTCGGCCAAAAGCCATGCCGAACTGGACGAATCGGAGACGCTCGACGCGGGCGACCCGGACGATCTCGGGCGGCGCTACAGCAGGCTGACAGCCTCGTTTCCGACGATGCGCATCCTGGGCGGCTGCTGCGGCACTGACCACCGGCACATCGCGGCGATCTGCGAGGCCTGCGTGCCGCAAGCGGCGTAGGAGTCTGTGTGCGTCCCAGGAGACGCTACGCTATCAACCGCAGTTCCGCTTAGTTCCAAGGAACAAGGAGCTGCGGTTGGGCCGAATGCATGCAATCAAAACCGCATCTCAGTTCCATAATCTATCTTATGCGACTTCCGGATGGGTGGAAATCCAGCTTGAACCGACGAAAAAACTCTCTGACTGTGCCGCGTTCAGCGCCTGCTCCTGCACGACGATCGTTTGCGCCATGTCGTATGGCGCGCCGGGCTGCCGGGCAATCTGATCGTTGATGAAGCGTTCCAATTCGGCATCGCGCGGCGGCGTCTGCCGCTCGACATTCGCAAGTTTCTCGAAAAGAGTGCCGATCGCCTGCTGGTCGTTCCTGTCCATGGGAAGCACTCCGACATCCAGGCGCGCCGCGTTCCAAGAGATTTTCGCGACGCGCTTCAAGTCTCTGTTTATGCATGTCGCAGCCCCAAAAACGCTGCCGCGACATGCATTGATTTGACGCGGCTATTCGCGCTCGCCGGTGAAGTTCAACAGCAGCTGGAAGATGTTGATGAAGTTCAGATAGAGCGAGAATGCACCGAACACGGCGAGCTTCTGCTGCGATTCCGCACCGAAGTTTTCCGCAAACTGCTCCTTGATCGTCTGGGTATCCCAGGCGGTGAGACCAATGAACACGGCGATGCCGATCACCGAGATGGCGAACTGGAGCGCAGTCGAGCCGAGGAAGATGTTGACGATGCTGGCGATCACCACGCCGATCAGACCCATGATCAGGAAGGACGAGAACTGGGTCAGGTCGCGTTTGGTCGTGTAGCCGTAAAGGCTGGTCGCGCCGAACATGGTGGCGGCGATGAAGAAGGTGCGCGCGATGCTGGTCCCGGTGAACACCAGGAACACGGAAGCCAGCGACAGGCCCATGACCGCACAGAATGCCCAGAACATCGCCTGAGCGCCGGCCGCGGACATCGTCTGTATCCGGAACGAGAACAGCAGCACGAAGGCGAGCGGTGCCAGCATCACCACCCACTTCAACGGAGTGGAAAAGATCGGCACGTAGAGGGCTGGCGTCGATGCCACGACGAAGGCGATCACGCCGGTAACGACGAGGCCAACGCCCATGTAGTTGTAGACGCGCAGCATGTGCTGGCGCAGGCCTTCGTCATAGAGGGCGCCGGTCTGGGCTCCGACGCCGGTGCGGTATCCTAGATTGTTCATGCGGGTTCTCCTTTGTGATGGTCAGTAAAGCGTGTTGGCGAGCGTTTCTGCGGTGCGATCGAGATCGCGGACACCGCTTCGGGCGACGACGGCGTAAGCAACTTCGCCGATCTGGAAATAGGCCGAGGAAATTTCGCCCGACGGGGCGGCGGTCGGCTGGACGACGTCGAACGTTCCGGGCCTGATCGCGAAAAGCGAGACCAGTCCCAGGTCCCTTGTTTCGACAGCCATCTCGACGCTCGGGCCGAACTGCGATGGATAGATCTGGACGTCACGGACCTTCCAGTCCTTCGGCAGCGACGGCATGACGATCGCCGTGGCGGCGCGGATTTCGTTCGCATCGTAATCCGGCGCTTCGGGCTGGGATGACATGGCCTCGCGTAGGATCGTCGTCCTGTGTGCCCGGATCGCCTCCTCCAGATAGACGGGCGGCTGGGTCGAGGCGACGACTTTCGTCACCGATATCGGCCCGACGATCCCGTTGGCAAACCAGCCCGCAGCCACCAGGACTGCGACCGCCGCACCCCGCTGCAACGTGCGCAAGGCGCGCCCTCGAGCCAGTCCCCGTTCCAGCCGCCGTGCCGCATCAGCCGTTGCCGGCCGCGCCATGCCCTTGCATCCGGCAAGCGCCACGCGCAGTTCGTCGCGCGTCCTGAGGTCGGACATCACGCGGGCGGCAGCCTCGGGACGGGCGGAAAGAAACGCCTCGACCTCAATGCGGCGGGCAACGTCCAGCTGGTCGTCGACATAGGCGTCGAGGTCGGCATCTGTCACCGGGTCGCGCAGTTCGCTCATCATG
The DNA here is from genome assembly GCF_055811615.1 of Mesorhizobium sp. WSM4807. Classification (NCBI taxonomy): domain Bacteria; kingdom Pseudomonadati; phylum Pseudomonadota; class Alphaproteobacteria; order Hyphomicrobiales; family Phyllobacteriaceae; genus Mesorhizobium; species Mesorhizobium sp. WSM4807. Next base: position 41,815 of record NZ_JBVVQY010000019.1, read on the forward strand.
GACATCACGGGCCTCCCACGATCCTGAGCTGGCTTTTCGCATGCGCCGGCAATTTGTCCTCCATCTCGCGGAGCGTTGCCCGCGCCCTGCCGATGCGCGACATCAGCGTTCCCAGCGGCACGCCGCTGGCCTCGGCCGCCTGGCTGTAGGTAAGTCCCTCGATGGCGACGAGATGCAGCGCCGAACGCTGCTCATCCGGCAATTTGAAAAAAGCTTCGCGCACCTGTGCCAGGCGGACGGAATGCTCCTGGGGTGCCTGCATGCTGGCGTCGGCAAGATATCCGGCCTGCTCGACCCGCGCCGCTTCGGATTTGCGGGACCGCAAGCCGTCGATGAAAGCGTTGTGGACGATCGACAGCAGCCAGGCGCGCAGGTTTCCGCCGGATCGAAAGGTCCCGCGCCGCTCATAGGCACGCACCAGCGCGTCATGCACCAGATCCTCTGCTTCTGCGCTGTCGCGCGTCAGCGAACGCGCGTAGCGGCGCAGAGAACCAAGCTGTCCTATGATATCGAAGCGTGGCATCGACCCTCTCACGTCCTGTTTACGGAGCATGGCAGGTTTTTAATCCCGCTCTTAAATTTTTTCTGCGACCCAGGATGTCGGGCATCACGGGTACGATGCAACCAGCGCGCGTACGGCTTTCTTGTCCGCGAACGATCCCTCACCCGACACAATTCGCCCCGCGGTTGTAGCGCCACGGCGATTTCGATGTTTACACCTGAATTAATTTGTGACGCGAAAAATCGCCAAGCTGTCATCATTTTCGGGGCACTTGCGAGTTATAGGCAGGAAACATTCACCGCCGAATCTTCCCTTCGCCGACGGCCCTTTGGCCCGCTTTTGTGCAACGAATTATCGACCCGACATGACAAGCCCCGACATGACAGGCAATGTGCCAGCCCAGCGGGATACCCGCATCGATGTCTTCCGCGCGCTAGCGCTGCTGACGATCTTCGTCAACCACGTGCCGGGGACGATCTTCGAGTATGTCACGCACAAGAATTTCGGCTTTTCCGATTCGGCCGAAGCCTTCGTGCTGATTTCGGGGATTGCCGTCGGGCTCGCCTACGGACGGAAGTTCCAGCAGGGGAATCGGCTGCTCATCACCCTGAAGGCCTGGCGGCGTGCCGGTGTCCTCTATGTCACCCACGTCATGACCACTGTCGCGACGCTGGCGATCTTCTCGGCGGCTACATTGCATTTCTCGCGGCCCGACCTTTTGAAGCTGATCAACATCCAGATGATCATCGAGGACACGCCGGAAGCGCTGCTCGGCATCGCGGCGCTCGGGCATCAGATCGGCTATAACAACATTCTTTCCATGTACGCCGTCGTACTTCTGATGATGCCGCTTTTCCTGTGGATCGGCACTTTCAGCCTGCGCCTGATGCTTGCTGCGTCCGCTCTCCTCTGGCTCATCGTCGGAATTTTCCAGATCGCGCCGTCGAATTTTCCCGGCGACGGCTTTTGGTTCCTGAACCCGCTCTCCTGGCAGTTTCTTTTCGTCATCGGCATCGCCGGCATGCTGCATATCAAGCGCGGCGGCGAAATCCGCTTCAACTGGATGATGGCGAGCGCGGCCGTCCTGTATCTGGTCGGCGCGCTGATCTGGGTGCGGCTGCCGCTGTGGGGCATCGAGACGGCCTCCGGCCTGCCGACCGTGCTGACCGGCTTCGACAAGACATTCCTGTCGCTGTCGCGTCTCATGCACATTCTGGCGATCGCCTATCTGATCGTGGCAATCCCGGCGCTTTCCAACCTGGCGAGGACGAGGCCCGGACACCCGCTCGCGATTCTCGGCAAGCATTCGCTGCCGGTCTTCGTCGCCGGAACGATCCTCGCCATGATCGCGCAGGTCATGAAAATCGTCAGCCCGGGCGGCCTCCTCTACGACGCCATCCTGATCTCGACAGGCATCGCGCTGCAGTTCGGCTTCGCCTACTACCTCGAATGGTTGCCGCGGATCGGTTGGGGCGGCAAGAAACAGCAATCTGGAGCTGCCTTGCCGTCGGCCGCCCTCAAGCTGGCGTCATAGAACGGCGTCGACCAACTGACATGCGGAAAGCCACATTTGCCTGCTGCGTCCTCCTCGCCGTGTCGTGGAAATGACGAGTACGATGAGCCGTGCCAATCGAGGCTTGTCTCCCGGTTTGGCGGTTTTCAGCTTGGTGCAAATGAAACCGCTGGCGCAGCACGGCCGATTTGCGTATCACTCCGCCGCCAACGGAACCGCGCCGATGTTTGAAGACCTCCAGCCTGCCCCAGCCGACAAGATCCTCGCCTTGATCGGCCTCTTTCGCGCCGATCCCCGCCCCGGCAAGGTCGACCTCGGCGTTGGCGTCTACAAGGATCGCGATGGCAAGACGCCGGTGATGCGCGCCGTGCGCGAAGCTGAAAAGCGACTGCTGCAGGGCCAGGATACCAAGACCTATCTCGGCCTTGCCGGAGATACCGGCTTCAACACGGCGATGGCGAAGCTGGTCTTTGGCCCTGCGGCCGAGCTGACGCGCATCCGTGCGGCGCAGGCGCCCGGCGGCTCGGGCGCGCTGCGACTGGTGGCTGAGCTGCTCAAGAGGACGCGATCGGACGCGACGATCTGGCTGTCGGATCCGACTTGGCCGAACCACATGCCGGTGATGCGCGCCGCTGGCCTGCAGATACGCGAATATCCCTATTTCGACGCCGCCTCAGGTGCTGTTCGCTTCGCGGACATGATGAGCGCACTGGCGACCCCAAGGAGCGGCGACGTGGTGCTGCTGCATGGTTGCTGCCACAATCCGACAGGCGCCAATCTGGACACCGCGCAGTGGGCTGAAATAGCCGACCTCGTCGTCGAGCGCGGCCTGCTGCCTTTTGTCGACATTGCCTATCAGGGCTTTGGCGAAGGCCTCGACGCTGACGCCGTTGGCTTGCGCCTGCTGGCGGCGAAAGTCCCGGAAATGGTCGTTGCCTCGAGCTGCTCGAAGAACTTTGCCGTGTATCGTGACCGTGTCGGCGCGGCGATGATCCTGGCCAAAGACAGCACGCAGGCGGATGTGGCAATGAGCCAGATGCTGTCGGCCGCCCGCGCCATGTACTCGATGCCGCCTGACCACGGCGCGGCCGCGGTGCGCATCGTGCTTGAAGACGCCACGCTGCGCGCCGACTGGGAAGCTGAGCTCGAGGAGATGCGCCTGCGTATGCTGCGGCTTCGTGTCCAGTTCGCCGAAGCGCTGCGGCGGCAGTCCAATTCCGATCGCTTCGATTTCGTCGCCAGCCATCGCGGCATGTTTTCCCGGCTTGGCCTGTCCGAAGCGCAGGTCGAGCGGCTGCGCGCCGAGCACGGCGTCTATATGGTCGGCGACAGCCGCATCAACGTCGCTGGCCTGCCGGAGGACGGGATGGACGCGCTCGCCAAGGCGATCGTCTCCGTGCTCGACTGAGCACTTTGCTTGACTATGATCTTTTCCGAAAACCGGCTTCCACTTTTCGGATCATGGCCCGCAACTGTGGACAATGCGCCCTTGCCGGCTGACAGCATTTGCCGAGTGATCGGTGCACGATAGCATTCGACAGATGAAACCCTCGAAAGACATTTCCCGGCTGATCGAAATCATGGCGGCGCTGCGGGCGCCGGAAACCGGCTGCCCGTGGGATATCGAGCAGGATTTCTCGACCATCGCGCCCTACACGATCGAAGAAGCCTACGAGGTGGCGGATGCGATCGCGCGCGGCGACCTGGGCGATCTACGCGACGAGCTCGGCGACCTGCTGCTGCAGGTCGTCTACCATGCGCAGATGGCCGAGGAGGCCGGTGAATTCGCCTTTGGCGACGTGGTCCAGGCCATCACCACAAAAATGATCCGCCGCCATCCGCATGTCTTCGGCGACGACAAGGCGCGCAGCGCCGGCATGGCCAAGGGCATGTGGGAGAAGATCAAGGCCGAGGAAAAGGCGGAAAAGCGAAACGCCCGCCTCGCCCGCGGGCACGATCCTGAGGATCATGGCAAGGGTTTTCTGGACAGCGTACCGGTCGCCCTGCCCGCTTTGACCCGAGCGCTCAAGCTACAGGAAAAAGCGGCCCGCGTCGGCTTCGACTGGAGCGAGGCCACGCCGATCCTCGACAAGATCGAGGAAGAGATCGGCGAGTTGCGCCAAGCCCTTGCCAAGGGCGATACGGCTTCGATCAAGGACGAGTTCGGCGACATGCTGTTTGCCGTCGTCAATCTCGGGCGTCATCTCAAGGTCGATTCCGAAGCGGCGCTCAGCGGCACCAACGAGAAATTCCGGTCGCGGTTCCACTATGTCGAGCACGCGCTGGAAGCGTCCGGAAACACCCTGGAAAAGGCGACGCTTGACGAGATGGAGGCGCTTTGGCAGCAAGCCAAGAGCGCGAAGTAACAGCGATTACCCATTGTTTTTACGGCGCAATCTGCTTTCTATCTCTTCATGCGCGCTTTGCGTCGCCTTGAGCGCGACGGTCACGCCGCCGTCTTCATTGTCGGTGCGCGAGACGACGTCGCCATTGCGGTAGAGCCAATTGACGAGCCCGAGCTGCTCAGGCTTGAGCGTGACGGTCAGCGTTTCCAGTTCGCCAGACACTCTTGTCTCGATGATCGCCTTCAGCACATCGATGCCCTCGCCGGTGGCGGCCGATATGGCAATCGGCGGCGCCTTGTTGCCGTCGATGCCGTCGGCGAGCAATCGCGCCCGGTTGCCTTCATCGAGCCGGTCGATCTTGTTCCACACTTCGATGACACGCTTGGTGTCGCCGGCATCGACGCCGAGATCGGCGAGGATGCGCTCGACATCCTCGGCCTGGGCGGCCGTGTCGGGGTCCGAAATATCGCGCAGGTGGATGACGAGATCGGCCTCGACCACCTCTTCCAGCGTTGCCCGGAAGGCTGCAATCAGATGCGTCGGCAGATCCGAAATGAAACCGACCGTGTCCGAAAGGATGACCGGCGTGCCGTGCGGCAGTCGCACCCGACGCAGTGTCGGGTCGAGCGTGGCAAACAGCATGTCCTCGGCCAGCACCCCTGCTCCGGTCAGCCTGTTGAACAGCGTCGACTTGCCGGCGTTGGTATAGCCGACGATCGCCACCACCGGGAACGGCACCTTCCTGCGCTTGGCGCGGTGCAGGTCACGGGTGCGCCGCACGGTTTCCAGCTCGTGCTTCAGCTTGTTGATCTTGTCCTGCAGGACACGGCGGTCCGACTCGATCTGCGTTTCGCCAGGGCCGCCGAGGAAACCGGCGCCGCCGCGCTGGCGCTCGAGGTGGGTCCAGCTTCGCACGAGCCGGCCCTTCTGATAGTTGAGGTGCGCAAGATCGACCTGCAGCGTGCCTTCCTTGGTCCGCGCGCGCTCGCCGAAAATCTCCAGGATCAACCCGGTGCGATCCAGCACCTTGGCGTTCAACTCCTTTTCCAGATTGCGCTGCTGCACCGGCGTCAGCGGATGGTCGACAATGACCAGTTCGGCATGGCCCTCTTTGACGATCTCGGCGAACTCCGCAACCTTGCCGCTGCCGAGCAGGGTTGCGGGCCGCGGATCGTTGACGGTCACCACCGCCGTATGGATCGGGTCGAGATCAATGGCTTGGGCAAGGCCAACCGCTTCGTCGTGGCGGGCCTCGGCGGAGCGCGTCAGGCGCGGACGATTCGTGTCGTCGTCGCCACGCTGCTGGCGGGTAAGCACGGGCACGATGACCACGGCCCGGGTCGGGCCTTCGGCTTCCGGCCCCGGCTGATATGCTGGTTTTTCGCGAACGCTGCGGTCCGCGTCTTTCTTACGTGCCAATCAGGCGCCCTGGCTTTCCTCACCATCGAACATCTGAACCGGCTGGCTCGGCATGATCGTGGAAATGGCGTGCTTGTAGACGAGCTGGGAATGGCCGTCTCGACGCAGCAGAACGCAGAAATTGTCGAACGAAGTGACCACACCGGTCAGCTTCACACCGTTGATGAGAAAGATGGTGAGTGGGTTTTTGCTTTTGCGAACTGAATTCAGGAACAGGTCCTGAAGATTTTGCGATCGTTCCGCCATTGTTCTTGTCTTTCGCCGATCCCCTTCGGTTTGCAGGCCAATGCGCCAAATTACCTGGCACATGTCAAGCGCGCAAACACCGTCTTGCCGTCAATAACGACAAGCAGAACGAGATATATTGATGTTCATTCCACCTGTGCGGTTATCAGGCTGGACTTTTTTCCGCAACGTCAAAAAAGGCGTGCCGCAAGGAAAGTGTTATGGAGCCCGGATGGCCGTTGGCGACGGGAGCACCGTCGATCGCCACGATCGGCGTGGCGATTGTGGTCGCGGAGCTGATGAAAACCTCGCGCGCGGCCTTGGCTTCAGCGACCGAAAAGCCCCGTTCCTCGATCTTCAGGCCGAGCTTGGCGGCCACTTCGAACAGCGTGGTGCGGGTGATGCCGCGCAGGATGCCGTGCTCGGCCGGACGCGTGACCAGCACGCCATCCCTGGTGATGATCCAGGCGTTCGACGATCCACCTTCCTTGACGATGCCGTCAGCATCGACGAACCAGGCTTCCTGGGCGCCGGCTTCCTTGGCCTTCTGCTTGGCGAGCACATTTGGCAACAGGCCGACCGACTTGATATCGACCCGGTCCCAACGATTCTCCAGCACGGTGATGACCTTGATTCCGCTTTCGGCCCTCTTCTCGGCAGCAGCGGGGTCGGCTTTCCTGGCGGTCACCACCAGCGACGGCTTCGTGCCCGCCGGAAAAACAAAGTCACGGCTGGCGACGCCACGCGTCACCTGAAGATAAACCAGGCCATCGGTGACATGGTTGCGGCGGACCACCTCGCGCATGATGATCGGCAACACGCCCCGCGTGACCGGCCAGTCGATCGACAATTCGGTCAGCGAGCGATTCAGCCGTCCGAGATGGCGTGGCATATCGACGATGAAGCCGCGCGCCACCTCGCAAACCTCGTATACGCCATCGGCGAACTGATAGCCGCGGTCCTCGATATGTACGAAAGCGTCGGCGTGAGCGACATAGCGCCCGTTCACATAGGCAATGCGCGGCATGGGTCACCCCTGGAGAAAGTCAGCGCATGACCCCGAAAATCGGAATCGATTTTCGGGGCCATGCGCAAAAATCAAAATACTACAGCGTCCTTTGCGCGTCCCAAAAGACGCGCGGCGCTGTAGCGCTTTCTTAGGCGATTCCGCCGCCGCCGTAACCGATAATTGCGTAAGCCACGATTGGATTGGCTATCAGACGCCCAGCGACTTCAGCTTGCGGTGAAGCGCCGAGCGCTCCATGCCGATGAACTCGGCCGTCTTCGAGATGTTGCCGCCAAAACGGTTGATCTGGGCGATGAGATAGTCCTTCTCGAACTGTTCGCGCGCTTCACGCAACGGCAGCGCCATGATGTGCTGATCGGATTGGTTGGGCGTGCGCGGCATGACATCGCCGATCTCGGCAGGCAACAGATCGGCGGTGATCGGTGCCTCGATATCGTCGCCGCGCGCCAGGATCATCAGCCGCTCGACGTTGTTGCGCAACTGGCGGACGTTGCCTGGCCAGTTGTGTGCCTGCAGCACCGCCAGCGCGTCGTCGCCGATGCGCCGCGGCCGGATGCCGGCCTGGCGGGCGATCTGTTTCATGAAATTGTCGACAAGGTAGGGGATGTCCTCCCGCCGCTCGGCCAACCCCGGCACCATGACCGGAACCACCGCCAGACGATGATAGAGATCCTCCCGGAAACGACCGTCGGCGATCATCGCCTCCAGGTTCTGCGAGGTCGACGAGATGATACGGACATCGACCTTGACCCGTTTGGTGCCCCCTACCCGCTCGAACTGCTGCTCGACCAGCACGCGCAGGATCTTGTTTTGCGTTTCGCGCGGCATGTCGGCCACTTCATCGATGTAGAGAATGCCGCGATGGGCTTCCTCAAGCGCGCCGACCTTGCGTTCGACACCGTTGGATTCGGTGCCGAACAGCTCGACCTCCATGCGTTCTGGCGTGATGTTGGCAGCGCTCAGCGTGACAAATGGGGCGCTCTTGCGCGCCGACAGCGTGTGGATGGCGCGTGCCGCGAGTTCCTTGCCCGACCCGGACGGGCCGATGATCATGACGCGGCTGTTGGTCGGCGCGACGCGCTCGATGGTCTGGCGCAACTGGCTCATCGCCGACGACATGCCGATCAGGTCGAAGGTTTCGCCGCTGCGCAGCTTGAGATCAGAAACCTCGCGTCTCAGTTTCGAGGTTTCAATTGCACGTTCGGCGATGAGGATCAGCCTGTCGGCCTTGAACGGTTTCTCGATGAAGTCATAGGCGCCGCGGCGGATGGCCGAGACCGCCGTCTCGATGTTGCCGTGGCCCGAGATCATCACCACGGGCAAGCTCGGGTGCATCGTCTTGATCTCGTCCAGAAGCGCCAGTCCGTCCAGACGTGAGCCTTGCAGCCAGATGTCTAGGAAAATCAGCCTAGGCGCCCGGTCGGCGATCGCCGCCAGGGCGCTGTCGGCATCGAATGCCGTGCGGGTTTCGTGACCTTCGTCGCTCAGGATACCGGCGACAAGTTCGCGGATGTCTTCCTCGTCATCGATGATGAGAATGTCAGACGCCATTACCGACCTTTTCAGTTTGTCTTTCGTGTTCCGTCCTGCCTTCGCCGCGCGACGGCACGGTGGCGGCGAGCGGCAGAATGATGCTGATCATCGCGCCTCGCCCGTCGTGGAAATCCGCCGGCGCGTCATGCAATTCGAGCCGGCCGCCATGGTCCTCCACTATCTTCTTGACGATAGCGAGGCCGAGCCCCGTGCCCTTCTCGCGTGTCGTCATGTAAGGCTCGAGCAATCGCTGGCGATTCTCGCGCGGCAAGCCCTTGCCGTTGTCGATGACATCGATGCGAATCGCACCACTCTGGCGCCCGGCTTGAATCCGGATTATGCCGTGCGAGCGGTCCTTCTGATCAAGTCCGTCAATCGCCTCGGCCGCGTTCTTGATGACATTGCCAAAAGCCTGCGCCATCAGGCGGCTGTCGAAAGTGCCTTTGAGCGGTTCGTTGCCGAACACGCGCTCGAAGGTAATATCGGAGCGGCTCACTTCGACGAGGAACGAGGCTTCGCGCAACGATTCGCGCAAATCGAGGGCCTTCATTTCGGGCTTGGGCATGCGTGCGAAAGCGGAGAACTCGTCGACCATGCGGCCGATGTCCTCCACTTGCCTGATGATCGTATCGGTGCACTGATCGAAAACCTCGCGGTCTTCGGTGATGACCTTGCCGTAGCGGCGCTTGATGCGCTCGGCGGAAAGCTGAATCGGTGTCAGCGGGTTCTTGATCTCGTGGGCGATGCGCCGCGCCACATCCGCCCAGGCCGAAGAACGCTGCGCCTGGACCAGATCGGTGATGTCATCGACCGTCACGACATAGGATTTCTCCTCCGCACCGTCGTCGCCGGCCTCGACCGTGATCTGCACGTTGAAGGTGCGCTCCGTACCGGCGCGATAGAAGGTCACCTGCTCGCGGTGGACAGGCTTGCCCGACTTGCGGCCGATCTCGAAGACGCGGCCGACATGCGGCAGCACCGCGGAGAGGTTTTGCCCGAGTGCGGCGGTGGCGGATATGGCCAGCATCGTTTCGGCCGACCGGTTGACGATGGTGACGATACCATATGGATCGACCCCGATGACGCCGGCGGTGACACCGGCAAGCACGGCCTCCGAAAAGCGCCGCCGCTCGTCGATCAAATCTTTGGCGGACAGAATCTCGTTGCGCTGCGATTTCAGTTCCAGCAGCATCTTGTTGAAGGTGTCGCCGAGCGAGGCGACGTCGCCGTCGGAGGGCCGAACCGGCACGGCAACGTCAAGATTGCCGGTCGCGACCTCGTCGGCCGCGCCGATGAGCTGGCGGATCGGCCGCACCAGGCGGTCTGCCACGGCGATGCCGGTCCAGATGGCGGACAGAATGATGATCAGCGTCAGCGACAGGTAGGGAAGTGCGAAGGCGACCTGCGAGGTGCGGCGATTGTCTTCCAGACCGCGATATTCGTCGGTGTTGGATCTGACAATCTGCCGCGCCTTGATCACCTCGGGATCGACGAGCCGGATGGTGTAGAGATAGAGCCCTTCGATCTCGCGCAGCTTGACAATGGCGCCCATGATGTTGCGCGTCTTCGGCTCGATCAGCACCGGCCTGCCGTCGGCGGCACTGCTCATGGCGCCTTCCGGCGGCTCCGGCATGGCAAAATCGGCGTCGGTCTTGGCGCTCATGACGAATGAACCGTCGGGCCTGACCAGTGCGGCATGGGCCAAGGAGCGTCCGACGGCTTCCTTGTTCATGAGATCGAGGAAGCCGGTTCGATCGAGGCCGTAGAGCGTGCGGGAGGCGTCGAGATCGTAAGCCATCGACAGGGTCGTCCCCTGGAGATTGCGCGCGTTCTCCTGCACATAGGCGTCGGCGATCGAAAGCGACGAATTGACGATCGTCTTGGTGCGGATCTCGAACCAGCGATCGAGGCCGATATCGAGTGTGATCGAGGCGATGATCGCCACCATGATGGCGGGAATCGCGGCGACCAGCGCGAACATGGCGACGATCCGCACATGCAGCCGCGACGCCGCCTTGCCGCGCCGGCGCGCCATCAAAATGCGATGCACTTCGCGGCCGACCAGCGCGATCAGGAACAGGATGAACGCCGCATTGAGGGCGATAAGCGCCAGCGTCGTCCCCTCGTCCGGCGTGATCGGCGTGGCGCCGACGAGAATGGCGAAGGAGATCGCTGCCGTAACCAGCGCACCGGCAATTGCCACCACGCCCGGCAGCGCGAGCAGCCGGCGCCCGTCCCGTGTGCCAGGTTCGCTGAAAAGCGTTTCGCTCGGTGTCGGTGCCTGTGAAGCCATGTCGCCGTCTAGAGCCAGTGATTGCGTCGGATGTATGCAACGCATTGTGGCGATTATGCAACAAGTGTGGCCTGTACGGAAATGTTTCGGCGATCGATCCCCCGAAAAGGCTTCGCTCTGTCGCACCAGCCCGAAAAATCGGAATCGATTTTTCGGAAAGCACGATGCGACTACTCAAAGTGCTAGAGCGAACTTTGTACGTCGGAACGGACGGACGTCGCTCTAAGCCTGCCTGGTCGATTTATAGACGTTGACGCCGAGTTCGCGAATTTTCTTGCGCAGCGTGTTGCGGTTTAGCCCGAGGAGTTCCGCAGCCTTGATCTGGTTGCCGCGGGTTGCCGTCATCGAGGCCAGGACCAGCGGATATTCGACCTCGGAGAGAATACGCTGATAGAGGCCGGCGGGCGGCAAATCGCCGGCGAACGAAGCAAAATAGCGCTGCAGGAAATGTTCCACCGCCTGGCCGATGGACAGATCGTCGGGTATGAGGTTGCCGCCACCGGGAACGACCGGCCTCTCGCCGGTCTTCAGTTCCGCCTCGATGACTTCGGCGGAAATCTCATCCTGCGAATAGAGCGCGGCCAGCCTGCGGACAAGATTTTCGAGCTCGCGCACGTTGCCTGGCCACGGATAGCGCTTCATCAGCTCGATGCCGCCTGTGGAAATGCGCTTGGTCTGCAGGCCTTCGCTGGCGCCGAGCTTGAAGAAGTGCCGGACGAGATCCGGAACGTCCTCGGACCGCTCGCGCAGCGCCGGCAGCCTTAGCGGCACGACATTCAGGCGATAGAACAGATCCTCGCGGAAAAGCCCTTGATTGATCAGCGTGCGCAGATCCTTGTTGGTGGCGGCGACGATGCGCACGTCGGTCTTGATCGGCGTACGGCCGCCGACGGTGGTATATTCGCCTTGCTGCAGGACACGCAGTAGGCGCGTTTGCGCTTCCATCGGCATGTCGCCGATCTCGTCGAGGAAGAGCGTCCCGCCTTCGGCCTGCTCGAAACGGCCGGTGGAGCGGTTTTGCGCACCGGTGAAGGCGCCCTTCTCGTGCCCGAACAGTTCCGATTCGATCAGGTCGCGTGGGATCGCCGCCATGTTGATCGCGACGAACGGGCCGCCGCGGCGGCGGCCGTATTCGTGCAGCGCGCGCGCCACCAGTTCCTTGCCGGTGCCCGATTCGCCTGAAATCATCACCGTCAGGTCGGTCTGCATCATGCGCGCCAGCATCCGGTAGATATCCTGCATGGCGGCTGACCGGCCGACCAGCGGCATCGTTTCCGGCGGCTCGTCGGCCCGCGCATCGATCTTCGGCCGTCGGGGCTCGGAAAGCGCCCGGTTGACGATGTTGAGAAGCTCGGTCAGATCGAACGGTTTCGGCAGATATTCGTAGGCGCCGGTCTCGGAGGCGCGAATCGCGGTCATGAACGTGTTCTGGGCGCTCATGACGATGACGGGCAGTTCCGGCCGTGCCTTCTTGATGCGCGGCAGCATGTCGAAAGCGTTTTCGTCCGGCATGACCACGTCGGTGATGACGAGATCGCCCTCGCCCGCCGCCACCCAGCGCCACAGCGTCGAGGCGTTGGACGTCACGCGCACCTCATGGCCGACGCGCGAAAGCGCCTGATTGAGGACGGTGCGGATGGCCGCATCGTCGTCGGCGACGAGAATATTGCCGCGAACTGTCATTTGCGGTCTCCTTCACCATCGTCGTCTGTGCCGAACGGCGTTTCTTTCCAGGCTGGCATCAGGATGCGGAAGGTGGTTGCGCGGGGCGTTGAATCGCATTCGATGATGCCGCCATGCTCGCCGACGATTTTCGCGACCAGCGCCAGACCAAGCCCCGACCCGTTAGGCTTGGTGGTGATGAAGGGATCAAACAGGATCGGCAGGATATCTTCGGAGACGCCAGAACCGTTGTCGCGCACGCAAAATTCCAGCGGCAGCGACACGCGGCCCTGCGTTCCCGGAACGGAAACACGGATGCCCGGCCGGAACGCGGTCGACAGAGTGATCTCGCCTTGCGGATCGCCGCCAATGGCCTCGGCCGCATTCTTGACCAGGTTGAGGAACACCTGGATGAGCTGGTCGCGGTTGGCGAAAACTGGAGGCAACGATGGATCATAATCCTCCAATATCTTGATCCGCTTGGCAAAACCGTTCTTGGCAATCGCCTTCACATGGTCGAGCACGACATGGATGTTGACCGGATAGCGGTCGATGGGCCGCTCGTCGGAAAACACCTCCATGCGATCGACCAGCGAGACGATGCGGTCGGTCTCGTCGGTGATCAGCCGGGTCAGCGCGCGATCTTCGTCGGAAGCGGATAGTTCGAGCAGCTGGGCAGCACCCCGAATGCCGGATAGCGGGTTCTTGATCTCGTGGGCGAGCATCGCAGCAAGGCCGGTCACCGAGCGTGCCGCACCGCGGTGCGTCATCTGACGATCGATCTTGTCGGCCATCGATCGTTCCTGGAACATCACCACGACGGAGCCCGGGAATTCCGACACCGGCGCGACATAGAGGTCGACGACCTTCTCGATGCCGAGGCGCGGCGACGATACGTCGACCCGGTATTCGTTGACGGGTGCCCGGCGCTCGCGCACCTGGTCGACGAGCGTCAGCAGTGGGCTGCCGAAGGGAATGAGCTTGGGCAATGTGTTGCGGGCGAGCATGGTCGCGCTCGAGCGGAAGAAATCTTCGGCATCGGCATTGGCGAAGGTGATGACCCCTTCAGCATCGACCATGATCACCGGGCGGCGGATGGTGTTGAGTACGATGTGGGCGGCGTCCGCCATACCCATGCTCTGTGCAACGGTGGCATTCATGCTGCGCTCCGCAGGTTCATCGCCTCGGCAGCGCGTGAAAACACCTCGCGCAACGCGGCAACGACGCGGACGGGCTCGAAGGAGGTGAGGATGGCCTTTCGCCGCTCATCAACGACGCCAGCGGCGTGGCGGTCGAGATACCAGCCAAGATGCTTGCGCGCCTGGCGCACGCCGCTTTCGATGCCGTAGAGCGTTAGCATGTCCTCGTAGTGGGCAACGATGTAGTCGGCCAGCGCTTGCGGACTTTCGGGCACACCAGGCGTTGTCTCTTTTGCCGCGGCTGCCGCGATGCTGCCTGCCGTCCAGGGCGCGCCATAATGCGCGCGGCCGATCATCACCGCGTCGGCGCCCGACTGGTCGAGGATCATTGCTGCCTCCTGCAGCGAGCCGACATCGCCATTGGCGACGACCGGGATCGACACAGCCTGCTTTATGCGCGCGATGGCGCGCCAGTCCGCCTTGCCCTGGTAGAACTGGCAACGGGTGCGGCCATGCACCGTCACCATCTTGACGCCCGCCTGCTCGGCGCGGCGCGCCAGCAGCGGCGCGTTGAGCGCGCTTTCGTCCCAGCCGAGCCGCATCTTAACCGTGACTGGCACCTCGACGGTGCCGACCACCGCCTCGATCAGCGACAAAGCGTGATCGAGATCGCGCATCAGCGCCGAACCGGCATAGCCGCCCGTCACCTTCTTGGCCGGGCAGCCCATGTTGATGTCGATGATGTCGGCGCCCTCGCCCGCGGCGATTCGGGCGCCCTCTGCCATATGCGCCGCCTCACGGCCGGCAAGCTGGACCATATGCACAGGCAGCCCGGAACGGCGGATGCGAAGGCCGCAACCGGCTCTGCCCCTGGCAAGCTCGCCGCTCGCCACCATCTCCGACACGACCAATCCGGCGCCATGCGCATGTGCACGCTGCCGGAACGGCTCATCTGTTATGCCCGACATGGGCGCGAGAAAGGCGCGATTGCGGATTCTCACGCTACCCACGTCCAGCGGCGAAGCCAATTTGGTCAGGTCAAGCATGCACAAAAACCAAGCATTTTTTATTGCTGCACATTCTCTAGCCAGAATGACAGCGATGTGCAACGCGCAATGACGTCACATTAAGGCGCATTTGGGAAAAATGCTGGCCTTCGGCCCACACCCGCGCCCTAAGCGGCGTGCGTCCTTGGGAAATGACGCTTTGGCACTTTGCATCTGCGCATGATCTCTTCCGAAAAGCGATTCCACTTTTCAGGATCATGCGCTAAGCGTCTCGGCATGACAGATGCAAGCGAAATGCGAGCTTTGGCTGCGGACGACAAGGTTGCCGTTGTTATCGTCGCCGCCGGCCGCGGCGCGCGCGCCGGTCAGGCCGACGGACCGAAGCAATACCAAAGGATCGGTGGCCGTGCCGTCATCGCGCGCACATTGGATATGTTTTTGGCGCATCCGAAAATCGGTCCTGTCGTCGTCGCCATCCACGCTGACGACAGCGCGCTTTTTCGCAGCGCCGCCGGAGCCAACGTCGATCGGGTCATCACGGTAACCGGTGGCGCGTCCAGGCAGGACTCCGTCCGGCTCGGGCTGCTTGCGCTGAGAGGCTATGCACCGAGCCAGGTTCTGGTCCATGATGCCGTTCGCCCGTTCGTCGACGCGGAATTGATAAACCGTACGATCGCCGGCATCGGCGAGCGCCAGGGAGCGCTGCCTGCCCTACCCGTCGCCGACACGCTGAAACGTGAGTCGGCGGCCGGCATGATCGGCGAGACGGTTTCCAGGAACGGGCTTCATGCCGCCCAGACGCCGCAAGGCTTTCCGTTCTGGCCGATCCTGGCCGCCCATGAAAAGGCCCATCATCTGGGCAAGACGGACTTCACCGACGATGCCGCGATTGCCGAATGGGCGCATATTCCGGTGAAAATAGTTCAGGGTTCGCCGGACAATGTCAAGCTGACCTGGGCAAGGGATATTTCGATGGCGGATCAGCGGCTTTCCGGCGAGCGGCCGCGTTTTCCGGACATCCGCACCGGCAATGGCTACGACGTCCACGCCTTCGAGCCCGGTGACCATGTCATCCTGTGCGGCGTCTCCATCCCGCACGACAAGAAACTATCCGGCCATTCGGACGCCGATGTCGGCCTGCACGCCTTGACCGACGCGCTGCTCGCCACCTGCGGCGCCGGCGACATCGGCACGCATTTCCCACCGTCGGATCCGCAGTGGAAAGGCGTGGCCTCGCGGATCTTCGTCGAACATGCGGCAAGACTGGTGCGCGCGCGCGGCGGGCGCATCGCGAATGCCGACGTCACGCTGATCTGCGAGGCGCCACGGGTCGGCCCGCATCGCGAAGCAATGACCGAAGCCCTTTCGGCAATGCTGGCAATTTCCCGGGACCGTATCTCGATCAAGGCGACAACCAACGAAAAGCTCGGCTTTATCGGCCGCGAGGAAGGCATAGCCGCCATCGCGACCGCCAGTGTCGTGTTTCCAGGGGACGTCCCCGAATGAGCAACAGCGACCTCGCAGATGCCCTGCTTCAAGCCTGCCAGCAGCGCGGCATCATGCTGGCGACGGCCGAGAGCTGCACCGGCGGCATGATCATCGCCGCCCTGACCGACATCGCCGGCTCATCCACGGTGGTCGACCGGGGTTTCATCACCTATTCCAGCGAGGCCAAGACGGAGATGCTCGGTGTTTCCGCCGCCACGCTTGAGGGGCACGGCGCGGTCTCGCGGGAAACGGCGGTGGAGATGGCGCAGGGCGCCCTGACCCGTTCGCGCGCCGGACTCACCCTTGCCGTCACCGGCATTGCCGGTCCAGGCGGCGGCTCGACGGAAAAGCCCGTCGGCCTGGTCTGGTTCGGTGTCGCCTTGACTGGCCGGCCGGTCGTCAGCGAATGCCAGTTGTTCGCCGATAAGGGCCGCAATTTCATCCGCCGGGAGACGGTCAGGCATGCGCTTGAACTGGGCTTGCGCGCACTCGCTGCGGATCAGGCTGCCGGCGCTGGCCCATAGATGACGTCGGCGCGCTTCTCGAACGCCTCAGAGAACATGCGGAAGGCGCGATCGAACATCGTTCCCATCACCGCGCCCAGAATACGGCTCTTGAACTCGTAGTCGATGAAGAAGCGGACATTGCAGCCGCCATCGGCCGGCTCGAAGCGCCAGACATTGCTCAGATATTTGAACGGGCCGTCGATGTATTTGACGTCGATGGCGTTCTCGTCAGGCTTCAAAAACACCTGCGTCGTGAAAGTCTCGCGGATCGCCTTGTAGCCAATGCTCATGTCGGCGATGAGCAGGGTGCGTCCGTTGCGTTCCTTGCGCGAGCGAACCGTCAGTGCCTCGCAAAGCGGCAGGAATTGCGGATAGGATTCGACATCGGCGACCAGAGCGAACATCTGTTCAGGCGTATGCGTGACGCGGCGATGGGCTTCGAATTGTGGCATGAAACCAGTTTGTTAGGCGGATTTCCTGAGAAACGCTTCTCGCGCCGCGCGCAGCCTGGCGAAATCGTCGCCGGCATGGTGCGACGAGCGCGTCAGCGGGCTTGACGCCACCAGCAGGAATCCCTTGGTCTTGCCGATTGTCTCGAAGGACTTGAATTCCTCCGGCGTGATGAAGCGGATCACCGGATGGTGCTTTTTCGATGGCTGCAGATACTGGCCGATGGTCATGAAGTCGACATTGGCCGAACGCAGATCGTCCATCAACTGCAGGATCTCGTTCCGCTCCTCGCCCAGGCCAACCATGATGCCGGATTTGGTGAAGATCGACGGATCGAGTTCCTTGACCCGCTGCAGCAGCCTGATCGAATGGAAATAGCGGGCCCCTGGCCGGACCGTCAGATAGTTCGACGGCACGGTCTCCAGATTGTGGTTGAATACGTCCGGCTTCGCCGCCACCACGATCTCCAGCGCTCCTTCCTTGCGCAGGAAGTCGGGCGTCAGGATTTCGATCGTCGTCGAAGGCGTTGCCGCCCTGATGGCGCGGATGACCTCGGCAAAGTGCTGAGCTCCGCCATCGGCGAGATCGTCGCGGTCGACTGAGGTGATGACGACATGGGTCAGACCCATTTGCTTGACGGCGTGGGCGATGCGCACCGGTTCATCGGGATCAAGCGCGGTCGGAATGCCAGTGGCAACGTTGCAGAAGGCACAGGCGCGCGTGCAGATCTCACCCATGATCATGAAGGTGGCGTGCTTCTTCTCCCAGCACTCGCCGATATTGGGGCAACCGGCCTCTTCGCACACCGTCACCAGTCTGTGCGACTTCACGATCTCGCGCGTCTCGGCATAGCCTTTCGACATCGGCGCCTTGACGCGGATCCAGTCGGGCTTGCGCAGCACATCCTGGTCAGGCTTGTGCGCCTTTTCAGGGTGCCGCAGGCGCGGCGCATTGGCGATCGTGTCGAGGACGGTGACCATCAGAAATCCAGTTCATTCGCGATCGCCTTCCGGCGTTCGCTTTCACAAGTCATCTAGGACTTTTCGCAGCAAAGAAAAAGGCCGCGTCGGCGCATGCCGCCACAGCCGTTTTCGCATGGCAAGAGTTCAGCAACTAACGGCGCACCATGCGCCCTGCCCAGATCAACAGGCAGGCGCCAATGAAACCGGTGATTAGGTAAGCGATCCAGCCGGCGCCGAAAGCGCCAATGTTGAGCGCCTGCAGGATGGCATTCAGCACGATCGCGCCGACGATGCCAAGAACGATGTTCATCAGGATGCCCATGTTGCTTTTCATGAACATCTCGGCAAGCCACCCCGCTAAACCGCCGATGATGATGGCTGTAATCCAGCCCACGCCATTCACGTCCATATGCCCTCTCCTTGTGTGATGAATGCATCCGGAAACGAATTACCTTGCCGTTGAGTTCCTTGGCTTTCACGTGTCGAGTCTCACGCGGTCAATTTATCACGCGTTCAGCGCGCGGCCATAGGCGTCGAGGACGCTTTCCTTCATCATCTCCGACAGCGTCGGATGCGGGAAGATCGTATGCATCAGCTCTTCCTCGGTGGTCTCCAGGTTCATCGCCACGACAAAGCCCTGGATCAGCTCGGTCACTTCGGCGCCGACCATATGCGCGCCGAGCAACTGCCCGGTCTTCTTGTCGAAGATGGTCTTGACGAAACCCTGGTCTTCACCGAGCGCGATGGCTTTGCCGTTGGCGGCGAACTGAAAGCGGCCGACGCGGATGTCCTTGCCCTCGGCCTTCGCTTTCGCTTCCGTCAACCCGACGGAGGCAACCTGCGGGTTGCAATAGGTGCAGCCCGGAATCTTCAGCTTGTCAGTGGCGTGCACGCCGGGGAAATTTGCGATCTTTTCCACGCAGACCACGCCTTCATGTTCGGCCTTGTGGGCGAGCATGGGCGGGCCGGCGACATCGCCGATGGCATAGATGCCGGGCACATTGGTGTTGCCGTAGCCGTCGACGACGACGCAGCCGCGCTCGGTCTTCACGCCGAGCGCTTCGAGGCCGAGGTTGTCGATGTTGCCCTGCACGCCGACGGCCGAGATCATCCGGTCGGCGGTGATCTTCTCAACCTTGCCGTCCTTCATCTCGACATGCGCGGTTACCGAATTCGCACCATTCTCGACCTTGGTGACCTTGGCCTCGAGGATGATCTTCATGCCTTGCTTCTCGAACTGCTTCTGCGCGAATTTCGAGACCTCTGCGTCCTCGACCGGCATCACCGCCGGCAACAGCTCGATCACCGTCACCTCCGCGCCCATGGTGCGGTAGAATGAGGCGAATTCGATGCCGATTGCGCCCGAACCCATCACCAGCAGCGATTTCGGCATCTCTTTCGGCACCATCGCTTCAAAATAGGTCCAGATCAGCTTGCCGTCGGGCTCGATGCCGGGCAGCGCACGCGGCCTGGCGCCGGTCGCCAGGATGATGTGCTTGGCGGTGTAGGTGCCCTCACCCTTGACGCCCTTGGGCGCCGGCGGCTGCGGCTCCATCGGCTTCTTCGACGATTTCGACACGACGATCTCGCCCGGCTTATCGCCGGAAGCCGCCTTGGAAAGCTTGGCCTCGCCCCAGATCACGTCGACCTTGTTCTTCTTCATCAGGAAGGCGACGCCGCCGTTCAGCCGCAACGAGACCTTTCGCGAGCGGTCGACCACGGCAGCGGTATCGACGCTGACCTTACCGTCGATCTTCAAGCCGTAGTCCTTCAGATGATCGGAATAGTGCATAATCTCGGCCGAGCGCAGCAGCGCCTTGGTTGGGATGCAGCCCCAGTTGAGGCAGATGCCCCCGAGATGCTCGCGCTCGACGATTGCCGTCTTGAAGCCGAGCTGGGCGGAACGCACCGCCGTGACGTAGCCGCCGGGGCCGGAGCCGATGATGATGACGTCGTAGTTCTCAGCCACGGATTTCTCCCTGATTCCCTAGAGTTCCAGCATGACGCGCACGATTGGCGCCAATGCCTGCCCGATTTTCCGCGTGTTCTCCGCGTCGAGATGGACACCGTCGAGCGGCGTGGTCTCGGCCACCGAGCCCGCATCGAAGAAGCCGCAGCCGGCCTCGTCGGCAAGGGCGGAATATTGCGGTGCCAGCCGCTTCGACGCTTCATCGCCGCCGGCGAACATTTCCTTGAACTCGGCGTTTTCCGTGCGGCTGACCGCGGGCGGCGCGACGATCAGGATCTGCGGCGCCGGCCAATCGAATGGGTAATCGTGCCCGCGCACGATATCGATCAGGCGCTGGACGCCCTGCTTGGCGGCGACCGGATTGCCGTGGATCCACGGCTTCATGTCGTTGGCGCCGAGCATGATGATGATCAGGTCGATCGGCGCATGCGTCATCAGGATCGTCGGCAGGATTCTTGCGCCGTTACGGTCGGCGCCGGCCAGATGGTCGTCGAAAGCTGTTGTGCGGCCGTTCAAGCCTTCGGCGATGACCTCGATACCGCCTCCCAACGTCGCCTGCAGCACACTCGGCCAGCGGTCCTTGAGCGGGTGGCGATCCAGACTTGCCGCATCATAGCCCCAGGTCAGCGAATCGCCGTAGCAAAGGACTGTTTTCATGCGCTTGCCCCGCTCCTGCCAAAGCCTGCTTGTGTGCGCTTCACCCGCCAACACATGAACAGCCATTGCACGATGATCGTCACGATGCCTGGAAGGCTGAAGGGAAAAAGGCTGGTGAAGAATTTCCGCACCGCCTTCTTCCTTTCTAGACCAGCATGTCCATCGGATTTTCGATCATGCGCTTGAAGGCGCCGAGCAGTTCGGCGCCGAGCGCGCCGTCGACGGCGCGGTGATCGGTCGACAGCGTCACCGACATGATTGTCGCGATCTTGATCTCACCGTTCTTGACCACCGCACGCTCCTCGCCGGCGCCGACCGCCAGGATCGTCGCATGCGGCGGGTTGATGACGGCGGCGAAGTCCTTGATGCCGAACATGCCGAGATTGGAAACCGCCGTGGTGCCGCCCTGGTATTCCTCCGGTTTCAGCTTGCGGCTGCGGGCACGGCTGGCAAGATCCTTCATCTCATTCGAGATGACCGACAGCGTCTTTTCGTCGGCGCGCCGGATGATCGGCGTGATCAGGCCGCCGGGGATCGATACGGCAACGCCGACATCGGCATGCCTGTGCTTGACCATCGCGCTCTCGGTCCAGGAGGCGTTGGCATCCGGCACCGCCATCAGCGCCTTTGCCATCGCTTTGATCACCATGTCGTTGACCGACAGCTTGTAGGCCGGCGTTTCACCCTTGTCGGTCTTCTTCACCGGGGCGGCGGCATTGATCTGCGTGCGCAGCGCCAGAAGTGCATCGAGTTCGCAATCGAGCGTCAGGTAGAAATGCGGGATGGTGGTCGTGGCCTCGACCAGCCGGCGCGCAATGGTCTTGCGCATGTTGTCATGCGGGACAAGTTCGTAGGAGCCTTCGGCAAACAGTTTTAGCACCTGGTCGTCCGACATTGGCTTTGGCGCGACAGCCGGAGCCGGAGCGCCGGCAGGTGCGGCTTTCGCGGCTGGTGCCGCCTTGGCGCCGCCACCGGAAATCGCTGCATCGACATCGGCCTTGACCACGCGGCCATGCGGGCCGGAGCCGGTCACCGCGGAGACATCGACACCGGCTTCCCGGGCGATGCGACGGGCAAGCGGCGAGGCGAAGATGCGGCCGTCCGACTGGCTGATCTCCCCCCTTGTGGGGGAGATGGCCGGTAGGCCAGAGGGGGGCGCCTCGCTCCTTGCGCCTGGCGGGACAGCGCCCCCCTCTGTCGACTTCGTCGACATCTCCCCCACGGGTGGGGAGATTGGCGCCTTATCCTGCTTTGCCTCGGCTTTTGCCGGCGCGGCAGCGCCGTCACCGCTCTTGGCAGCAGCCGCCGCATCCTCGCCTTCGGCGGCGAGAACGGCGATCAGCGCATTGACCTTGACGCCTTCGGTGCCGGCCGGAACCACCAGCTTGGCCACCGTGCCCTCATCGACGGCCTCGACTTCCATCGTCGCCTTGTCGGTCTCGATCTCGGCGATCACATCGCCCGGCGAAACCTTGTCGCCCTCCTTGACCAGCCACTTGGCAAGATTGCCCTCTTCCATCGTGGGCGACAGGGCCGGCATGGTGATGTTGATCGGCATTTTTCCTCCTCAGTTCCGCCCGGTTAGCGAACGGTGCTGGATATTGAACTGCTCCGACATTCTGCCTCGATAGCCTTCTTCCAATGCCTGAAGCGTCTCGATTTCAGGGATGCCATCTTGTTCCAGTCTCATCCTGGCTATGTGCATGCCGACATCAGCGAGCACCATGCCCCAGTTGTGAGCGTTTGGTCCAAAGAGGTCTTGCATCGTGACGACCGCGTCCGAACCAATCCAGACGCGGAGTATTTCATCGAATTCGCTGTTCTCGACGACCACCGCGGGAACTTCTAGTTCGCGCGACATCTCGTTAACCCCGGTACGTCACGGCTTTCACCGCCTCGATGACTCCCGCGACATTGGGCAGCGCCAGCTTTTCGAGGTTCGCCGCATAGGGCATCGGCACGTCCTTGCCGGCAATGGTGATGACCGGCGCGTCGAGGAAATCGAAGGCGCGCTGCGACACCTGGTTGGCGATGTGATCGCCGACCGAACTTTGCGGAAACCCTTCTTCCACCACCACCAGCCGATTGGTCTTCTTGACCGAGGCGATAATGGTGTCGAAATCGAGAGGGCGGATGGTCCTGAGGTCGATGACCTCGGCATCGATACCCATGCCGCGCAATTCGGCCTCGGCCTTCACCGTGTAGGTCATGCCGATGCCGAAGGAGACGATGGTGACATCCTTGCCGGATTTGTGGATGCGCGCCTTGCCGATCGGCAGCACGAAATCGTCCATCTTCGGCACGTCGAAGGACTGGCCGTAAAGGATTTCGTTCTCGAGGAAGATGACCGGGTTCGCGTCGCGGATCGCGGCCTTCAGCAACCCCTTGGCGTCCGCGGCGGTGTAGGGCATCACCACTTTCAGGCCGGGAATGTGGCTGTACCAGGCGGCATAGCACTGCGAATGCTGGGCGGCGACACGGGCGGCCGCGCCGTTCGGCCCGCGAAACACGATGGGCGCGCCCATCTGGCCGCCGGACATATAGAGCGTCTTCGCGGCGGAGTTGATGATCTGGTCGATCGCCTGCATGGCGAAGTTGAAGGTCATGAACTCGACGATCGGTCTCAGGCCGGCCATCGCCGCGCCAACGCCGACGCCGGCAAAACCGTGTTCGGTGATGGGCGTATCGACGACGCGCCGCGCCCCGAATTCCTGCAGCAGCCCTTGCGTGATCTTGTAGGCGCCCTGGTACTCGGCGACCTCCTCGCCCATCACGAAGACGTCGTCGTCACGGCGCATTTCCTCGGCCATCGCGTCACGCAGCGCTTCGCGCACGGTGGTCGAGACCATTTCCGTGCCGGCCGGGATGTCGGGATCGGCGGCGATTTCGGTTCTCGGCGCCGCGGCGACAGGTGCTGCGCCCTCGCTTTCGGCCGCAGCAGGCGCTGGCGCTGCTGTTTCAGCCTTGGCAGGTTCCTCGCCGATGCCTTCGCCTGCCTTGTCGATGTCTTCACCATCAACGGCGAGCACGGCGATCAGCGTGTTGACCTTGACACCTTCGGTGCCGGCAGGAACCACGATCTTGGCTAGCGTGCCTTCGTCGACGGCCTCGACTTCCATCGTGGCCTTGTCGGTTTCGATCTCGGCGATGACATCACCAGCGACAACCTTATCGCCCTCTTTCTTCAACCATTTGGAAACATTGCCCTCTTCCATGGTCGGCGAGAGAGCGGGCATGAGAATTTCGATCGGCATGTCCTTGCCCTCTCGTTACAATACAATGTCGGTCCAGAGCTCGGACGGATCCGGCTCTGCGTCATTCTGGGCAAATTCGGCGGCGTCGGCGACAATGTCGCGAACCTCCTTGTCGACGGTCTTGAGCTCGTCCTCGTCGGCCCACTTCTTGTCGAGCAGGCGCGCCTTGACCTGCTCGATCGGGTCACGCTCGGAGCGCATCTTCTGCACTTCTTCCTTGGAGCGGTATTTTGCCGGATCGGACATCGAGTGACCGCGGTAGCGGTAGGTCTGCATTTCGAGAATCAGCGGCCCCTTGCCGTCACGGCACCATTCGGTTGCGAGATCGCCGGCTGCCTTGACTGCACGGACGTCCATGCCATCGACCTGAATGCCGGGAATCTTGAAGGAGGCGCCGCGGTGCGAAAAATCCGTCTCGGCCGACGAACGCGATACCGAGGTGCCCATGGCATAGCGGTTGTTCTCGATGATATAGATCACCGGCAGCTTCCACAGCGAGGCCATGTTGAAGCTCTCATAGACCTGACCCTGATTGGCGGCGCCGTCGCCGAAATAGGTCAGGGTCACGTTGTTGTTGCCGCGATAGCGATTGGCGAAGGCGAGGCCGGTGCCGAGCGAAACCTGCGCCCCGACAATGCCGTGGCCGCCGTAAAAATGCTTCTCCTTGGAGAACATGTGCATGGAGCCGCCCTTGCCCCTGGACAAGCCGCCGCGGCGCCCGGTCAATTCGGCCATGACGCCGCGCGGCGACAGTTCCATCGCCAGCATGTGACCATGGTCGCGGTAGGCGGTGATCATCTGGTCGCCGTCGATCAGCGCCATCTTCATGCCGGTGACAACTGCTTCCTGGCCGATATAGAGATGGCAGAAGCCGCCGATGAAGCCCATGCCGTAGAGCTGGCCGGCCTTTTCCTCGAAGCGGCGGATAAGCAGCATGCGCCGGTAGGCGTCAAGCTCCTCGTCCTTGGTGAAGTCGACAGGTTTGGGGGCTGAAAGCCCCGCCGATTTGCCGTCGGATCTGGATTTGGCAGGCGCTTTTCTGGCGGCGGTGGCCATGCATCACTCCCTGTTGGCGTCTCTTGCGGACACTGAGGGAGATCAGTTCTCCCCACCGATTTGGGAAGGCTAACACGCGGGAAAGCGTTTCGCCATGCTGAAAAATGCATGGCTGACATGCATCTAAGCGATTAAAATCGTTGAAAATATCGGCGATTAACTTGAATTTGGTTATCTTGCCGTAGCCGGTAACATGATGGTGATTTCGTCGGCGTGGGAGACATTGAGCGCCTTGCGCGCCTGCTCGTCAAGCATGTCCTTCTCCAGCGTGCCCTGATGCATCAGCTGAACACGCCGCTGCAGTTCGAGCCGGCGCGCCTTGACGGCATCGAGCTTACCTTGCAGGGCGACGGCTTCGGCTTCCAACCGGTATTTGGAATAGATGCCGAATTCGCCGTGATAGGCGTGAAAACCGAAATAGGCGAGGAACGCCACGCAGAGCGAGGGGATGATTAGCCGACCGGTATTTCTCTGCTTGTGCTGACGTGTCCACATGATCCAAATCCCTTAGAGCGCCGCGCGCCCTCTTGGACGCGCAAAGGGCGCTCTAACACTCTGCGACCTCGCCCTTTCTCGCCCGATTGTGCTTAATGGACGGTTACGGACGACCGGATCTGGCGGTGTTGAAACAAAAAAGGCGAGAATGCCCCGCCCCTTCGTTTTCGGATTTTCTGCGGCTCAGCCTTTCACGATCGACCTGCCGGCGTAGAGCGCCTGCTTGCCGAGCTCTTCCTCGATGCGGATGAGCTGGTTGTACTTGGCCATCCGATCCGAGCGCGACAGCGACCCCGTCTTGATCTGCCCGCAATTGGTGGCAACGGCGAGATCGGCGATGGTCGAATCTTCGGTTTCGCCCGAGCGGTGCGACATGACAGCGGTGTAGCCGGCCTTGTGCGCGGTCTCGACGGCGTCGAGCGTTTCGGTCAGTGAGCCGATCTGGTTGACCTTGACCAGGATCGAATTGGCGACGCCCATGCGGATGCCGTCGCGCAGCCGCGCCGTATTGGTGACGAACAGATCGTCGCCGACCAGCTGGGTCTCCTTGCCGATGAGATCGGTCAGCGTTTTCCAGCCGTCCCAGTCGTCTTCGGCCAGCCCATCCTCGATCGTAATGATCGGATAGTCCGCGGCTAGCTTGGCCAGATACTTGGCCTGGGCCTTCGGATCGCGGGTCTTCTTCTCGCCTTCATAGACGTAGTTGCCGTCCTTGAAGAATTCGGTCGCGGCGCAATCGAGGCCGAGTGCAACCTCTTCGCCCGGCTTGAAGCCGGCCTTCTCGATCGATTCCATGATGAAATCGAGCGCAGCGGGCGCGCTTTTCAAGTTAGGAGCGAAGCCGCCCTCGTCGCCGACATTGGTGTTGTGGCCGGCGTCCTTCAGCCGCTTCCTCAACGTGTGAAAGATTTCCGAGCCCCAGCGCACGCCGTCACGCAGTGTCGGCGCACCGATCGGCAGGATCATGAATTCCTGGAAATCGATCGGGTTGTCGGCATGGGCGCCACCGTTGATGATGTTCATCATCGGGACCGGAAGCACATGCGCCTTGGTGCCGCCGATATAGCGGTAGAGCGGCAGGCCAGCCGCTTCCGCCGCAGCCTTGGCGACAGCCAGCGACACGCCAAGGATCGCATTGGCGCCGAGGCGGCTCTTGTTGGGCGTGCCGTCGAGCTCGATCATGGTCTGGTCGATGTGGATCTGGTTCTCGGCTTCCATGCCGCCGATCGCCTCGAACAGCTCGCCATTGACGGCCTCTACCGCCTGCAGGACGCCCTTGCCGAGGTAGCGGGCGCCGCCGTCGCGCAGTTCGACCGCCTCATGCGCGCCGGTCGAGGCGCCGGAGGGCACCGCAGCGCGACCCATCGAGCCGTCTTCGAGCACGACGTCGACCTCGACGGTCGGGTTTCCGCGGCTGTCCAGGATTTCACGCCCGACAATGTCGATGATGGCAGTCATTGCGATGTCCCCGATTGATCTGACGAAGCGTCGGGCACCTCTTAGCCAAAGTGCTGCAAAACGCAATCGGGGCGTCCGCAAATAGTGCCGCCACTTTCGCCATGCCGGTTCACGACGCACAAACTGCCGTCATAATAAGTCATGTCAGTCATAGGTCTTGGCGGCGCGCGGCTTTCTGGTTTATGCTCGCAGCCGCGCGGGGCGAAACAGGAGGAGTTTCGCCATTGTCTCAGTTGAGCGGCATCGTGAGTTTGTTCCTGATCGCGGCGGCGTTTCTCACGTCGTGTGACACTCAGCAGCCTCAGCAGGGCACGGTAGAGTTGTCGACCCTTGCGGCGGAGTAGATATCCTGCAGAAAAGGCCCCCGGTTCAACCGGGGGCCTTTTTGATTCCGGCAGAGCAAGGTCAATGCCAATAAGGCTCGACCTTGTAGTAGCTGTATGAAGCATCACGCGCGGCCTCGCCGTCGGCGCCCGTCAGTTCGTTGATCGAATAGGCGGGAGCAGCCTTCAGTTGCTCCTTCGTGAACGGCACGGCATAGCCGCCCTTGTTCTCGTCATAGTCGAGGCTCGCCCACGGAATGGCGTGGTACTTCTCGCCGATGCCGAGAAATCCGCCAAAGCCGATCACGGCAAACATGATTCCATTCGACAATTTGTCGAGCATGACATCCTCGATGTCGCCGATGTGCGTGCCTTCCGTGTTGTAGACGGATGTGCCGATGACCCGCGAGGCAGCGATGGCTTCAGTGTGTCCTGTCTGGGTGGTCATTGTGTACTCCTCGTTGTCGTTGACGCTATGCCTGACAATGAGGGGCGCGGATGAAGGTTCCAGAGTTTTCGACGCTAGAGCGGGATGCATTCAAATTGAACTGAGCATCCCGCTCTATCTATTTGTTTTAGCCGCATTTCTGCGACGTCAAGTGATTCCACTTGGCTGCAAAATGCTCTAACCGGTCACTCAGCGAGGATGAAGGTGACCTTCATGTTGACGCGATACGCGGAGATCTTGCCGTCCTCAACGACCACCTTCTGGTCCTGGATCCAGGCGCCTTCGACGTTCTTCAAGGTCTTTGCGGCGCGCGCAATTCCCAGTTCGATGGCTTCCTGAAAACTCTTATTAGACGATGATGTGATTTCGGTGACGCGGGCGACGGACATGGCTTCCTCTCCAAGGCACTCAGTTGCCTGGGCAGCGTACAACCGGCACCTGTTGACTACAAGTTTAGGGGCCGGGACTTAGGCCCGGCCCCTCAGCTTGCTCAGCCCTTCGCGACGCTATCGAATGCCATCAGCCTTTCGAGCAGCGCCCGAAGGTCCTTCAGCGGTACCATGTTGGGACCATCGGAGGGGGCATTGTCGGGATCCTGATGCGTCTCGATGAAGACGCCGGCGACACCGACCGCAACCGCGGCGCGCGCCAGCGTCTCGACGAAGCGCCGATCGCCACCCGAGGAGCCGCCCTGGCCGCCCGGCTGCTGCACCGAATGCGTGGCGTCGAAAATCACCGGCGCGCCGATCTCGGCCATGATCGGCAGCGCGCGCATATCGGACACCAGCGTGTTGTAGCCGAAAGACGCGCCGCGCTCGGTGACCAGCACGTTGGGGTTTCCGGAACCGGTGATCTTGGCGACAACGTTCTTCATGTCCCACGGTGCGAGGAACTGGCCCTTCTTCACGTTGACGACCTTGCCGGTTCTTGCCGCCGCGATCAGCAGATCGGTCTGGCGGCTGAGGAAAGCCGGAACCTGCAGGATATCGACATGCGGCGCCACGAGCGCGCACTGTTCCTCGGTGTGGATATCGGTCAGGATCGGCAGCGAAAACGCCTTGCGCAAATCGTCGAAGACGGGCAGCGCCGCATCGAGGCCGGCGCCGCGCGTGCCGCCAAGCGAGGTGCGGTTGGCCTTGTCGTAACTGGTCTTGTAGACGAGCCCCAGCCCCAGCTTCTCAGTCAGTTCCTTCAGCGCCCCAGCCATGTCGAAGGCGTGCTGGCGGGATTCAAGCTGGCACGGGCCGGCAATCAGCGATAGCGGCGCGGTGTTGCTGAAGACGACATTGCCGACAGTTACGGACGAATTGGGCTTGTTCATGCGATCTCCCGGAAATTGAAGGCCGCACCCTGCCCGGATGCCGGCCGCACGACAATATCATTGCCGCGTATTTCGTGTTCGACGGAACTGGCTGCAAGCAGCTTGGCGACCGTGTCTGCGAAGCGAACCGAAAAGACGATCCCCGCGAAGCGGAGTTCCGATGGCGCGCCGGCAGGTATGCCGAAGCGCGTTTCGAAAGCAACGGGGTCAAGCAGGGTCAAGGTTGCGTTCGGCAGGCCAAACGCAATGCTGCTCCCCTGTCCGGCAGCCGGACTGCGCGTCGCGATCGAAATCAATCGGTGCTGTTCGGACGGCTCGTTGCTGACCGCCACGACCTCGATGATGCCGGTTGCGCCATTGGGGTGGATCTGCAACGCGGTGCGGTCTACTTTCGGCGTATTGATCCGCTCGCAGGCGAACAGGAATGCGTCCATCGCCCCGGTGCCGGAGGCGAAGGCCAGTTTGAACGATGCCGTGTCGCTCTTTCCTGCCGGATCGGTGAAGGCGCGCGAAAAGCTCAGCATGTCTCCGGCAGACAGGCCGGCTTCGACATAGCGCACGTGATCGGCATCCGCATCTCCGGTGCCCAAGACCAGGGCGGAAAATCCCTCATTGCCGCGCTTGTCGCGATAGGCGCGATCGCGCGCGACGAAGACGTTGCCGTCGGCGATCGCTTTCGCCACCGCCTGCTCGTTGCCCACCGCCAGCGGCTCGAGATAGGTGCCGTCCTCAAGGAAGACGCAGCAGTTTTCCGTCCCGAAAGGATGGATGCCGGTCGGCGCCACGACAAAGCCAAGCGAAACCAGCCGCGCCCGCGCCACGTCGAGGCTCGCGGTCGGCAGCACAAGATGGTCAAGCGGATAGGTGCGCGGCGGATAAGGGCCTGCTGTCTTCGTCTCGGTCATGCCGGCGCGGTGTGCATCATTCCGGAGGTTGGTTCAAGAGCCTCGCCTGACGCAGCAAGGATCCAAGGCAGCCGATCGCGTGGCCGCATTACGCGAACCTCCGGGATACTTGCCGCTGCCCGAAAACCAACCTACGTGGTCCAAAATGAGAAAGATCCTGTTCATAGCGACAGCGGTCGTCGCAATGGCTGTTCTCGCCATGCTGGTCTGGGACGCACCGAAGCGGCCGGGCGCCGATCCGACCGAACCGACCGCCGCTCAGACGGAGTAACGTTGCTTCTCTTCAGGTTGCAGCCACAACATCCGCCGAATATCGCAATTCGCGCAGCGGTTTGACCTGGCTGGTAGTCTCGGCATAGAGCGGATGCGCCTTGTAGGCGGCCAGCGCGGCATCATCCTCGAACTCGGCATAAACGACCACGTCGATCTCGTCCGAAAGCGGGTCGACCTTGCTGTTGAGCGTCACCTCGAAAAGACGGGAATGAGGGATGTTGCCCAGCGCCAGCAAGCCCGTGCGTACGACCTCGACATCGTCTTTGTGCCGCGCGCTGAAGAAAACGATATGCCGGATCAACCCCAGCCTCCTCGATCGATGTGCAAGCGTGTTTTGTGTGGGCAAAACGGTCGCGTCAACCGGCAACGATGTCGCGGCGACAACGCATTGGGCGGGGAAAAGAACCTATACCATCCCGGTGATGTAGCGCACGATGCGCGTTATCTCGCTGACCGTGGTGTCGAGATAGCGGCCCTGATTGTAGAGTCCGTCCCAGATCAGGAAGAACGTGACGGTGCAGATGACGATGACATAACGCATGGCTAAAACTACTGCATCTGGGTGGCTGCAACCATAGTGATTCCGGCGTTGATCAGCGCCCTCCCGCAAAATCTATCCATTGATCCATGTTCGCTTGCCTTGGCTCTTGAAGTTCCCTTTGATGGCATGAAAGATTGCTGCGGGGATTCATCGGGAAGCGGCGATCGCGCCCTGGCGAATGAACTGCGAGAGAGTGTGGAAACCGGCGATTTTGCGCCGGCGCCGCAGAAGTCCCGGGGGGCGTGACATGGCTCACAAGGAAGACACCAGCGTTGCGTCGGGCGACGCGGTCAGATTGGACGAATTTAATTTCGCCGAGACCGTCAAAGGCCTGCCGGCCAAGGCGCGCATGGTGCTGTCGGCGGCGATGAACCTGCCGCGTGGCTCGCTCAAGGTGAGGATGCCGGACGGCCGCGCCGTCCTCATCGGCGGCAAGGGCCCGGGTCCGGACGCCGAACTGGTGCTCAAGAACTGGCGCTTGCCCGGCCGTGCCTTCACCGGCGGCACCATCGGCATCGCCGAATCCTACATCGACGGCGATTGGGACAGTCCCGATGTGACCAGTTTCCTGGAACTGTTCGTAGTCAATTCAGAAATCGGAGAGCGCATCGCCGGCGGCGCCAGCTGGCTGATCAACGCCGTCCAGCGTGTCCGCCACTGGTTCAACCAAAACACCCGCACCGGCTCGAAGCGCAACATTTCGGCGCATTACGATCTCGGCAACGCCTTTTACAAGGAATGGCTGGATCCGAGCATGACCTATTCGTCGGCGCTCTATGCGGCTGGCGCCAACGATCTGGAAAGCGCGCAAGCCGCCAAATATCGCGCGCTGGCCAAGGACACGGGCATCGGCGCGAACGACCACGTGCTTGAAATCGGTTGCGGCTGGGGCGGCTTTGCCGAATTCGCGGCGCGCGAGATCGGCTGCCGCGTCACCGGGCTGACGATCAGCCGCGAGCAGCATGATTTCGCCAGCGCACGCGTCCAGAAGGCTGGATTTGCCGACAAGGTCGACATCAAGCTGCAGGACTACCGCGACGAAACCGGTTCCTACGACCGCATCGCTTCGATCGAGATGTTCGAGGCGGTCGGCGAAAAATACTGGCCTGTGTTTTTCGGCAAGATGAAGGATTGCCTGCGGCCTGGCGGCACCGCCGGCCTGCAGATCATCACCATCAACGAGAAAGCCTACGATACCTATCGCGCCCGGCCGGATTTCATCCAGCGTTACGTCTTCCCGGGCGGCATGCTGCCGACGCCGTCGATCCTGAAAACGCTCGGCAAAGACCATGGCCTTGCTCATCTGCGCGAGCGCATTTTCCCGGACGACTATGCCCGCACGCTCGCCGAATGGCGCCACCGCTTCTGGGCGTCATGGGAAAAGATCGTCCCGCTCGGTTTCGACGACCGCTTCAAGAAGCTCTGGGAGTTTTACCTGCATTATTGCGAAGCCGGCTTCCGCGCCAGCTACATCGATGTCCGCCAGGTGGTTTACAGGGCTTAGTCTAGGGCAACCGCCGACGGGTTGATCGTGCCCTGGCTGATAAGGTAGCACAATCACGTTGCGGTTGGTGTCCGGCGCCTCAGATGATCTTCGAGGTGTTGATCTCCGGGAAATTGCCGCCACCGCCGGCGCGGTAGTTGTTGGTGACGACGACGAATTCCCGCATGGGATCAATTGGTTTTCCGTCGAACATCAAGTCGATGATGCGGTTCGAGGCGGCCCCTGTTCAACGACGTGCTAGGCTTCAACGACGTGCCAAGTCCTGCCCGAAGCAAAGCCGCGTGCCTAATCCAGTCGAGTCCATCAGGAACAGATAACGTGCGGATGCATGTGCGCGGGCGGAGACGTCAGTTCCTGTCGTCATCGCCTTGGGTGATTAGCCGCGCGCTGCGCTGACCTGTCGCGTAAATCCATAGCCAACTCAGCGAAACCGCAAGCCGGTTACGGAATCCAATCAGGAAATAGATGTGCGCGAGACCCCAGAGCCACCAGGCCAGCCGGCCGGTGAGCTTGATCCAGCCGAAATCGATCGCGGCGGCGCGCTTGCCGATCGTCGCCAGATCGCCGTCATGCTTGTAGCGGAAAGGCCGCGGGGTCATGTCGCCGGCAAGCCGCGCCTTGATCGTCGCGGCGACATGTCGGCCCTGCTGTTTGGCGGCGGGTGCTACGCCGGGCACCATGCGGCCATCCGGCCGCAGGACGTGTGCTGCGTCGCCGACGACGAAAATCTCCGGGCTGCCCGGCACGGTCAGGTCGGGCTCGACCAGCACCCTGCCCGCGCGGTCCGCTGCCACCCGCAGCCATTCAGCGGCCGGCGAAGCGGCAACGCCTGCTGCCCACAGAATGGTTCTGGCCGGCAGGTGCGTGTCGCCAAAGACGACGCCCTCGGCATCGCAGCGTGTAACGGGCCGGCCGAGTTCGACCGTCACGCCAAGCCGCTCAAGCGCCTTGCTGGCATAATCGGAGAGTTCTTGCGCAAAATTGGGAAGAATGCGGTCACCGGCCTCAATCAGTACCACGCGCGTCTGCCGCGTATCGATGTTGCGGAACTCACCGCGCAGCATGTCGTGCGCCAGTTCGACAATGGTGCCGGCCAGTTCCACGCCGGTCGGTCCGCCACCAACGATCGCCAGCGTCAGCAGCGCTTGGCGCTTCGCGGGATCGGTTTCCCGCTCGGCTTGCTCGAAGGCCAGCAGAATGCGCCGTCGAATGGTGGTGGCATCCTCCAGTGTCTTCAGGCCTGGCGCGAACGGCTCCCACTCGTCATGGCCGAAATAGGCGTGGCGCGCGCCGGTTGCCAGCAGCAGCGTGTCGTAGGCGACCGCGCCGCCATCATCGAACAGCACGCGCTTGCCAACGCGGTCGACGCCGCTGACGGTGGCGAGCAGCGTAGTCACGTCCTTGCGCTTGCGCAGGAGATGGCGGATCGGCCAGGCGACTTCCGAGGTCGCCAGCGCCGTGGTCGCCACCTGGTAGAGCAGCGGCTGGAAGAGATGATGGTTGCGCTTGTCGATCATGGTGATGCGCACCGGCGCACCGTCAAGCGCGCGGGTGAATTCGAGCCCCCCAAAGCCCGCCCCGACGACGACGACATGATGGCTGGATTCGTTCATCTCATTCACTCCGGGAGAACGGGTTGGCCGGGAGAGAAGGTCGGCCGTGAGAGAAGGCTGGAGAGCAATGTCGCGAAATCTGATGTAGGGACTTTTGTGCACTGCAACAACCATCCGACTTTGCTGACTGCCCGCCCTAAGATGTCGCGAATGTACATGCCCACTCCTGCCGCCGAGTATAATTTCATTGAAACTGACGACAGGAGTGGAACTTGGATAGCGATCATGACGATGAAGGTCCGGCTCACTATTCCTCGCCCCCTTGCTTCATGCACGACCCGGAATTCCGGGCGCCCCTATCCGACTGGACCGACGTGAAACGATGGCGCAAGGCCGAGCGCGAGCGGCTGATTGCGGCGCGCCTCGCTGTCTCGGCTGACGCGCGAACGGCAATGTCGCAGCGCATCAGCGAAAGCCTCGACGCGGTTATCGGCGACGTCGCCGGCCGCGTGGTCAGCCTCTACTGGCCGTTCCGCGGCGAGCCGGATCTGCGGCCATGGATGGCTTCCGTCAATGAGCGCGGCGGCCGTACCGCACTGCCTGTTGTGATCGAGAAAGGCCGGCCGCTTGTCTTTCGCGCCTACACACCGGGCGACCGATTGGAGAAGGGCGTCTGGAATATCCCGATCCCGGCTGAAGGCGATCCGGTGCTGCCCGACATCGTCATCTCACCGATCGTCGGCATCGATCCGGGACAGTATCGGCTGGGCTATGGCGGTGGCTTCTTCGACCGCACACTGGCGGCGATGCCTTTCAAGCCGCTGGTCATCGGTGTCGGCTACGAACTGCAGCGCATTGCCACCATCTATCCGCAGCCGCACGACATCCCGATGGACCGGGTGGTGACGGGGGCCTTCAAGGCCTAAGCAAGTTCCGGCTTCATCCCCACCGCCGTCCGGTCGACGATCTCGCGCAAGGCGAAGGATGAATTGATCTTCGTCACATGCGGCATCGCCGACAGCCATTCCTTGTGGATGCGCTCATAGTCGACGAGGTCCTTTGCCGCGATGCGCAGGATATAATCGTATTCACCCGACATCAGGTGGCAGGACAGGACATTCGGGCAGCGCTTTATCGCCGCCTCGAAATCCGACAGCGTCTTCTCGAATTGCCCCGACAGCGATATATGCACGATCGCCGTCATCTGGTGGCCAAGAGCGGCATTGGAAAGCCGGGCGTGATAGCCGCGGATGGTTCCGGATTTCTCCAGATTATCCAGCCGCCGCGAGCAGGCCGACTGCGACAGGCCGACCTTCTCGGCAAGCGCGGCGTTGGGTATCCGCCCATCCTTCTGCAACGTTTCGAGAATGGCGATATCGATCCTGTCGAGTGGCATTTTTCAGGATTCCTGCGACAATCCGGCTGTTTTGCGCAACGATTATCGAACCGTGCCCTCTTGCGCAAGCGCATTCGCAAACACCTACGGGACGATTCATGGTTCACTATCTCTAGACAGGGAACGTGCCCCAAAGGGCCGGATCAGGAGGAGAAGAAGATGCGCGTCGGCTGCCCCAGGGAAATCAAGAACCACGAATACCGCGTCGGCCTCACGCCGGGCTCGGTCCGCGAATATGTCGCGCATGGCCACGAAGTACTGGTCGAGACCGGTGCCGGCGCCGGCATCGGCGCCGACGACAACGCCTATCGCGCCGCTGGCGCCACGATCGCCAAGACGGCCGCCGACGTGTTTGCCAAGTCCGACATGATCGTCAAGGTCAAAGAGCCGCAGCCCAATGAATGGGCTCAGCTCCGCGACGGCCAGATCCTCTACACCTATCTCCATCTCGCTCCGGATCCGGAGCAGACCAAGGGCCTGCTGGCCTCGGGCGTAACGGCCATCGCCTACGAGACGGTCACCGACGACCGCGGCGGCCTGCCGCTGCTGGCGCCGATGTCGGAAGTCGCCGGCCGCTTGTCGATCCAGGCCGGCGCTACCGCGCTGCAGAAGGCCAATGGCGGCCGCGGTGTGCTGCTCGGCGGCGTGCCCGGCGTGCTTCCCGGCAAGGTCACTGTGCTCGGCGGCGGCGTCGTCGGCCTGCATGCCGCCCGTATGGCGGTCGGCCTTGGCGCCGACGTCACCATCATCGACCGCTCGATCCCGCGCCTGCGCCAGCTCGACGACATCTTCGGCGGCCGCGTCCACACCCGCTATTCGACCGTCGAGGCGCTGGAAGAGGAATGTTTTTCGGCCGACATCGTCGTCGGCGCCGTGCTGATCCCGGGCGCCGCCGCGCCGAAACTCGTTTCGCGCGAGATGCTGTCGGGCATGAAGAAAGGCTCGGTGCTTGTCGACGTCGCCATCGACCAAGGCGGCTGCTTCGAGACCTCGCACGCCACAACCCATGCCGCGCCGACCTATGAGGTCGACGGCGTCATTCACTATTGCGTCGCCAATATGCCGGGTGCGGTGCCGGTCACTTCGGCCCACGCGCTCAACAACGCAACGTTGCATTACGGCCTGCAGCTCGCCGACAAGGGCCTGAATGCGCTGATCGACGATCATCATTTGCGCAACGGCCTCAATGTCCACAAGGGCAAGATCACCAACCGCGCGGTGGCCGAATCACTCGGCTATGAGTTGGTCGAGCCGAAGGCCGTTCTCGCCGCCTGAACCCGCCGCTCAATCCTCTCCCGACAGAGCCGCCGACGCCCTCGGCGGCTCTTTTTTCCACAAGCAAATTTCACGGTTTGCGATTGGCTGACCGGCTTTGGTGGTGAAGGCGTTTACGGTGAACTGACCGTTGGGTACGACTATATGATGTCGCCGCGCTTCCTGATCGGCGGACTTCTGGATGCCCATGCCGGCAACATTGAAACCACGCTCGATGTTGCTGGTTTTGAAGCTTCGGTCCGCGAGACCTACGGTTTCGACGCTGGGTTGCGGCTTGGTTATCTCTTCACGCCGAACACTTTGGGCTATGTGCTGGGTGGCTATTCCTGGCAGAAATACAAACTCGACACGAACGCTGGTTTTGATTTCGATTGGGACCAGAGCGGCTACTTCGTCGGAGCTGGCGTTGAAACGGCCATCAACAGTAACTGGACCATCAAGTCAGAATATCACTATACCCGCTTCGGCACTAATGATGATCTCCTTTCCGATTTCGGTGTGCCGGATGGCACCCTCAACCTCGACACGTCGCGGCATACGTTCCAGGTTGCGGCCAACTACCGCTTTTGGCGCCCAGAATGGTGGCGTCGCCTCTTTTGAGGCTCCTGCCTACAACTGGACCGGCTTCTACGTCGGCGGCGCCGCCGGTGCGGGTGCATCGGTGCATCAGATCGACGTTCCGCCGGCTGGCGACCTCGAGTTCAACGGGATCGGTGGCGAAGGCGTGTTCGGCGAATTGAACTTCGGCTACGACCATGATTTCGGCAGCTGGCTCGCAGGCGTCATGGTGGATGCCCGCTACTCCGGCATGACTTCGGAACTTGAGATCCCGGGCGGGTCGATCAATCTGGATTCTGATTACGGATTCGATGTGCTTGGTTGTGTCGGTATGAAAGTCAACGAATCAACCCTCGCCTACGTGCTCGGTGGTTACAGTTGGCAGCACTTCGATCTGAACGCGTCTTCACCCATCGGCGATATCCTCGATTGGGACTCCAGCGGCTTCTTGGTGGGTGGTGGTCTGGAAACGGCCATGTCCAGCAACGTGACCGTCGGCCTCAAGTACCGCTATTCGCAGTTCTCCGAGAAGGATTTCTCGTCGGAACTTGGGCTGCCGGACGACACTCTCACCTCCACGCCTTCGTTCCATACCGTCCGCATCGGCGCGAAGTACAAGTTCAACTAAAAACCGTCCAGACAACAGTCAAAGCCCGCCGGTCATTCCGGCGGGCTTTTTCTTTGGGGCGGAAGAAATGCGGGGCGGACAGGGCGGGCAACAAAAAAGCGGAGCCAAAGCCCCGCTTCCTCTGATATCGAGACTTCCCGCCGGTTCATCCGCGGTCGGCAACAATGCGACAGGCGTACGACAGCTGCGACCGATGAATACCGCCCGGATCGTCACGCGCGCTCGATCCGGCACTGGTAGCAATTGTTGCGCGCCGAGCGGACATGCACATAGGCGATATCGTTGCGCTCGAACAAGGTCTCGGCCCGCGCCGCGATAGCGGCCGTTGGAATGACACCGCCGCTGCCATAGACGATGCGGTCGTCCCTGCCGTAGCCGCGCACGATGTAGTCGGCACTTTCGAGCATTTCTGGAAGCGCCTCGGCTTCGGCGGCGCGCTCGCATTCCTCGGCATGCAGAAAGATCGGTCCGGTTTCGGCGTAGGGCTGCAATTCCGGGAATGGCCTGTAGGCCAGGATGAGATAGGCGTCTCCGGCGGTCACGTTCTTCAGGCAGTGGCGGCAAGGCACGCCGTCGCCGTCGGATATTTTCCGCTCTGGTATCAGGCCATAGGCGTCCGGCGCGCCGCGCTGCAAGGCTCTTACATCTTCCGTGGGCAAGGCTTTGAACTGGATGGTCATGGCGAAATCTCCGGTATCGTCGACCGGAAATTACGCCGCTGCGCCAGCGTCTCCCACCCGATTCCTGCCAATTTGGATCAGTCCATCAAGACGTCGAGACCGCGCACCAGCCCTGTGATCTCCTGTACCCGCCTGATAGCGAGCAGTGTGCCGGCCACGTAAGGAGCAGCGGACGAGCCGGCGTCGTGACGAATGGTCAGCCGCTCGTCGGGCAGGCCGAACAGCGCCTCACAGGACAGGATGTAGGAAGGCAGGCGAAGCGCATGCACCTGCACCCCCTCGCCCGTACCGACCGCCGCACCGCGGGTTCCCGGCACACCCGAGACCTCCGAGACCGGCCGCACCGTCGAAGCCTTGCGGACATCGGCCAGCGCTTCGGCAAGCTCGCGCGCGGTGCCGGACGGCGCGTCGGGTTTCTTGGCGCTCGCATAGTCGATCACCTCGACATCCGGCACGTATTTCGCCGCCATCAGGGCAAACCGCTTCATCAGCGTGGCGGTGATCGAAAAATTGCCGGCTGCAATGACGCCGACACGATTGGCGCGTGCTGCAGCGTCGATCTCGCCGAAATCGGTCGCACCCAGCCCCGACGTGCCGATCACAACGTGCCGCCCCTTCTCTATGGCCAGCAGCGCATGGTCTTTCACCACATGCGGCCTGGTGTAGTCGACCAGCACGTCCGACGGTACCTCCAGCGCCTCGGTCAGCGAGGCGGAAACGGTGATGCCGTTGGCCGGCATGCCAATCAGGAGGCCGGAATCCTGCCCCGCGCCGCTGCGCGACACAGCCCCGGCCAGTGCCATGTCGCCTTGCGCCCCGATCGCCGGAACCAGTGCCTTGCCGATCCAGCCGGTCGCACCGGCCATCACCACCCGAATCGTCATCGTTTGATCCTCCATCATCATTGGAGCGCCACGCGTCCTTTTTGGACGCGCAAAGGACGCTCCAACATTTGAGTCTACGCATCGTGCTTTCCGAAAATCGATCCCGATTTTCGGGCCGATGCGGTAGGCTTTGACCGACAGCGATATGGAAAGCGCGCGACTCATTCAAGCCAGGCTCTTTTTCGGGTGTTGATCCAGACCGCAGTGACTGAGCCTGTTTCGAAAATTACAGCGGCGAGTCAGATGATGGTGTCTTCGAGAACCGGAAGCGCAGAAAACGCCTTCAGATGGCCGCCAATGCGGATTTCGGACAGGCTCAGCGGATGAAGTCGTCGAAGCGGCGCAGCGTCACCCGGCGATTGCGCCAATTCTCGTTCTGCGTCTGCACCAGCAGGAATTCCTCGCCGTAGCCGACGGTTTCCAGTGTATAGCCCGGCACGCCGAATTCGCGCACCAAGGTACGCTCCAGCGAAGCGGCGCGCTGTTCGGAGAGGATCTGGTTCGACTGGAAAGAGCCGACCGCGTCGGTATGGCCTTCGATCAGCACGCGGGCACCGCGGTCGCGCCGCAGGATGCGCCGAAGCGCATCGGCGATATTTTCGATCTTGCCATATTGCGATTCGGAAATGGCCGCCGAGCCAAAGG
This sequence comes from Mesorhizobium sp. WSM4807, assembly GCF_055811615.1. Lineage (NCBI taxonomy): Bacteria > Pseudomonadati > Pseudomonadota > Alphaproteobacteria > Hyphomicrobiales > Phyllobacteriaceae > Mesorhizobium > Mesorhizobium sp. WSM4807. Next base: position 81,709 of record NZ_JBVVQY010000019.1, read on the forward strand.
CGAAATTGATCGACTGGATATCGATCGAACGGGCCATGCGCCGCAGGTCCGGCCGCCTCTTGAATTCGCGGATGGTGACGCGCTGGTTCGGGCGCAGCTTAACGCGGGGCGCGGCCTCGAGTTGACGCTCGATCGTCGCCGCCGAAGGCGTGGTTGCCTGGGCGGCGGCAAGGGTCGGCACGGCGAGGGCCGCAATCAGCGCGGCGGCAAATGTGCGTCGGGTCAGCATGTCTTTTCTCCTTCGGCCTCTGCCGCATTGATGGTGTCGGCAAGATGGCAAAGACAAGCTGAAGCATTGATGAACAATAGGTTCAGTTTGCGGAGAAAATCATGGCCGCATGACACTGGCCGCACGCTCGGCGAAGGTCATTGGATGCACGATCTCCTTCTTTTGCGCGACCGGTGCAAAGCCGAGCTTCTGGTAGAGCGGCAATGCCGCCGGATGGTCGAGCGTGCAGGTCTGCACCGTCACCCGCCTTGGGCCGTGCGACCAGGCGGCGGCGATCGCCGCACCGAGGAACCAACGGCCGATCCCTTGGCCGGTCGCGTGCTCCATCATGCCGAAATAGGCAAGTTCCACTTCTTCCGGCAGATGCGGCTTTAGGTCGAAGAAGCCGGCCGGCGACCCATCGAGATACAGCACCCTGATGTCGCGGTCCTCGCGATGGATGCCTGCAGAAAGCTCCTCGTCGCTCAGCCTCAGCACGTTGACCCAGTGCCATTTGCGGCCTACCCGATCCATCAAATAGCGGTAGAAATGCAGCGGAATGTCTTTGGTCTTCAGCAGTGCGATCTGGCGGTTGAACGGCACCGGCGGCGAGTAGGCCGGCGGCACATGCATTTCGAGAAACGTCACCGTGACCTCGATGTCTTCAAGCGCTCCGTTTTCCATCACTGTCGATCCTTGCCGGTCACGACGGGCGTATCGCCAAGCCCTCCCCATTCCGTCCATGAACCGTCGTAGAGCCTGTTGTCGGTATGGCCAAGCGTCTCAAGCGCCAGCGTGATCGCCGCCGCAGTGACGCCTGAGCCGCAAGAGGTGACAACCGGCTTCGACAGGTCGATGCCGGCGTCCTCGATCACCTTGCGCAATCGGTCTTTCGACAGCAGCTCGCCGTCCTCGGCAAGCGCCGAAAACGGCACATTGTGCGCGCCGGGCATATGGCCCGAGCGGATGCCGGCGCGAGGCTCCGGCTCGGTACCGGCAAACCGGCCAGACGAACGCGCGTCGGCGATCTGGCTTTCCCCGGTCTCGACGATCCGGCGCATATCGGCCAGGCTGGCGACGCGAGCGGCATCGAAGTCGGCATGAAACACGCAGGGCGCGATCTTCGTCGGCTCCGCCGTTACCGGCCGTCCCTCCGCTTTCCAGCGGTCGAAACCGCCGTCCAATACGTAGACCTGGAACACCCCCATGACACGAAACATCCACCAGGCGCGCGGCGCCGAGAAGAAGCCCGGACCGTCATAGACGACGATGGTGTCGTCGGCCGAAATGCCCATGGCGCCGACATATTGGGCGAAATGCTGCGGCGACGGCAGCGTGTGCGGCAGTGGGGAATCAGGATCCGAGATCGCATCCTGATCCAGGAAACGGGCGCCTGGAATGTGCGCTGCGTCATATTCGGCGCGCGCGTCGCGCTTCTGCGCCGGCAGATACCAGGACGCGTCGACGATGGTCAGGCCAGGCTCGCCGAGGCGCTTCTGCAACCAGTCCGCATCGACGGTGAAAGGGCTGTCTTCGGCCATTCTTCTTCTCCTGCCCGCCTTTGACAATCTGTTTATCAGGCCGGCGGCATCGGTCCAAAGCGTATTCGGAAGCGCCGGTTCTCGCGACCCTTCTTCTCGATCTTGCCGATATGGATCTCGCCGACTTCTCCAGTGCTCTTTACATGGGTGCCGCCACAAGGCTGGCTGTCGATCGAGGCATTCTCGCCAATGCAGACCAGTCGGATCTTGCCCGTGCCGACGGGTGGCCGAACATTTTTCGATTTCACCAGTCCCGGATTGGCCGCCAGTTCCTCGTCTGTGATCAGCCTGACAAAGACCGGGTGGTCGGCCCGCACCAGTTCCATCAGCCTGGCCGTCACGTCTTCCCTGGTGAACCCGGCATCCGGGATGTCGAAGTCGACACGGCTGTCGTCCTCGGAAACCGAGGCGCCGGTGATCGGGAACGGGCAGACGACGGTGAGCAAATGGCAGGCTGTGTGCATGCGCATCAGCAGATATCGCCTCTCCCAATCGACGGCGAGCTTTATCGGTTCGCCGACCTCAAGCACTGCCTGCTCAGGCGGCGGCACATGGATGATCTCGTCCTTGGTCTCGCCGGTGATGGTGGCGGCAACGTTGATCAGGCTGCCGTCGGCGCGTTCGAGGGTGCCGGTATCGCCCGGCTGCCCGCCCGACGTGGCATAGAAGACCGTCCGGTCCAGAATGATGCCGCCACGGTCGTTGACGGCGACAATCGTGGCATCAGCCGTCCTGAGATAGGCGTCGTCGCGAAACAGCGCTTCCGTTTTGTAAGCCATCACGCGACCTTCTCGAACGGCACCGAAATTGTGCTCCGCTGTTCCATCCAGCCCGGCACCGGCAGTTTCTTTTGGCGCAGGAATTCAGGGTTGAACAATTTCGACTGATAGCGCGTGCCGTAGTCGCAAAGCACGGTCACGATGGAGTGGCCGGGACCCATCTCACGCGCCAACCGGATCGCGCCGGCAATGTTGATGCCGGTCGAGCCGCCGACGCACAGACCCTCCTCCTGGATAAGATCGAAGACGATCGGCAGTGCATCCTCGTCCGGAATCTGGAAGGAGAAATCCGGTGTGAACCCTTCCAGATTGGCGGTGACCCGCCCCTGCCCGATGCCTTCGGTGATCGAGCTGCCTTCGGATTTCAGCTCTCCGGTGGTGTAGAAACTATAGAGCGCCGCACCCAGCGGATCGGCGAGCGCGATCTTGACGTCCTTGCTCTTGGCCTTAAGCCCGAAGGCGACGCCGGCCAGCGTTCCGCCGGAGCCGACCGCCGAGACGAAACCGTCGACCTTGCCGCCAGTCTGGGCCCAGATTTCTTCCGCCGTGGTGCGGGTATGGCCGTCACGGTTGGCGACGTTGTCGAACTGATTGGCCCAGATCGCGCCGTTCGGCTCGGACCGGGCCATCTGCTCGGCCAGGCGGCCCGACAGTTTCACATAATTGTTGGGGTTCTTGTAGGGAACCGCAGGCACCTCGATCAGCTCGGCGCCAAGCAATTTGATCGTGTCCTTCTTCTCCTGGCTTTGCGTGTCGGGGATGACGATCACGGTGCGGTAGCCAAGCGCCTTGGCGACAAGCGTCAATCCGATGCCGGTGTTGCCGGCCGTCCCCTCGACGATGACCCCGCCCGGCCTCAAGAGCCCGCGCTGCTCGGCGTCGCGGATGATGAACAGCGCGGCGCGGTCCTTGACCGACTGGCCCGGATTCATGAATTCGGCCTTGCCCAGGATCTCGCAGCCGGTTTCTTCCGAGGCTTTGTTGAGGCGGATCAGAGGCGTATTGCCGATCGCTTCGATCACAGAACGGGGCATTGAGATTCCTTTATGCTTGCGGCGGAACCCTAGAAACCCGAAGCTTCGGTTTCAAGGCAAGAATTTGTCTGGTCCAGCGGCATTTCTGGGCTGCAATTCCTAAAATAGACGTCGCCTTCCGCTATTCATTGAAGCTCCCACTGAAAAGCGCTCTTTTCATTTCGATTTCTTCACCGCTAGAGCACAGGCTAAAAAAAGTCGCAGGGCATAGCATGACTCTCTACCGGGCCAACCCGAAAGACGGCGTCGCGTGGATCACGGGCGGCAGCAGCGGCATCGGCCGTTCATTGGCCAAGGACCTGGCGGAGCAAGGCTATGCCGTCGCGGTGACGGCGCTCGACGACGATCCGATCGATACGCTTGTTGTCGAGACGGCGCAGATGCCGGGCCATGTCACAGCCTATCCTTGCGACGTCACCGACGAGAGACGCATGGCAAAGACGGTGGCAGCAATCGAGAAGGATCTTGGCCCGATCATCTTGGCCGTCTTCAATGCCGGGAGCTATATTGCGACCGCCGGCGAAGACCTCACCGTCCGTGGATTTCGCCAGTCCTTCGATGTCAATTATTTCGGCATCATCAACGGCCTGGTGCCGGTCATCGAACGCATGCGCGTCCGCGCGCGCGGCCATATCGTCCTGGTCGGTTCGGTCACCGCCTATTTCGGCTGGCCGACCACGGCCGCCTATGGCGGCACCAAGGCGGCGGTCAATATCCTCGCAGAGTCGCTGAAATACGATTTCGACAAGATGAACGTCCGCATCCAGGTGATAAATCCGGGCTTCGTCGACACCCCGCTGACCGAGAAGAATTTGCTGCCGATGCCCGGTCTGATGCCCGTCAATCGCGCCTCGCGCCGCATGGCGCGCGGCATCAAGTCCGGCGGCTTCGAAGTCACCTTCCCGCGCCGCTTGAGCTGGGGCCTGAAGCTGCTCAGAATCCTGCCGAGACCGTTCTGCCGATGGGTCATCAGCACCGCGACCCGCTGGAAGGCGCGTCCGCTGATTTTCGACCGCAAGCCGCCGAGCGAATAGACGGTCCTTCAAAGTTGGCGATCCCGCCGCTGGCGAGACGCCGTTGCCTGTTTGCCATCGCGGCCATAGGTTGCGGATTGTTGCGTGGAGTCTGCGATGGGGCGACGGATCGTGCTTGCGGTATTGGGTCTCGCCGTCATTCTTGTCCTGGCCTTCGCGCTTGGCCCGCGCATCCAAGCCGACACCACGATCCGCTTCGATCCTTCCGTGATCGGCGATGATCCACAAGCTTATCTGGCACGCAAGGAGGCTGCCGTACCGGGCGTCTACGACGGGCTGGAGAAGGAGATCATCTGGGCCAATCCGATGGTTCACGCCAGGACGCCGCTGTCGATCGTCTATATCCACGGCTTTTCGGCGTCGAAGGGCGAGGTTCGTCCGCTGCCGGACGAGGTGGCCGACCAGCTCGATGCCAATCTTTACTACACCCGCCTCACCGGCCACGGACGGGGCGGTGCCGCAATGGCGGACGGCAGCGTCAACGCCTGGATCAACGACTATGAGGAAGCTCTCGCCATAGGCCGGGCGATCGGCGACAAGGTGATCGTCATCGCCACCTCGACCGGCGGCTCGCTGGCAGCCTGGGCTGCGACACAGCCGGGCGCATCGGACGGAGTGGCGGCAATCGCGTTCATCTCGCCGAATTTCGGCGTCAAGGCTTCCGGCGCCGAACTTCTGACCATGCCGTGGGGCCGAGAGATCGCCGAGTTGGTCGCCGGCAAGGAGCGCAGCTTCGTGCCACGCAATGCGCTGCACGAGAAATTCTGGACCTACCGCTATCCGATCGCCGCGACCCTGCCGATGGTGGCGCTGACCGAGCTTGCCTATGGCGCGCCGGTGGAGAAGGCGACCATCCCTGCCCTCTTCATCTTTTCGGATTCGGACAAGATCGTGCGGCAAGACCGCACCCGCGAAATCGCCGGGCGCTGGGGCGCCGCGCACGAACTGGTGCCGGTCGACGATACCGGCGATCGAGACAACCACGTCATTGCCGATGACGCGCTGTCGCCAGCAACCACAGCTTTCCTCGCGCAGCGCATTGTCGTGTGGGTACAGGCGGTGGTGAAGTAGATCTCAGGCGAAAAAGGCGACCGAAGCATCGCTCCGATCGCCTTTTTCAATTGTGAGCAGCCCGGGCCGGCCCCCACACCACGCCCGCGCCGAAAAAAGAAATAAAAACAACCCCCCCCCGGGCCCGGTACACCCCACCACCCCAGGTTTTTTGAAGGGATTTTCTTGTGG
>NZ_JBVVQY010000019.1:87556-122720 GCF_055811615.1 Mesorhizobium sp. WSM4807
CCCCCCCCCCCCCCCCCCCCCCCCCCCCCCCCCCCCCCCCCCCCCCCCCCCCCCTTTTTTTTTTTTTTTTTTCCCCCCCCCCCCCCCCCCCCCCCCCCCCCCCCCGGCTGCACTATCTGATTACGCAGCCCGCGCCGCTGGCCGCTTGCCGCCGAAACGACGCTTGTTGTTGCCCTTGAAGGGCTTGGCGCCTTCCGGCTTACGCTCGCCGGCGAAGGCCTCGCCGAAGCGCTTCTTGCCGAAGCCGTTGTTCTGGCCACCGGGACGCCTGCCGTCGCGACGGCCATTGCGGTCGTTGGCCGGCTCGAAGCTGCGCTCGTACTTTTCGGCGGGATTGCGCTGCGGATCGGGGCTGCCGAGATGGTCGGCAACGATCGGCAGCTTGGTGCGGATGATACGCTCGACCTGGCGCAGCTTGCTGTTCTCGGACGGGTCGCAAAGCGTGATGGCGATGCCGTCCATACCGTTACGACCGGTGCGGCCGATGCGGTGGACATAGCTCTCCGCCTCGTCCGGCAGGTCGAAATTCACCACGTGGCTGATGCCGGGCACGTCGATGCCGCGCGCCGCGATATCGGTCGCCACAAGAATACGCACCGAACCCTCGCGGAAATCATTCAGCGCCTTCTGGCGGGCGTTCTGCGACTTGTTGCCATGGATGACGGCGGCCTTGAAGCCGTCGCGCTCGAGGTCCTTGGTCACCCTGTCGGCACCATGCTTGGTGCGCGAAAAGATGATGACCGACTTCATAGCCTCGTCGGCGAGCATCGTCGAAAGCACCTGGCGCTTCTGCTTGGTACGGGCAAAGACGACGCCCTGCACGATCTCGGCCGCCGCAGTGCTGTGAGGCGCCACTTCGACGCGGATCGGGTTCTTCAGCAGACCCTTGGCCAGTTCGGCGATTTCGGCCGGCATGGTCGCCGAGAACAACACCGTCTGACGGTCCGGCGCGGTCGCCCTGGCGATGCGCTTGACGTCGTTGATGAAGCCCATGTCGAGCATGCGGTCGCCCTCGTCCAGCACCAGCCATTTGGTGTCGGCAAGCACGAGATCGCCCTCACGCACCAGGTCGGTCAGCCGGCCGGGCGTGGCAATCAAAATGTCGACGCCGGGAGCAATCTTTTTTACCTGGCTGAAGCGCGAGACGCCGCCAAGCACGAGTGCTGTCGAGACATGCGCGCCCTTGGCGAGCAGCTTGATCATCTCTTCGATCTGCACGGCGAGTTCCCGCGTCGGCGCCAGGATCAGCGCGCGAGCGGTCTTCGGCCGGCGCTTGGTGCCGAGCGCGATGATCTTCGACAGGATCGGCAGCGCGAACGCCGCAGTCTTGCCCGAACCGGTCTGGGCGATGCCGAAAATGTCACGGCCTTCCAGCTGCGGCGGGATCGCCTGCGCCTGGATCGGCTTCGGATCGGTGAAGCCGGCGCCATGGGTGGCCTTGAGCAGCGCGCCCGTAATTCCAAGTGCTGCGAAACCTGAAAGTTCCCCAGTGTCATTACCGGTCAGAGTGTCCTTGCCGGTCAAAGTGTTTTCGTTGGTCAAAATATTCTTCTTTCACGCGGCTCCTGGCCGCAAACATCGATGGCGGCAGGGCGCAACAACCTGCCGTCGAAAAAACTGTCATGAAACGACAAGGCGGCGGACGTTATCGTCCGCACGGCTGCGCTGTCGTGCCCGCAGGCATCATGCCACGGGGCTTTTTCGCCGCCTTGCCGATATGTCGGAAAGAGGGAAAACAGACGCAACCAGTCTCATTCGTCGAGAAGGCCGGATAGTCCCGGCCCAAGCGCCTATGTCGCCGCATATGGCCCAGTTCGTTGCGAAATGCAAGGGGCGTCATGTTGCAGCGCAGCGAAAGCCATGGCGAAGCGGCGCTTGCGCTCGCCTGCCGTCATGATTACCACAAATCAGCTTCCGTTTTGGGGATCGACCGATGAAGGACGTGCTGAAGGAACTCGAGCGCCGCCGCGATATGGCGCGCATGGGCGGCGGCCAGGCCCGCATCCACGCTCAGCACAAGAAGGGCAAGCTCACCGCGCGCGAACGCATAGACGTCTTTCTCGACGAGGGTTCGTTCGAGGAGTTCGACATGTATGTCGAGCATCGCTCGACCGATTTCGGTATGGAGAAGACCAAGATCGCCGGCGACGGCGTCGTCACCGGCTGGGGCACCGTCAACGGCCGCCCGGTCTATGTCTTCGCCAAGGACTTTACCGTGTTCGGCGGCTCGCTGTCCGAGGCCCACGCCGAAAAGGTGGTCAAGGTGCAGGAGATGGCGCTGCGCAACCGCGCGCCGATCATCGGCCTCTACGACGCCGGCGGGGCCCGCATCCAGGAAGGCGTTGCAGCACTAGGCGGCTATGCCGAGATCTTCCAGCGCAATGTGCTCGCCTCCGGTGTCATCCCGCAGATTTCGCTGATCATGGGCCCTTGCGCCGGCGGCGACGTCTATTCGCCGGCAATGACGGACTTCATCTTCATGGTTCGCGACACCTCCTACATGTTCGTCACCGGCCCGGACGTGGTGAAGACGGTCACCAACGAAACGGTGACTGCCGAGAGCCTCGGCGGCGCCTTCGTCCACACGACCAAGTCCTCGATCGCCGATGGCGCCTACGACAATGACGTCGAGGCGTTGCTGCAGATGCGCCGGCTGGTCGATCTGCTGCCTGCCTCCAACACGGCTGATATCCCCGAGATCCAATGCTACCAGTCGGTCACCGATCATGATCTGTCGCTCGACCGGCTGATCCCCGACAACGCCAACAAACCCTATGACATCAAGGAGTTGATCCTTAAAGTTGCCGACGAGGGTGACTTCTTTGAGATCCAGCAGAATTTTGCGAAAAACATCGTTACCGGTTTCGGGCGCGTCGAAGGCCGCACGGTGGGCTTCGTCGCCAACCAGCCGATGGTGCTGGCCGGCGTGCTCGATTCGGACGCCAGCCGCAAGGCGGCGCGGTTCGTACGCTTCTGCGACTGTTTTTCGATTCCGATCGTCACCTTCGTCGACGTTCCAGGCTTTCTGCCAGGCACCGCGCAGGAATATGGCGGGCTGATCAAGCACGGCGCCAAGCTCTTGTTCGCCTATGCCGAAGCGACGGTCCCGAAGATCACCGTCATCACCCGAAAGGCCTATGGCGGCGCTTATGACGTGATGGCGTCAAAGCATCTGCGCGGCGATATGAACTATGCCTGGCCGACGGCGCAGATCGCGGTGATGGGCGCTAGGGGCGCGGTCGAGATCATCTATCGCAAGGACATCGGCGATGCGGAGAAGATCGCAGCGCACACAAAGGCTTACGAGGATCGCTTCCTGTCGCCCTTCGTCGCCGCCGAGCGCGGCTATGTCGATGAGGTGATCATGCCGCATTCGACCCGCCGCCGCATTGCGCGCGCGCTCCGCATGCTGCGCAACAAGGATATGCAGAACCCCTGGAAGAAGCACGACAACATTCCGTTGTGAGACGCTGATGTCGCGAAAGCGACCACAGCAAAAGCTCACTCCGCTTCCGCCGCGCCGAACCCCGCGCCCATCGTCGCGCGGACGGCGCCCGACCACGGCGTGGCATGATTGTCGAAGCGCATCTGGAAGATAAAATAGGTCGGCGAGCAGAAGCCGATACCTTTTACCCTGCCGATACCAGGCGTATCGGGCGGCAGCGACTGGCACATATAATCCTCGCGGCAGAAATGATCGGCCGAGCAGGCCGGCCTGTTGCCGCGATTAACGGCGCCGCCGAGGCACTGGTCGAAATTGTTGGTCGCCACGCAAATGTCGAATTTTTTCCCGCCGACCAGCCCGCAGATCTCGTTCGGCATCGGCTTGCCCGGCTTGAAGCCGGCAAAGGCACGATCCTTGTCATTGCAGCCGCGATAGGCGATGCCGGCCGGCACGCCGATCTTCGGCGGCCGGCAAGTGTAGGCGGTGCGCGAAATATCGGTGGCGAAGGCCGCGAATTGGCCTGATATGCTGTAGCGGTCATTGAAAGGCTGCGCCGGGTTGCTGGCGATCGAGCCGGTCAGACATGGATGGCCGGAGAACATCTTTTCGCTGCCCTTGGGCAACAGGCATTGCGCCAATTTCGTCCGCACGCCCGATGCAGTCGCCAGCACCGTGCAGACGGTGCCGCCGCCGCATTGCCAGCCCGCAGCGAAGTGCTTTGCGTCCTCCGGCATCAGACACGGCATCGCCACCTCGGCCGGCAGATAGGCGACCTCGCCGGCGTCCTGCCATGCGGCCGGCGGCGCGAAGGACAGCGGGCGGAGGCGGTTCGGCTCCTTGCCCTCGACGGTCGCGCGCAGCCACGCTTCGCGCCGCGGCATCTCGGCGTGGAGATGCGGCGAGATGCCGACTTCGATGCGGTTCAGCGGCGATGTGGTCTTGTCGTCGAGGCCGATGAAATGGAAACCGGCGGTCGAACCCGCCTGATGGCAACCCTGGCAGGCGCCATTATCCAGCCGCTCGACCAGCGCTTCCGGCGTGCGCACCAGCTTCAGTGCGGAATAGTCGAGCCCAGAAAAATCCGCGGGCTGGAATAGCGGCGTGAACGGGTGATTGGCCTGCCTTGCGCTGCCGAAAGTCGACCACGAAATGACCTTCTTCGCCAGGAATTCATCGGGGATTTCATAGACGCCGAGATCGACCGCCGCGAGATTGGAGCTGATATAGTCGGCAAGTTTTGCTTTCAGAGCGGCGTTTTCCGAGAGCAGCGCCACATCCGGCGTGTTTTCCAGCGGCTTTTCGCTGACCGTCTCTCCATCGACGCCGAAAATCCGCATGAGATAGGCGGCCTGCCCGCCGAATTCGGTCTCCTGGCCGGAGGGAAAGCGCACCACCTGGGCGTTGAGCTCGAGCTGCTTGAAGGTCAGCCCGGCCTTCTCCAGCGGCCCGCCGATGAGCCAGCCGGTATCGACGGTCTCGTCGAGCTGCGGCGTCCAGCGCCCGGCAACGCCGACGCAGCCGCCGTCGGCGTCCGGCGCGGCGCTGTAGATAGCATTGAAGTTGAACGGCAGGCGCGAGGCCAGAACCTTGCCATTTTTCTTGAAGCTGTAGGCAAGGCGATAGATGAAACGCACCTCGCCGCAGCGCCCGTCGCCTCGTATATCGGCGAAATCACGCCGATCGAGCCGGTTGACGACACCGACCAGCCGGAAACGGGCGGCGTCGGTCTTCAGCCAGCGCATGTCCATGATGCGGCCGACATTGCCGTCGGTGACTTCGTAGAGCGGCCGCCCGCCAGCCTTCATCTCGGCCCGCAGCGCGGCGACATCGCCGGCAACCGTTTCGACGATCCGGTGATAAGCAGGCGCCTTGTCATAGAGCGCCTTCAGGTCGCCCCCGCCATCGACGCCAAAAATGCCGGCGAAGCCAAAACCCTTGGTGTCGAGGGCGGCAAGCAAGGCCGGATCGTCGACGATCATCACCGGACCTTCGGCGCGCGCGAGGTTGGCTAGGAAGAGGCTGACGAAAATCACAGCGATCAAGGCGAGCCGACGGTTCATTCAGCGGTCATCCCGTGGCGATTTTCGACAAGCTCGCGCAGCACCGGCACCAGCGCCAGCGGCAAGTCTTCGGCGATCAGCCCAGGCCCGAAACGGCTGCCGGCCTCGGCATGGATCCAGACCGCCGCGCAGGCGGCTTCGAAAGCCGGCATGCCTTGCGCCAGGAAACCGGCGATGATGCCCGACAGCACGTCGCCCGACCCGGCTGTGGCCAGCCATGGCGCGCCGTTACCGTTGATCGCTGCCCTGCCATCGGGCGCCGCGATCACCGTGTCCGCGCCCTTGTAGACGACGATGGCACCGGCACGCTCGGCGGCAGTGCGCGCCTTGGCCAGCTTGGACAGGTTCTTGTCTCCGGCGATGTCTGGAAACAGCCTGGCGAATTCGCCCTCATGCGGCGTCAGCACCAGCGCCGGCGCGTTCGGGCGGCGGGCGGCTTCGAACAAAACGTTGGGCGTATCGCGAAACGCGGTGATGCCATCGGCATCGAGCACCAGCCCGTCGACCCGGCCGTCTTGCTGCTGTCCGGCGGCCAGTACGCCGAGGGCAAAATCGCGTGTTTTTTCGCCGACGCCAAATCCGGGTCCGAGGACGAAAGCCGACGGCCAGCGGCCGGCGATGAATTCCTGTACGTCCGCGATGCTGTCGGCCTTGCGCAGCATGATCGAAGTCAAATGCGCGGCATTCACCTGCAGCCCGTTCGCCGGCGACAGCACGGTCACCGCCCCTGCCCCGCTCCTGGCCGCGGCGAGCGCCGACAGCCGTGCCGCACCCGTCGCAGATGGCCCACCAGAAAAAGCGCCGACATGGCCGCGCCTGTATTTATGCGTGTCGACGGCTGGCATCGGGAAACTTTTTAACCAAAGCGGCGGGGTGTTCTCGAAGGTCCGCGGTTCAAGCTGCGCAATGATCCTATCGCCGATGCCGATGTCGGCAATCACCAGCTCGCCGCACATCTCGCGCCCAGGCAACAGCAGATGGCCGGCCTTTTTTCGCGCGAACGTCACCGTGAATCGGGCGCGGAATGCCTGGCCGAGAATCTGGCCGCTCTCGCCTGACACGCCTGAGGGCAGATCGATCGCAACGACGGGCAGGTTCAGTTCTGTCGCAACCTCGACCGCCCTGGCGGCATCGCCGGATAGCGGCTTGGACAGCCCTGCCCCATAAAGGGCGTCGACCAGGATCGCTCCTGTCTCGGCGGCAAATTCCGACAGCGGCCGAGGCCTGACCGGGCATTCCGAAGCGGCGAGCGCCGCGTCGCTGCCGGCTTTGGGCGAGCCGGATGCCCACATCAAGACGTCGATGGCGCTGTCCTGAAGAATGCGGGCGACGACATATCCGTCGCCGCCATTGTTGCCCGGCCCGCACAACACGTGGACGCGCCTGGCAGCCGGACAATGGGCGAGCACCACCGCAGCGACCGCGGCACCTGCATTGCGCATCAGGCCAATGCCGTCGAGAGGTCCGGCGGAGATCGTCAACCGGTCGGCCTCGGCCATTTCGGCCGGAGACAAAATTTCATTGTTCATGGATGCCGATCCGCATTGGCTCAAGCCCGATCCTTGTGGTCAAAACATTGTCCAGTTTTCGGTTCGAAGCAAACGGTGATGAGGTGGCACAATCCATAAGCACATCTTGGGGACAATGGCTTCGTCGAAGCACAAATGCTCACGAAATGCTCTGTCTGCCCAATTATTGTGCGGACGAAAGCGCCGACAATGTGTAGGTTCCCAGTATCCATGACGCATCCAACGCAGCGAATGACGCGAATTTACCCCCCAACGCGGCATGGCATCGAAATCGCGTGATACCGCTTCGAATCCCCTCAAATTGGCACAATTCGTGCTTGAAGGAGGCGCAAGCGGGGCTCACAACCCGTCTTTTGGCAGTGGAGGCCATTTTTTACATGAAAAAGATCGAAGCGATCATCAAGCCGTTCAAGCTAGACGAAGTGAAGGAAGCGCTTCAGGAGGCCGGGCTGCAAGGCATCACCGTTACGGAGGCCAAGGGTTTTGGCCGCCAGAAGGGCCATACCGAACTCTATCGCGGCGCTGAGTATGTCGTGGATTTTCTGCCCAAGGTGAAAATCGAGGTCGTGCTCGGCGACGAGGCGGTCGAAGGCGCGATCGAAGCCATTCGCAAGGCGGCCCAGACCGGCCGCATCGGCGACGGCAAGATCTTTGTCTCCAACATCGAGGAAGTCGTGCGCATCCGCACCGGCGAAACAGGGATGGACGCGGTCTGAGCTTTCTGATTTCAGATCATTTCCTCGAAACGTCATCAGACAGGGAAACATGACATGACGACAGCCAAAGACATCATGAAGCAGATCAAGGACAACGACGTTAAATTCGTTGATCTGCGCTTCACCGATCCGAAGGGCAAGCTGCAGCACGTGACGATGGATGTCGTCGAGGTCGAGGAAGACATGTTTGCCGACGGCGTCATGTTCGATGGGTCCTCCATCGCCGGCTGGAAGGCGATCAACGAGTCCGACATGGTGCTGATGCCCGATACCGAGACGGTGCATATGGATCCGTTCTTCGCGCAGTCGACCATGGTCATCCTGTGCGATATCCTCGACCCGATCTCCGGAGAATCCTACAACCGCGACCCGCGCGGCACCGCCAAGAAGGCCGAAGCCTATATGAAGGCGGAAGGCATCGGCGATCAGATCTTCGTCGGCCCGGAAGCCGAGTTCTTCGTGTTCGATGACGTCAAGTACAAGGCCGACCCGTACAACACCGGCTTCAAGCTCGACTCCACCGAATTGCCGTCCAACGACGACACCGACTATGAGACCGGCAACCTCGGTCACCGTCCGCGCATCAAGGGCGGCTATTTCCCGGTGCCGCCGATCGACTCGGCGCAGGACATGCGCTCGGAGATGCTGACCGTGCTCGCCGAAATGGGCGTGCGGGTCGAAAAGCATCACCACGAAGTGGCCGCTGCCCAGCACGAACTCGGCATCAAGTTCGACACGCTGGTCCGCAACGCCGACAAGATGCTGATCTATAAGTACGTCGTGCACCAGGTCGCCAATGCCTACGGCAAGACGGCCACCTTCATGCCGAAGCCGGTCTTCGGCGACAACGGCTCGGGCATGCACGTCCACCAGTCGATCTGGAAGGAAGGCAGGCCGACCTTCGCCGGCAATGAATATGCCGGCCTGTCCGAGAGCTGCCTGTTTTACATCGGCGGCATCATCAAGCATGCCAAGGCGATCAACGCTTTCACCAACCCGCTGACCAACTCCTACAAGCGCCTGGTCCCGGGCTATGAAGCGCCGGTGCTGCTCGCCTATTCGGCGCGCAACCGCTCTGCCTCCTGCCGCATCCCGTTCGGCTCGTCGCCGAAGGCCAAGCGCGTCGAGGTCCGCTTCCCCGATCCCGGCGCGAACCCTTACCTCGCCTTTGCCGCCATGCTGATGGCCGGCCTCGACGGCATCAAGAACAAGATCCATCCCGGCCAGCCGATGGACAAGGATCTCTACGACCTGCCGCCGAAGGAACTGAAGAAAATCCCGACTGTGTGCGGCTCGCTGCGCGAAGCCTTGCAGAGCCTCGACAAGGACCGTGGCTTCCTGAAGGCTGGCGGCGTGTTCGACGACGACCAGATCGACAGCTATATCGAGCTCAAGATGGCCGAAGTGATGCGCTTCGAAATGACCCCGCATCCGGTCGAGTACGACATGTATTATTCGGTCTGACCGGATCGGCTAAGCGACAAACGAAACCCCGCCGGAGCGATCCGGCGGGGTTTTTTGTTTGGGATGGAGAACACTCAATCGAGCAGTTGGTGTTGTCGCCCTTGGCAAAAACCCGACGCGACGAGAGCGAGACACGGCGCAGACACAGACGTCTGCGCCGTGAGCGATGCTCAAGCGGCGGCCGAAACTTCGGCGCTGGTCGGGACGGAGGCGATCGTCTTCAGGATCTGGGAAGCGATCTGGTAGGGGTCGCCCTGCGAGTTCGGACGGCGATCCTCAAGATAACCCTTGTAGCCGTTGTTGATGAAGGAATGCGGCACGCGGATCGAGGCGCCGCGGTCGGCGATGCCATAGCTGAACCTGTTCCACGGCGCGGTCTCATGCTTGCCGGTCAAACGCTTGTCGTTGTCCGGCCCGTAGACGGCGATGTGATCCATCAGGTTCTTGTCGAAGGCGGCCATCAGCGCCTCGAAATAGTCCTTGCCGCCGACTTCGCGCATGTAAGCGGTCGAGAAGTTGGCGTGCATGCCGGAACCATTCCAGTCAGTGTCGCCGAGCGGCTTGCAGTGGTATTCGATATCGATGCCGTATTTCTCGGTGAGGCGCTGCATCAGGTAGCGGGCCATCCACATCTGGTCGGCGGCCTTCTTGGAGCCTTTGCCGAAGATCTGGAATTCCCACTGGCCTTTGGCCACCTCGGCGTTGATGCCTTCATGGTTGATGCCGGCGGCGAGGCAGAGGTCGAGATGCTCCTCGACGATCTGCCTGGCGACGCTGCCGACGTTGCTGTAGCCGACGCCGGTGTAGTATGGGCCTTGCGGCGCAGGGTAGCCGCTCTCTGGGAAGCCGAGCGGGCGGCCGTCCTTGTAGAAGAAATACTCCTGCTCGAAGCCGAACCAGGCGCCCTCGTCGTCGAGGATGGTGGCGCGCTTGTTGGATGCATGCGGCGTCACGCCGTCCGGCATCATCACTTCGCACATGACGAGCACGCCATTGGTGCGCGCGGGATCCGGATAGATGGCGACCGGCTTCAGCACGCAGTCGGACGAGTGGCCTTCGGCCTGCATGGTCGAGGAACCGTCGAAGCCCCACAGCGGAAGCTGGTCGAGCGTCGGGAATTCGGCATATTCCTTGATCTGCGTCTTTCCGCGAAGGTTGGGAACCGGGGTATATCCATCGAGCCAAATGTACTCGAGCTTGTATTTCGTCATTCTAGCCTCTCGTTGCTTTGATCACCGAATCTTGGACGGCGCCGGCATGCCAGCCACCCTGCAGCCGACCTGCCGGACTATTAAAAAGCAATTCGTGTGCCATTTTCACCGGCCAAGGATGCGACAAAACTGACGCCGCATCCCGACAAATCCGGTGCCGCGTAATCGCAATGCGTCCGGATCAATCACAAGCATGTTCTGCATAAATAACAGGCAGATACTGATCTTTTTATAATCATATTGCCTAACTGGATTGCAGAACTTATCTTGTGGAAAGATTGAATCGGCAAGGCTCTGCAGAAGAAGGGAGACCGACAATGGAAATCACTCCTGCTCGTCAGTCGGCCAAAATCCTGATGTTCCCGGTGGCAGCGCGCGCTTCTGCCTCAAATTTAAGCGGAAAGGCTAAGTTCGCGGCAGAACTTGCCTCATTGCGCAACCGTACGGATTTCGGAAGCGGCTGGTATCACGAAGCGGCCATCGAGGAAGAAAAACAGGACCGGAAGAGCTAAACCTTTCGTCCGCATCGCTTTTGACGAATTGCAAAGCCCGGCGCGATCACTCGCGCCGGGCTTTTCATTTTTGCTGTCAGGCGAGGATCAGGTCTTGGCGTGCAAGTCCGTTCCCAGCGTATCCTTGACAAAGATCATACCGATGACCAGCGACATCGCCGCGATCACCACCGGATACCAGAGGCCGTAATAGATATCGCCGCTGTAGGCGCTGAGCGCGAACACCGTCGCCGGCAGCAGGCCGCCGAACCAGCCATTGCCGATGTGATAGGGCAACGACATGCCGGTATAGCGGATGCGTGTGGGGAACATCTCGACCAAGATCGCGGCGATCGGTCCGTAGACCATGGTCACGTAAAGGACCAGGACGAACAGGATGCCGATGACCTTTGCCCAGTTGACCTGTTCAGGGTCGGCAAACATCGCAAAGGCGCCTGCTGCCGGGACGCTGTAGACGGTGACCTCAGGCGCTCCCGCCTTGGCCTCTTCGGCCGTAAGCAGCTTGTCCTTGATCGCCTGGTCGGCCGCAACCGTCGTCTTGTCGCCGGCGCGGATTGCGGCGGCGTCGAGCTTCAGTTCCGGATTGGCCGCGACGAAGGCGTCAAGCTTCTGGTCGGCGACCTTGGCCGCAGCACGCTTCAGCGGATAGCCGCCGTCCTGCAACGCAATGTTGATTGCCTTCTTGAACGCAGCGTCGCTTGAAGCTGCCTTGTCTGCGGCTGCCACGGCATCATAGGACGTCACCGTTTCGTTGCCGATCTTGACGCTGGCCGCGGTGCCCGCTGCCGCTGTCGTGACAATGTCATAGGGCACGGAGCTCTTGGCAAGGAAATCCGTCGCAATATCGCACGACGTGAGAGGCTTGCGCGTTCCCGTCGGATTGAACTGGAACTTGCAGTCGCCAGGCGCAGCGGTAATCGTGGCACGGGTGTTTTGCTGCGCAGTGGCGAGCGCCGGGTTGGCTGCCCAAGTCAGCGCCTTGAACAGCGGGAAGGTCGTGACGATCGCCAGCGCCAGGCCAGCCATGATGATCGGCTTGCGGCCAATCTTGTCGGAGAGCCAGCCGAACACGACGAAAAAGATCGTGCCGAGCGCCAGCGCGATGGCGATCATGATGTTGACCGACTGGCCATCGACCTTGAGCACGTTCTGCAGGAAGAACAGCGCGTAGAATTGGCCGTTGTACCAGACCACGGCCTGGCCGGCAGTAAGGCCGAGAAGCGCCAGAATGGCGATCTTGGCATTCTTCCATTGGCCGAACGCTTCCGTCAGTGGCGCCTTGGAACCCTTACCTTCGTCCTTCATCCGCTGGAATGTCGGCGATTCGGCAAGCGACAGGCGAATCCAGACCGAAATGCCCAGCAGGATCGCTGAAACCAGGAACGGAATGCGCCAGCCCCACTCCGCGAAGTCTTCCTTGCTCAGTGAATTCTGCACGGTCAGGATGACGATCAGCGACAGGAACAGGCCGAGCGTGGCTGTCGTCTGGATCCACGACGTGTAGAAGCCACGACGGTCGTCGGGAGCGTGCTCGGCGACGTAGGTCGCGGCACCGCCATATTCGCCACCGAGCGCCAGGCCTTGCAGCATGCGCAGCGCAACCAGGATGATCGGCGCCGCGATGCCCCAACTGGCCGCGCCAGGAAGTATGCCGACCAGGAAGGTCGACAGGCCCATGATCAGGATGGTGACGAGAAAGGTGTATTTACGGCCGACGAGATCGCCGATGCGGCCGAATACCAGCGCACCGAACGGGCGCACGAGGAAGCCTGCGGCGAAAGCCAGCAGCGTGAAGATGTTGCGCGTTGTTTCGGGATACTGAGTGAAGAACGCAGCGCCGATCGCGGCCGCCAAAGTGCCGTAGAGATAAAAATCATACCATTCGAAAACGGTGCCGAGTGAGGAAGCGAAGATGACTTTCTTCTCTTCCCGCGTCATGCCGCGGCTTGCTCTGCCGGCGGTCGCTGCCATTGCCATGAATTCGTCCTCCCGTGACATCTCGCTGTGCTTGATGCTGCGCCGTGTCGTGCCTCTGGAACACGAACTCGGCCAGCAATCGCCGCGAGAAATGACAGAAAGCGCCGCCCAGAGGCAGCCCGCCTTTGGGATTATGACTTTGGTCCAATGCATCGGCCCGAAGATCAGAATCGATCTTCGGAAAGCACGATGCATAGATTCAAAGTGTTAGTGCGTACTTTGTGCGTCCAACTTGAGCAAGTTGGTCTAATGTGCAACGCGAAAACGAATGCGGGCGGCGATTGCCGTCAGCCCTTGAGCGCCTCGACAAGGCCGACCGCCGCCATGAAATCGCGTTTGCGGTGGGCACGGCGGGCGACAGCCTCCGCGTCATGGCCCCAGTGCTCGGCCTGCCAGTCCTCGTCGACATGGCCGGCAGTCCAGGCGGCGTCGCCGTCGATCTCGCCGAACTCGACGGCCAGCGCCAGCAGAGCCGATCCCGTCAACGACGTCATGACGTGGATGGCCGCCAGTCGTAGCGGGTCGGCACGCTGGGCAAGGTGAACACCGAGCACCGCAATGGTCTCACGCGGCTGCTCGATATGGATCACCCCTTCGGCGAGGTGAAACCGGGCGCCGAGCGCGCTCCGCGCCCAATCGATGATGGGATCCCAATGTTCGTCCTGCCGGTCGACCAGCCCTTGTGGGGCGTCGGCGCGATAGCAGAGCAGATCGGACGAGGCGAAGCGCAGGATGTCCTCCAGCACCGCCTGCGGGTCACTGGCGACGCCGTCGATGGCCGTGTTGACCAGACGCATGACCGGCATCGTCATCGGGTCGATGGTCTCACCTTGCGCAGCGAACTCGTCGGCGACCAGCGCGGCCGCTTTTTCGGTCGGCAGCACCAGCAGCGCCTTGCCCGGCGTGCGAACCGGCTTGCCATCGAGATGAACGGCAAAACCAGCTTCGGCCGGTGCGACCGAGACGGCTTTGTAGAAGCGTTTCGGCAGGTGCGTCTTCATCTGGATCTGGGCACGGCGTACCGGATCCGGATCGGAGAGCTGCTTTCCCGCTTCGAGGTCGTTGAGAATATCGCGCATGCCGGAGCCTTTCATCCGGGGATCTGTTTTCGGGCCGGCCGATTCACAATGATCAGGCCGGCTGCGATGAGGCCGAGTGCCAGGAAAATACGAATGGTCAGCGGCTCGTTCAAGAAGATGGCGCCGCACAGCACGCCGAACACCGGCGACAGGAAGGTGAAGCTCGACAGGCCCGATGCCGGATAGCGCCGCAGCAGCCAGAACCACAGCACATAGGTGAAGGCGACGATGTAGACCGCCTGAAAAAGCAGAGCCAAGGTCGGCAACGCGGCGAAGTCGCGGACAGGCGGGCAAAAGGCGCCACCAAGGCGCCGACCACGGCAGCGCCGGCCAATTGGTAGAGCAGCAATTTCTCGGCGCTCGTTTCCGCCAATTTCGTCCGCTTGATGACGATGTAGGTCAAGGCCCACAGAATGCCGGCGCCGAGACTGAGCAGGTCACCGGTCAATGTCGCACCATAATCGGCGCTCAACTGGTCGGAAAACACCGCGACCAGGCCAGCGAATGCGAGCAGAAGTCCGACGAGCCGGCGCACGGTGATGCGTTCGCCCAGCAGGAAATGCCCGCCGACCAATACCCAGAACGGCATGGTGTTGACCAGCAAGGTGTTGCGCGCGACGGTCGTCTGTTCGAGCCCGACATAGAGAAACAGGAACTCGAGACCAAAAAGCGCACCTGCCAGAATGCCGGCGACAAGCGTTCCGTCGCGGGTAAAAAGCACAATACCGCGCCAGCGGCAGCAGGCGAGAACGCACAGCCCGCCAATGATCGACCGCGCAATCGACAGGAAAACGGGATCATAGCCGGCATAGGAGATCTTGGCAGCGACGTAGTTCAGCCCCCAGGAAAAGGTCAGTCCGACCATGATGGCGGCGGCCGCTATGTCGACCCTGTCGCGGCGGTCGAGTGTATCGGTGGCGATACCCACTGGACCTAGTCCTCCGCGCTGGCGTCGTCGAAGCCGATCAGATTCCAGCTCTGGCGCATATGCGGCGGCATCGGTGCGGTGACGTCGATAAGACCCTTGTCGGGATGCGGGATGACGATGCGGCGCGCGTGCAGGTGCAAGCGGTTCTGCATGCCGCCGGGAAAATCCCAATTGGTGTCGGCCTCGAAATATTTGGGGTCGCCGATGATCGGGCAGCCGATGTGAGCGGCATGGACGCGAAGCTGGTGGGTACGGCCGGTATAGGGTTCCATTTCCAGCCAGGACAGGGTCTGCGCCGCCTGTTCGACGATCCGGTAATAAGACACCGCGTGGTCGGCACCCTTTTCGCCATGCTTGGCGACGCGAACGCGGTCGCCGTCGGGTGTCGGCTCCTTGATCAGCCAGGTCGAGATCTTGTCCTCGCGCTTCGGCGGCACGCCCTTGACCAGCGCCCAATAGGTCTTCTTGGTCTCACGCGCCCGGAACGCCTCGGCAAGTTTCATGGCGGCGAGCCTGGTGCGGGCGACGACCAGCACGCCTGACGTGTCGCGGTCGAGCCGGTGCACCAGACGCGGTTTCTCGCCCTTCTGGTTGCGCCAGGCTTCCAGCATGTCGTCGACATTGCGGGTGACACCCGAGCCACCCTGAACGGCAAGGCCTGCAGGCTTGTTGAAGACGAAGACTTTCGGATCTTCATGGATCAGCATCTTGGCCAGAACGTCGGCGTCGCCCTGGTTGCGGATCGAGTGACCGGTGAGCGGGCTCTCGCCCTTCTTGTCCACTTCGAGCGGCGGGATGCGGACCATCTGGCCCGGCTCGACGCGGGTATCAGCCTTCACCCTGCCACCGTCGACACGGATCTGGCCGGAACGCAGCAGTTTTTGCAGATGGCCGAAGCCAAGACCCGGAAAATGGGTCTTGAACCAGCGGTCGAGCCGCATACCCGCCTCGCCGGCCTCTACCGTGATCTGTTCAACGCCTGCCATAATTCCAATCGCCGTTTCGCTGGCATGCAACGGCATTCACCGGCACCCGCAACCTCACACTCGATCATTCGTTATCGGTTCCATATTGCAGAACCTGAACTTTCTCCAGTGTGATCAAACCACTTGTCATGATTGTTTCAAGGACGGGCAGGAAAGCGGCTATCTTTTCCTCGTCATCGACGATCTCGATCACAAGGGGCAGATCCTCCGACAGACGGAGGATCTTCGAGGTGTGAAGCCGGCTGGAATGGCCGAACCCCATCGCCCCGCGCAGGACGGTAGCGCCGGCAATCTGCATTTCGCGGGCCTTCAGCACAATCGCCTCATACAGCGGACGGCCGTCTGCCCTGTCGTTCTCGCCGATGAATATGCGCAGCAACTGCGCCTGTCTTGGTATCTTCATTGCCTGGATCCTCTCAGCCGGTTGAGGCGCACTGCAAGGATGTGGCCAAGCCAGACGGCGGCAAGCCACGTTACCACGGAGATCGCGATATTGGCCGCAGCCGCCATAAGCTTCCCGCTTTGCGCGAGGGTGAGCGTTTCAAGGCTGAATGCGGAGAAGGTTGTCAGGCCACCGCAGAAGCCGGTCATGAAGAACTGGCGCTGCAACGGGCTGGCGAAGACGCGGCCATCCGGCCCCGTCAATGTCGCATAGAAGCCGATGAGGAATGAGCCGACAATATTCACGAGGAGCGTGCCGAATGGGAATCCATTGCCCCACAGGGCAGTGCTCGTCAGCGAGGCAAGCGCCCGCAGCACGCCGCCAATCATGCTGCCTGCGGCCACGGTCGCATAGATCCGAACCGCTTCGTTCGTTTTGCGCCAGCTAATAAGGCGCGCCGCATGCTCTGCTGCGGCGGTGTCCGTCCCGCCGGAGCGGAGCTTCCGCGGGCTGCTCATGGCGCCCCACTGCCAATCAGAAGACTTCCTGCGGCAAAGCCCAGCGTCACACCACCGAGGCTCAGAAAGACCGAAAGCAGCACATTGCCGCCGGCGCGCAGCCATTCGCCCTCGCGCGCCAGTGCCAGCGTCTGCTGGCTAAAGGAGGAAACCGTGGTGTAGCAGCCGAGGCCGCCGGTTGCGGCAAAGGCCCAGATGGCGGGCATGCTGTCGCGCGCCACCGCATGCGCAACGACACCGATCGCAAATGCCCCCGAAACGTTGACGACCATAGTGCCCCAGGGAAAGGTCTCGCCGACCCGGCGGGCGACGAAGCCGGACAGGAAGAAGCGGGCCATTGCGCCGATCGCGCCGCCAAGACAGACAAGCAACAGATGATACGTCATGCTCCCTCCTGCCGGTCAAGCTACGGTGTCAGGCACCTCGGGCCTTCTTGGTCTCAAGAGACCGCAGGGCCGCGCGAGCCTACTTTTGCCGCTCGCCGCGCAGCTTCGCCCAATAGTCGAGCCGTTTCCTGATATCACGCTCGAAACCGCGCTCGGGCGGATCATAGAATGTGCGGCGGCCCATCTTTTCCGGAAAATAATCCTGTCCGGAAAAAGCGTCCGGCTCGTCGTGGTCGTAACGGTAGCCGGCGCCGTAATCTTCTTCTTTCATCAGCTTGGTCGGCGCGTTGAGGATGTGTTTGGGCGGCAGCAGCGAGCCGAAGTCCTTCGCCGCCTGTGTGGCGGCCTTGAACGCGGTGTAGACGGCATTGGATTTGGGCGCGCTGGCGAGATAGACGGTGGCCTCGGCGAAGGCGAGCTCGCCCTCTGGCGAGCCCAGGTAGTCGTAGGCATCCTTGGCCGCATTGGCGATGACCAGCGCCTGCGGGTCGGCCAGCCCGATATCCTCCATCGCCATGCGCACTAGCCGGCGGCCGAGATAGAGCGGATCCTCGCCGGCGTCGAACATACGGGCGAGATAATAGAGGGCGGCGTCCGGGTCGGAGCCGCGCACCGATTTGTGCAGTGCCGAGATCAGATTGTAGTGGCCGTCCTGGCCCTTGTCGTAGATCGGCGCCCGGCGCTGGACGATGCGCTGCAGGCCCTCGGCGCCGAACACCTCGCCTGACTTGGCGGCGCGCCAGACCTCTTCGGCCAGCGTCAGCGCCGCGCGGCCATCGCCATCGCTCATGCGGATGAGCATCGCCCTCGCCTCGTCGTCGAGCGGCAGCGCCCTGCCCTCGGTCTCCTCGGCACGCGCCAGCAGTCTTGCGATGCTGTCCTCACCGAGCGAATGGAAGACCAGCACGCGCGCGCGAGACAGAAGCGCCGCGTTCAGCTCGAAGGACGGGTTCTCCGTGGTGGCGCCAACCAGCACGACGGTGCCGTCTTCCATGACAGGCAGAAAACTGTCCTGCTGGGTGCGGTTGAAGCGATGGATCTCGTCGACGAAGAGCAGCGTCTGACGGCCATTGGAGCGGCGCAGCTTCGCCGCCTCGAACACTTTCTTCAGGTCGGCGACACCGGAAAACACCGCCGATATCTGTTGGAAGGCAAGGCTGGTTTCGCCGGCAAGCAACCGAGCGACCGTGGTCTTGCCCGTCCCGGGCGGCCCCCAGAAGATCATCGAGCCGAGCGAGCCGGAGCCGATCAGCCGCGTCAGTGCGCCGTCGGGCCCGGTCAGATGCTCCTGGCCAACGACCTCGCCGAGGTTCTTCGGGCGCAGCCGGTCGGCCAGCGGCCTGCCGGGCGGCGCCTTTTCCGGTTCATCGACACTGAACAGATCGGCCATGCACTTCGTTTCGTTGGAGCGCGATCTCGTCCGAAGGATCGACGCTCGGGCTCAGTAACGCAACACCTGGCGCAGTATCTGCCCGCCGCGCTCGACGGTAAAGCGCCACCAGCGCGTCTCTTCCATGGCTGCCTGTTCCAGGGTCGCGGCGGTATCGATGGTCAAGCCATTGACCTCGCGAACGATGTCGCCCGGCTGGAAGCCGAAATCGGCTGCGGGCGAACCGCGATTGATGTCGACCACAGCAACACCCTTGACATCGGCACGCATGCCGAGCCGCTGGGCGAGCCGGGGCGACAATTCCGCAACCTTGGCACCGGAAAACGGGCTGCGACCGCGCAGTGTCACTTCCGCGAGTTTTGCACCTTCCGGCGCGCGCTCCAGCGCGATTTCCATCGTCGCTTGCTGGCCTTTGCTGAGGACGGCGAAGCTGGCATTGGTGCCGATCGACAGCGTCGCCATCCGGTAATCCAGCGCCTCGATACTCTCGACCGACGTGCCATTGAGCGACAGCACGACATCGCCGGGCTTGAGCCCCGCCGTGGCCGCCGGCCCTGCTTCTTCGACGGACGAAACCAGCGCCCCGGTCGGGGTCTCCAGACCGAGCGATTCGGCGATCTGCGGCGTCACGCGCTCGAATTCGGCGCCGATATAGGGCCGCTCGAAGAAGTCGCGGCCGGCCTTGGCCGCATCGGCAAACGCGCGAACCATGTTGGAGGGAATAGCAAAGCCGATGCCGATCGAGCCGCCGCTGCGGCTGTAGATCGCCGTGTTGATGCCGACCAACTGGCCACCCATGTTGATCAGCGCCCCCCCGGAATTGCCGGGGTTGATCGCGGCGTCGGTCTGGATGAAGAAACTGGAATCGGAAACGCCGATGTGGCTGCGGGCAAGCGCCGAAACGATGCCGCTGGTGGTGGTCTGGCCGACACCGAAGGGATTGCCGATGGCCAACAACAGGTCGCCAACCTCGAGCGCGTCGGAATCGCCGATGGCGACGACCGGAAATGGCTTGTCGGCGGAGATCTTGAGCACGGCGAGGTCAAGCGTCTCGTCCTTGAGCAGCACCTTGCTGTCGAATTCACGCCCGTCCGCGGTGGCGACCTTGACCTGATCGGCGTCCTTGATGAGGTGGAAATTGGTGACCACTATGCCTGTCGGATCGACCAGCACGCCGGAGCCGAGCGAGGACTGCGCACGCGGCTGCGAACGGCCGAAGAACTCTTCGAAGAAAGGATCGCCGTCGAAGGGCGACCTCAACTTGGCCGTTTGCGAGGCATAGACATTGACCACGGCCGGCGCCGTCTGCTTGACCAGCGGCGCAAAGGACAGTTGCACCTCCTCGCGGCCAAACGGCACGCGTTTGTCTGGACCGGAGGTGGCATTTTCGCCTTCGGCGCCGCGCAGCATGTCGGTCAGCACATCGGACAGCCCGGGATCGGGCTTGGTGTCCTGAGCCAGCGCCTGCCTGGCCGCCGGCACGACTGCCAGCGCCATCAAGGCGCAGAGTAGAACAAGGGACAGCCGTTTTACGCGCATTCCGAATCCTCCGGGTCGGGCGCCATTGTCCCGACGATTGTGCAAAATGAAAGGCTAAGGCAATGAAATCGAATTATTCTCGAGGAAAAGACATGAGCTGAGTCACGAAGATCGCAGCAATGCCCCGTACCGCTTCCAGAATGCACAAAAGGGCCCGCAGGCCCTTTTGAACTCTTTCAGGGAAACCGAAGCTTATGCGGCTGCGGCTTCCTCGTCGGTGCCTTCTGCCTCGATGCGGGCACGGTCGCCGGCGCCCTTGGCCGAGGTGTCGCGATCGACGAACTCGATGACCGCCATCGCGGCATTGTCGCCGTGGCGGAAGCCCGCCTTCATAATGCGCAAATAGCCGCCGTTGCGAGTGGCGTAGCGCGGCGCGATCGTGTCGAACAGGCGCTTGACGACGCCTTCATTGCCGATCTGGGCAATCACCTGGCGGCGGGCATGCAGATCGCCGCGCTTGCCGAGCGTCACCAGCTTCTCGACGATCGGACGCAGATCCTTCGCCTTCGGCAAGGTGGTGAGGATCTGCTCATGCTCGATGAGCGATACGGCAAGGTTGGCAAACATCGACTTGCGATGGCTTATGCTGCGGGCGAACCGGCGGCCTTTAAATCCGTGGCGCATGGCTCTTCTCCTTCATTCCGGGTTCAAGAGGCCACAGCCTCAATATTGATCTTCGTAACGCTTGGCGAGGTCTTCGATGTTTTCCGGCGGCCAATCCGGCACTTCCATGCCGAGGTGCAGGCCCATCGCCGCCAGGACTTCCTTGATCTCGTTCAGCGACTTGCGGCCGAAGTTCGGGGTGCGCAGCATCTCGGCTTCGGTCTTCTGGATCAGGTCGCCGATATAGACGATGTTGTCGTTCTTCAGGCAGTTGGCCGAACGCACCGAAAGTTCGAGCTCGTCGACCTTCTTGAGCAGCGCCGGGTTGAAGGCAAGTTCGGTCACCTGTTCGGCGGCGACTTCCTTCTGCGGCTCGTCGAAATTGACGAACAGGCCAAGCTGGTCCTGCAGGATGCGGGCGGCGAAAGCCACCGCGTCCTCGCCCGAGATCGAACCGTCGGTGTCGATCGTCATGGTCAGCTTGTCATAGTCGAGAACCTGGCCCTCGCGGGTGTTCTCGACCTTGTAGGAAACCTTCTTGACCGGCGAGTAGAGGCTGTCGACCGGGATGAGGCCGATCGGCGCGTCTTCGGCGCGATTGCGGTCGGCCGGCACATAGCCCTTGCCGGTATCGACGGTGAACTCCATGCGGATTTCAGCGCCCTCGTCCAGCGTGCAGATGACGTGGTCGGGATTGAGGATCTCGACGTCGCCGACCGTCTGGATGTCGCCGGCGAGAACGGCGCCCGGTCCCTGCTTGCGCACGACCATGCGCTTGGGGCCGTCACCTTCCATGCGGATGGCGATTTCCTTGATGTTCAAGACGATATCGGTCACGTCCTCGCGCACGCCGGCGATGGACGAGAATTCATGCAGAACGCCGTCGATCTGCACGGCGGTCACAGCCGCGCCACGCAGCGAAGACAGAAGCACGCGACGCAGCGCATTGCCGAGGGTGAGACCAAAGCCGCGCTCGAGCGGCTCGGCGACCAGCGTGGTCAGCGTCTTCTTCTTCGACGAAAACTCGATCTTGTTCGGCTTGATCAGTTCCTGCCAATTTTTCTGGATCATGATGCTTTCCTTCCGTTGACCCGCCACCATCCAATCGTGGCGGGCGACCTGGAATGCCGTGGAGGAACGCTACTGGCGTTCGCGCGGCGTTCGGTAATTCTTAGACGCGGCGCTTCTTGCGCGGGCGGCAGCCATTGTGCGGGATCGGCGTCACATCACGGATCGAGGTGATGGTGAAGCCGGCTGCCTGCAGCGCACGCAGCGCCGATTCACGACCGGAGCCGGGTCCGCAGACCTCGACCTCGAGCATGCGCATGCCGTGTTCCTGGGCCTTCTTGGCAACGTCCTCGGCAGCCATCTGGGCAGCAAACGGCGTCGACTTGCGAGACCCCTTGAAGCCCTGGGCTCCCGCCGACGACCAGGCAATCGAATTGCCCTGCGCGTCGGTGATGGTGATCATCGTGTTGTTGAAGGTCGAGTTGACGTGGGCAACGCCCGACGAAATATTCTTGCGTTCGCGACGGCGAACACGTGTGGCTTCCTTGGCCATGATGGTCCTTTCAGTTGATCTCTACACCGCCGTAATGCCAGCGGCTCCACCAGGGAGAAGGCAGTAGGGGAATACGGCAGTAGGGCAGTATGTCTGCCGATCCTATTGCCTTACTGCCCTACTCCCGTACTGCCCTAAATTACTTCTTCTTGCCGGCGATCGACTTGGCCGGGCCCTTGCGGGTGCGCGCATTGGTATGCGTGCGCTGGCCGCGAACCGGTAGCGAGCGGCGATGACGCAGGCCGCGATAGCAGCCGAGGTCCATGAGCCGCTTGATGTTCATAGACACTTCGCGGCGCAGATCGCCCTCGACCTGATAGTCGCGGTCGATCGTCTCGCGGATCTGCAGCACTTCCGCGTCGGTCAGCTGGTTGACGCGGCGCTCGGCCGGGATGCCGACCTTGTCGACGATCTCCTGGGCGAAATTCTTGCCAATGCCGTGAATGTACTGAAGCGCAATGACGACGCGCTTGTTGGTCGGAATGTTGACGCCGGCTATACGAGCCATGTTCTTCTCTTCTCCATGTGGGCCGGGCAAGCCGGCGCTATCAAAGTTGCCCCGCGTCCGGTGGAGGCCGGCCCATGCGGGAGTTTCCAGTTCAAAGCGGCTGCCTTGCCCTTGCGGGCAAGCAAGCCTCATGCCTGATAGGAAGACGGGCCGCCATACCCCAGCGAACCGCTCCAGTCAAGCGTAATCGTTTAATTCTCTAGCTGGCCGCCTGGCCAACCTGCTGGGTCGCAGCCGTGAGCACCACTTCGATCTGTCGCGTCACCGCATCGATGTCGGCCATGCCGTCGACACCTCTCAGCTTGCCCTTGGCATAGTAGTAGCCGATCAGCGGCGACGTTTTCTTGTAGTACTCCTTCAGGCGCTCTTCGAACACCGCCGGATTATCGTCCTTGCGCACCGGCAGACCCGCGGCCATGGCCTCCTCGGCGCGCTTGCCGATTCGACCAACCAGTGCCTTGTCGTCGACGACAAGTTCGATGACAGCGTCGAGCGTGAGGCCGCGATCCGAGAGCATCGATTCCACCGCGTCCGCTTGCACCAGGGTTCGCGGGTATCCGTCAAGGATAAAACCCTTTGCGCAATCGGTCTGATCGATACGCTCTGCCACGATGGCGTTGACGATGGCGTCGGAAACCAGTTCGCCAGCGTCCATCACCGCCTTGGCGCGCTTGCCGACTTCGGTACCGGCCTGGACAGCAGCGCGCAGCATATCGCCCGTGGAGAGTTGGGGTATGCCGTATTTTTCTACCAGTCTTTGTGCTTGCGTCCCCTTGCCCGCCCCTGGCGGTCCAAGCAATATCAACCTCATCTGGCCTTTTTCCCCCCGCGCAGCTTCGACTTCTTGATCAGGCCCTCATACTGGTGCGCGATCAGGTGACCCTGAATCTGCGCCACCGTATCGAGCGTTACACTGACCACGATCAGAAGCGATGTGCCACCGAGGTAGAATGGTACGCCAGTCGCTGAAATCAGGAACTCGGGCAGCAGACACACCAGCACCAGATAGATGGCGCCGACGACGGTGATGCGGGTGAGAACATAGTCGATGTAATCGGCGGTGCGCTCGCCCGGACGGTAGCCCGGAATGAAACCCGAATGCTTCTTGAGCTGGTCGGCGGTGTCCTTCGGGTTGAAGACGATCGCCGTATAGAAGAAGGCGAAAAACACGATCATCGCCGCATAGAACGCCATGTAGAGCGGCTGGCCATGGCCGAGTGCCGCCAGGACGGTGCTGGCCCAGGCTGGCATGTTGGTCGTCTGCGAGAAGCCGGCGACCGTCGCCGGCAGCAACAGCAGCGAAGACGCGAAGATCGGCGGAATGACGCCGGCTGTGTTGAGCTTGAGCGGCAGGTGCGAGGTGTCGCCCTGGAACATGCGGTTGCCGACCTGGCGCTTGGGATACTGGATCAGCAAGCGCCGCTGGGCGCGTTCGAAGAACACGATCAGCGCGATAACGACGACGGCGAGAACGATGATCGCCAGGATCAGGCCGGTCGACAGCGCGCCGGTGCGGCCAAGTTCCAGCGTACCGGAGATGGCTTGCGGCAGGCCGGCGACGATACCGGAAAAGATGATCAGCGAAATGCCGTTGCCGATGCCGCGGGCGGTGATCTGCTCGCCGAGCCACATCAGGAACATGGTGCCGCCGACTAGCGTGATGACGGTCGAGATGCGGAAGAACATGCCGGGATCGCTGACGATGCCGTTGCCGCCTTCCAGCCCGACCGCAATGCCGTAGGCCTGGACCAGTGCCAAAAGCACAGTGCCGTAGCGGGTATACTGGTTGATGACCTTGCGGCCCTGTTCGCCTTCCTTCTTCAGCGCCTCCAGAGACGGGATGACGGAGGTCATCAGCTGCATGATGATGGAAGCGGAGATATAGGGCATGATGCCGAGGGCAAAGATCGCCATGCGCTCCACGGCGCCGCCGGCGAACATGTTGAACATGCCAAGCACGCCCTTGCTCTGCGACGAGAAGGCCTGGGCGAATGCGTCCGGATTGATGCCGGGCAGCGGGATATAGGTGCCGAGGCGGTAGACGAGCAGCGCGCCGATCGTGAACCAGATGCGCTTCTTCAGATCCTCCGCCTTGGCGAAGGCCGAGAAATTCAGATTCGAGGCTAGTTGTTCAGCAGCCGAAGCCATGCCTGATTCTCCGCTTGGTCACGCTCGATGGCCCGCAACTCAGGCGGCGCGTGTCACCGAAGCTCACGAGATAAGCTCCGGACTGCAAACATGCAAGCGGCCGCGTTGATGCGGCCGCCATATTGCTCGAATCAAAGCGCAAATCGAAAGCGAAACGTGTCCCACTCTTGCCGATCGCGCTTCAAATCGCCGTTACTCGGCGGCTGCCTTTTCCGGCAGCTTCACCGAACCGCCGGCCTTTTCGATCTTCTCGATGGCAGCCTTGGAGGCGCCGGCCACGTCGAAGGCGAGCTTGGCCTTGATGTCGCCGTCCGAGAGGATGCGCACGCCGTCCTTGACGCGGCGGATGACGCCGGCCGCGACCAGCGCTTCGGCTGTCACGGTCGTCTTGGCGTCGAGCTTCTTGGCGTCGAGCGCGGCCTGGATGCGGGCCAGCGACACGACGGCAAAGCTCTTGGCGAAGATGTTGTTGAAGCCACGCTTCGGCAGGCGCCGGTAGAGCGGCATCTGGCCACCCTCGAAGCCGTTGACGGCGACGCCGGAGCGCGCCTTCTGGCCCTTGACGCCGCGACCGGCGGTCTTGCCCGAGCCGGAACCGATGCCGCGGCCGAGACGCTTCTTGGAATGCGTCGCGCCGTCCTTGTCACGCAGATCGTTGAGTTTCATCTGAGTTCTCCTGCGCTCTGGTTCAGCCCTCGTCCACGACGCGGACGAGATGCTGGACGGCAGCGATCATGCCGCGCACGGAGGGGGTGTCCTCCAGCGTGCGCTGCTTGTGCATCTTGTTGAGGCCGAGGCCGACCAGCGTCGCGCGCTGCTCCTTCGGCCGGCGGATCGGCGAACCGATCTGCTCGACGGTGATGGTCTTGGTTGCTTTCTTGGCCATGGTCAAAATCCCTGGTCAGCGTCGACTATTCTTCGGCCGCGACGGCGGTGCCGCGGCGGGCCTGAAGGGTCGAATACTTGATGCCGCGCGCGGCAGCCACATCCTTGGGATGCATCTGGCTCTTTAGCGCGTCGAAGGTGGCGCGAACCATGTTGTACGGGTTCGACGAACCCATCGACTTGGCGACCACGTCATGCATGCCGAGCGTCTCGAAGACGGCGCGCATCGGGCCGCCGGCGATGATGCCGGTACCCTGCTTGGCAGCGCGCAGCAGAACGCGTCCGGCACCCCAGCGTCCCTCGACGTCGTGGTGCAGCGTACGGCCCGAGCGCAGCGGCACGAAGATCATGTCGCGCTTGGCCGATTCGGTCGCCTTGCGGATCGCCTCAGGCACTTCGCGCGCCTTGCCATGACCGAAGCCGACGCGGCCCTTCTGGTCGCCGACGACGACGAGTGCTGCAAAGCCGAAGCGCCGGCCGCCCTTGACGACCTTGGCGACGCGGTTGATGTGGACGAGCTTGTCCACCATGCCGTCGTCGCGCTCTTCGCGATCACGGCCGCGGCCGCCATCCCTACGTTCCTGTGCCATATCCTGTTCCTTGTTTTTTTCCGGAAGCACGGTTGATAATGATATCCGGCACCTCTGTGGGTTGCCGGGGGCGAAACTCATTTTTCCCTTCGCATGATCTTATCCGAAAAGTCTGCAACTTTTGCTGCGCTAACCTCCGGTTCGGGATCATGCTTTAGAAGCTCAAGCCACCTTCACGGGCGGCCTCGGCCAGCGCCTTGACGCGGCCGTGATAGATGTACGGTCCGCGGTCGAAGACGACTTCCTTGACGCCGGCCTTCGAAGCGCGCTCGGCGATCAGCTTGCCGATTGCCACAGCGGCGGCAGTGTCTGCACCGGTCTTGAGCGAACCCTTGAGGTCCTTCTCCAGCGTCGAGGCGGCAACGATGGTGTGGCCCTTGGCGTCGTCGATCACCTGGACGTAGATGTTCTTCGACGTGCGGTGGACCGACAGACGCGGACGCTCGCCCGCGACCTTCTTGATCTGGCGGCGGACGCGCTGAGCGCGGCGTTGTGTGGATTCTTTCGAGCCCATGATATCAGTTTCCTTGCCTTCAAAAAACGGGGGCAACCCTATGCGGTAGACAAGCCTCCCGCGACCGCTCCCCGCGGCGTTGAAATTACTTCTTCTTGCCTTCCTTGCGGACGATCTTCTCGCCAGCGTAACGGA
The DNA here is from genome assembly GCF_055811615.1 of Mesorhizobium sp. WSM4807. Taxonomy (NCBI): domain Bacteria; kingdom Pseudomonadati; phylum Pseudomonadota; class Alphaproteobacteria; order Hyphomicrobiales; family Phyllobacteriaceae; genus Mesorhizobium; species Mesorhizobium sp. WSM4807. The sequence continues at coordinate 114,623 of NZ_JBVVQY010000019.1, forward strand.
CGCCCTTGCCCTTGTACGGCTCGGGACCGCGATATTCGCGGATCTCGGCAGCAACCTGACCGACCTTCTGCTTGTCGATGCCGGTTACGGTGATTTCGGTCGGCTTCGGCACGGTGATCGTGATGTCCTGCGGCGTTTCGTAGACGACATCATGGCTGAAGCCGAGCGCCAGCTGCAGGTTCTTGCCCTGCATGGCGGCGCGATAGCCGACGCCGGTGATCTCAAGCTTCTTTTCGAAACCGTCCTTGACGCCCTGCAGGATGTTGACGATCTGCGTGCGCGACATGCCCCATTTGGAACGGGCGGTCTTGGTCTGGTCGCGTGGCTGGACAGCGATCTCGCTGCCTTCCATCTTGACCAGCACTTCGTCGTTCACCACGAACTTCAGCTCACCCTTGGGGCCCTTTGCCGTGACGGTCTGGCCGTCGACGGTCGCGGTCACGCCCTGCGGCAGCGAAACGGGTTTCTTTCCAATACGAGACATTTTGTTGTCCTCGTCACTTCTCTTGTTTCAGGTCTCTGTTTCGAGCGTGATCTTGTCCGAAGGCCGGGTTCCACTTTTCACTGCGTGGTTCGGTTCGGGATCGCGCTCCAGATCAGAAGATCTGGCAGAGGATTTCCCCGCCGACATTCTGTTCACGCGCTTCGTGGTCGGCCATCACGCCCTTCGGTGTCGAAAGGATGGCGATGCCGAGGCCGTTGGCGACGTGCGGGATCGACTTCGCCGAAACGTAGACGCGACGGCCCGGCTTCGAGACGCGGGCGATTTCGCGCACGACCGGCGCACCGTCGAAATACTTCAGTTCGATCTCGATTTCGGACTTGCCGTTGTCGAAGTCGGTCTGGCTGTAGTCGCGGATATAGCCTTCCGCCTTCAGCACGTCGAGGACGCGGGTACGCAGGCGCGAGGCCGGCGTCGAAACGCTCGACTTCTTGCGGCCATAGGCGTTGCGGATGCGGGTCAGCATATCGCCGAGAGGATCGCTCAATGACATGTTATGTCCTCCTTACCAGCTCGACTTGACCAGGCCCGGGATCTGGCCGTTGTTGCCGAGATCTCGAAGCGCGATGCGCGATACTTTGAGCTTGCGATAGTAGGCACGCGGGCGTCCGGTGACTTCGCAGCGGTTGCGGATGCGGATCTTGGCCGAGTTGCGCGGCAGTGCCGCAAGCTTCAGCTGAGCGCGGAAGCGCTCTTCCATCGGCTTGGACTGATCCATGATGATCGCCTTGAGGGCCTTACGCTTGGCAGCGTACTGGTCCACAAGCTTGCGGCGCCTGTTGTTCTTCTCGACTGAGCTGGTCTTTGCCATTTCAGATTTTTCCTTTTCTCGCTGCCGTTACTGGCGGAAGGGGAAGTTGAAGGCCTTGAGCAATGCCCTGGCTTCGTCGTCCGTCTTCGCAGTCGTACAAACGATGACGTCCATGCCCCAGATCTGATCAACCTTGTCGTAGTTGATCTCCGGGAACACGATGTGTTCCTTGATGCCCATGGCATAGTTGCCACGGCCATCGAAGCTCTTCGGATTGAGCCCGCGGAAGTCGCGGACGCGCGGCAGCGCGATGTTCACGAGGCGGTCGAGGAACTCGTACATGCGTTCCTTGCGCAGCGTGACCTTGGCGCCGATCGGCATCTTTTCGCGGACCTTGAAGCCGGCGATCGAGTTGCGGGCGTGCGTGACGACGGCCTTCTGGCCGGCGATCAGCGCAAGATCTTCCGCCGCGATCGAAGGCTTCTTCGAATCGCCGGTCGCTTCGCCGACGCCCATGTTCAGCACGATCTTGTCGATGCGCGGAACCTGCATCTCGTTTTCGTAGCCGAACTGCTCCTGCAGCGCCTTGCGGATGGTCTCGTTGTAGACCCGCTTGAGGCGCGGCGTGTTCTGGGCAGTCGCCTGCTTGGTTTGAGCCTTAGCCATTGATGACTTCTCCCGAGCGCTTGGCGACGCGCACCTTCTTGCCATCCTTCTGGAAGATGAAACCGACGCGGGTCGGCTTGCCATCCTTGGGGTCGGCCAGCGCGATGTTCGACAGCTGGATCGGCGCTTCCTTGGTGATGATCCCGCCCTCTTGGGACTGGGACTGCTTCTGGTGACGACGGATCATGTTGACGCCGCGCACCAGCGCGGTGTCTTCCTTCGGCTGTACCGAGAGGACTTCGCCCGAACGGCCCTTGTCCTTGCCGGCCAGCACGACGACCTTGTCGCCTTTTCTAATCTTCTGCATTGGTCCGGCTCCTTACAGCACTTCAGGCGCGAGCGAGATGATCTTCATGTGGTTCTTGGCGCGGAGTTCGCGCGGAACCGGTCCGAAGATACGCGTGCCGATCGGCTCTTTCTTGTTGTCGACGAGAACGGCTGCGTTCTTGTCGAAACGGATCACGCTGCCGTCCGGGCGGCGGATGTCCTTGGCCGTGCGAACCACGACCGCCTTCATCACATCGCCCTTCTTGACGCGGCCGCGCGGGATGGCTTCCTTGATCGACACCACGATGATGTCGCCCACGGAAGCGTATTTCCGCTTCGAGCCGCCCAGCACCTTGATGCACATGACACGACGGGCGCCGGAATTATCCGCGACGTCGAGGTTTGTTTGCATCTGAATCATGACTGGCCGCCTTCTTCTCTTCTAACGGGACGGGTTCTTCACCCTTCCCCGGTCTGTCCAAAATTCGTTTTGTTTGCCCTGATCAGGCCTGGTCCGAAGACACGACGGTCCAGCGCTTGTCCTTGGAAATCGGCTTCGATTCCTGGATGAACACCTGATCGCCGACCTTGTGGGCGTTGTTCTCGTCGTGCGCCTTGTACTTCTTGGTCATGCGCACGGTCTTCTTCATCACGGGATGCGTGAAGCGCCGTTCGACCTTGACGACAACCGTCTTCTCGTTTTTGTCGCTGACGACGGTGCCCTGCAGAATGCGCTTTGGCATGGTTTTCGTCCTTAAGCCTTCTTGGCCGCGGACTTTTCCGCAGCGATGGTCTTGATACGCGCAATGTCCTTGCGGACCTGCCTCACGCGCGCGGTCTTCTCGAGCTGGCCGGTGGCCTTCTGGAAGCGCAGGTTGAACTGCTCCTTCTTCAGGCTGGCCAGGTCGTCGGTCAGCTGGTCCTGGGTCTTGGTCCGGATGTCTTCGGCTTTCATGATCAGCCCGTCCTTATTCTGCGATGCGCTGTACGAAGCGCGTCCTGACCGAGAGCTTGGCCGCGCCGAGACGCAGCGCCTCACGGGCGGTTTCCTCATTGACGCCGTCGATCTCGAACATGATGCGGCCGGGCTTGACGCGCGCCGCCCAGTAATCGACCGCGCCCTTGCCCTTGCCCATGCGGACTTCGGTCGGCTTCGACGTCACCGGCACGTCCGGGAAGATACGGATCCAGACGCGGCCGGCGCGCTTCATCTCGCGGGTGATCGCGCGGCGGGCCGCCTCGATCTCGCGCGCGGTGACGCGGTTCGGCTCAAGCGCCTTCAGCCCGAAACCGCCGAAATCCAGATTGGTGCCACCCTTGGCGGCACCATGGATACGGCCCTTGAACTGCTTGCGGAACTTTGTGCGCTTTGGCTGCAGCATCGTTCTAACTCCAAATTCTCAACTGTCTCAGGCGTTTTCGCGACGGCGACCGCGTTCGCGCTCACCACCACCGCCATGCGCATGATCGCCCTCAGTCGCGCGGCGCTCCGAAGCCATCGGGTCGTGCTCGAGGATTTCGCCCTTGAACACCCAGACCTTGACGCCGCAGATGCCGTAGGCGGTGTGTGCTTCGGCCGTGCCGTAGTCGACGTCGGCGCGCAGCGTATGCAGCGGCACGCGACCTTCGCGGTACCATTCCATACGCGCGATCTCGGCGCCGCCGAGACGGCCGGCACAGTTGATGCGGATGCCTTCGGCACCGAGGCGCATCGCAGACTGCACGGCGCGCTTCATGGCGCGGCGGAACGCGATGCGGCGCTCGAGCTGCTGGGCGATCGACTGGGCGACCAGCGTGGCGTCGATCTCGGGCTTACGCACTTCGACGATGTTCAAATGCGTCTCGGACTTCGTCATCTCCATCAGCTTCTTGCGAAGCTTCTCGATGTCGGCGCCCTTCTTGCCGATGATCAGGCCCGGACGCGCCGCATGGATGGTGACGCGGCACTTCTTATGCGGACGCTCGATCACGACCTTCGAAATCGCGGCCTGCTTGAGTTCCTTCTCAAGATACTTGCGGATCTTGATGTCCTCATGCAGCAGCTTGCCGTACTCGCCGGTGTTGGCGAACCAGCGCGAATCCCAGGTGCGGTTGATGCCGAGACGCAGACCGATCGGATTGATTTTCTGGCCCATTATGCGGCCTCCACTTTTTCTTCGACTTCACGAACGACGATCGTGAGGTGCGAGAACGGCTTCTCGATACGGCTGGCGCGGCCACGGCCACGGGCATGGAACCGCTTCATGACGATCGACTTGCCGACATAGGCTTCCGCCACGATCAGCGCATCGACGTCGAGGTCGTGGTTGTTTTCCGCGTTGGCGATCGCCGATTCCAGCGTCTTCTTGACCGTGCCGGAAATCCGCTTGGCCGAGAATTCGAGATCGGAAAGCGCTGTCGCGACCTTCTTGCCGCGGATCAGCGCGGCAACCAGGTTCAGCTTCTGCGGGCTGATACGGATCGTGCGCAACACGGCGCGCGCTTCGTTATCAGCAAGCCTGCGCGGAGCTTTGGCCTTGCCCATGATTATTTCCTCTTCGCCTTCTTATCCGCGCCATGACCGTAATAGGTCCGGGTCGGAGCGAATTCACCGAACTTGTGGCCGACCATGTCCTCGTTCACCGAAACGGGAACGTGCTTCTGGCCGTTGTAGACACCGAAGGTGAAGCCGACGAACTGCGGCAGGATGGTGGAGCGACGGCTCCACATCTTGATCACCTCATTGCGACCACCTTCACGAACCTTGTCCACCTTCTTGAGAAGGTAGCCGTCGATGAAGGGGCCTTTCCAAATCGAACGAGTCACTTGGCGTTACCTCTTCTTAGCTCTTGCGCTGATGGCGCGAGCGCAGGATGAACTTGTCGGTCGCCTTGTTGGACCGCGTCTTCTTGCCCTTGGTCGGCTTGCCCCAAGGCGAAACCGGATGGCGGCCACCCGAGGTGCGGCCTTCGCCGCCGCCATGCGGATGGTCAACCGGGTTCATGGTCACGCCGCGGTTGTGCGGACGTTTTCCCCGCCACACCGTGCGGCCTGCCTTGCCGTCATTGATGTTGCCGTGGTCCGGGTTGGACACGGCGCCGACAGTGGCCATGCACGAGCCGTGGACGACACGCTGCTCACCCGAATTCAGGCGCAGGATCGCCATGCCCTGGTCACGGCCGACGAGCTGGGCATAACCGCCAGCCGAACGGGCAACCTGGGCGCCCTTGCCCGGCTTCAGCTCGATGTTGTGGACGATCGTGCCGACCGGCATCGAGGCCAGCGGCATCGCATTGCCCGGCTTCACGTCGACCGCTTCGCCGGCCACGATCTTGTCGCCGGCAGCAAGGCGCTGCGGAGCGATGATGTAGGACAGCTCGCCGTCGTCATACTTGATCAGCGCGATGAAGGCGCTGCGGTTCGGATCGTATTCGATACGCTCGACCGTGCCGACAATATCGAACTTGCGGCGCTTGAAGTCGATGATGCGGTACGTACGCTTGTGACCGCCGCCGATGAAGCGGGCCGTGATGCGGCCGTAATTGTTGCGGCCGCCCGACTTGGTCAGGCCTTCGGTCAGGCCCTTGACGGGCTTGCCCTTGTAGAGGCCCGAGCGATCGACGATGACCAGCTGGCGGGTGCTCGGCGTTATCGGGTTGAATTTTTTCAGTGCCATGTTTGTTGTCCTCGCGGTCTTGTTCAGAGACCCGTCGCGACGTCGATCGACTGGCCGTCAGCCAGCGTCACGATCGCCTTCTTGACGTCGCTCTGGCGGCCGATTGTGCCGCGGAAGCGCTTGATCTTGCCCTTGCGGACAAGCGTGTTCACGGCCATCACCTTGACGCCGAACAGCGCTTCGACGGCAGCCTTGATTTCCGGCTTCGACGCCTTCTTGGCGACGTTGAAGACGACCTGGTTCTGCTCGGAAGCCATGGTCGACTTTTCGGTGATCGCCGGCGAGACGATCACGTCGTAATGACGAAGGTCGGTCATTTGAAGCGCTCCTCGAGAGCCTCGACGGCGGCCTTCGAAAGGACCAGCGTGCCGCGGCGCAGAATGTCGTAGACGTTGATGCCCTGGATGGGCAGCACGTCGATGTTCGGGATGTTCGTCGCCGCGAGCTTGAAGTTCTTGTCGAGCTCGGCGCCGCCGATCAGCAGGGCGTTGGACAGGCCCAGCGTCGCGAAATTCGCGATCAGCGCCTTGGTCTTGGCCTCGGTCAGCATCAGCTCGTCGATGATGATGAGCGACGCGCTCTTGGCCTTGGCCGACAGAGCGTGCTTGAGGCCCAGCGCACGCACCTTCTTCGGCAGGTCGTGCTCGTGGCTGCGGACGACCGGGCCGTGGGCCTTGCCGCCGCCGCGGAACTGCGGAGCGCGTGCCGAATGGTGACGGGCGCGGCCCGTACCCTTCTGCTTGTACATCTTGGCGCCGGTGCGGGCGATCTCGGCGCGACCCTTGGTCTTGTGCGTGCCTTGCTGCTTCTTGGCAAGCTGCCAGCGCACGACGCGCTGCAGGATGTCCTCGCGCGGATCAAGGCCGAAAATCTCCTCGGAGAGTTTCACCTTGCCGGCGTCCTTGCCGCCAAGCGTTGTGATCTTGATGTCCATTATTCCGCTCCCTCTGTGGCCGGGGCATCTACTGTGGCCGGGGCATCGTTCTTGGCGCCATCACTGGTTGCAATGACGCGGATTGCGGCGGGCTTCGGCGCATTGGCCGGCAGCGCAACCTTGGCCGCGTCGCGGACTAGGATCCAGGCGCCCTTCGAACCGGGAACCGCGCCGCGGATCAGGATCAAACCGCGATCGGCGTCGGTCGAGACGACCTCGACATTCTGCGTGGTGACGCGGGTGTCACCCATGTGGCCGGCCATATGCTTGCCCTTGAACACCTTGCCCGGGTCCTGGCGCTGGCCGGTCGAGCCGTGGGTACGGTGCGAGACCGAGTTGCCGTGGGTCGCGCGGCCACCGCCCATGTGGTGCCGCTTGATAACGCCCTGGAAACCCTTGCCGATCGTGGTTCCCGTCACATCGACCTTCTGGCCGGCGACGAAATGATCGACGGTGATCTCGGCGCCGACATCGATCATGTTGTCGGCGGAGACACGGAATTCGGCAACCTTGGCCTTCGGCTCGACGGAAGCGGTCGCGAAATGGCCGCGCATCGCCTTCGACGTATTCTTCACCTTGGCAAGGCCAACGCCGAGCTGGACGGCGGTATAGCCGTTCTTCTCTTGCGTGCGCTGCGCCACGACCTGGCAGTTCTCCATCTGGAGAACAGTGACGGGAACATGTTCCCCGGCATCGTTGTAGATGCGGGTCATTCCCACCTTCTTTGCAATCACACCTGAACGCATCGGTTCAATTCCTTTAGAGTTCCCTGTCGGGGCTGTCGCCCCTCCACGCCTCTTGTTCCGTCAGAGTTCCGGGTCGCCCCGCCCCTCTGGTTCCTTAGAGCTTGATCTCGACGTCGACACCGGCGGCAAGATCGAGCTTCATCAAAGCGTCGACCGTCTGCGGGGTCGGATCGACGATGTCGAGGAGACGCTTGTGCGTGCGCATCTCGAACTGCTCGCGGCTCTTCTTGTCGACGTGAGGCGACCGGTTGACCGTGAACTTTTCGATCCGCGTCGGCAGCGGAATGGGGCCGCGGACGTTGGCGCCGGTGCGCTTGGCCGTCGACACGATTTCCCGCGTCGAGGCGTCAAGCACCCGGTGATCGAACGCCTTCAGGCGGATGCGGATATTCTGTCCGTTCATGCGTCACTTCCTTGTTCTGGCGCGGCGCGGGCAGCGCCCGCGACAGATCGGTTTAAGTCCAAATTACTCTTTGATGGTGACGACGATGCCGGCACCAACGGTGCGGCCGCCTTCACGGATGGCGAAGCGCAGCTTCTCTTCCATGGCGATCGGCACGATCAGCTCGACATCGAC
>NZ_JBVVQY010000020.1:0-59498 GCF_055811615.1 Mesorhizobium sp. WSM4807
CCGCTGCATTGTTCGGCTGATGTCACGGCATGGATCCAAGGGTCTGCGCCGCGTCGCTTCGCTCCTTGCTCCGCCCTGGGAATGACGAAGCGACTATGCGCTTGGCCCTAAATCCCGATCAGCCGCCTGACATCGGCCGGCGATGCGCCAGCCTCGCGCAGGGCGGCAAGGCCGGTATCCGCAAAACTCTTCGACAGCTTTCTTCCGTCCGGGCCGAGGACGAGACGATGGTGGAAGTAGCTTGGTTGCGGCAGGCCGAGGATCTCCTGGAGCAGGCGCTGCACGCCGGTGGCGGAATAGAGGTCCTGGCCGCGCACGACATGGCTGATACCTTGCAGCGCGTCGTCGACGACGACGGCGAGATGATAGCTTGTCGGGATTTCACGGCGCGCCACGATCACGTCGCCCCAGTCCTGCGGCCGAGCATGCACCGTGCGTGTCGCGGAAAGCCTCTCATCCGAAAATTCCAGCCATGACAGGTCTGTGCCGGCGCGCGCCATCGCAGCATCGACGTCGAGCCGCCAGGCGAAAGGCGCGTTCTCGGCAATCCGACGCTGGCGTTCCCTCATTGGCAACGTCTTGTCGACGGCGGGATAGAGCGGCACCCCGTCCGGGTCGCGCGGCCAGTCGCGGCCGCGCCTTTCGCTGTCGGCAATGAAGGCGCGGATTTCGCCGCGGCTCATGAAGGCCGGGTAGACGAGTTCTTCCCTGATCAGCCGATCGAGCATCGCCTGATAGTCCGAAAAATGCTCGGACTGACGGCGCACCGGTTGTTCCCAGCCAAACCCGAGCCATCTCAGGTCGCGAAAAATGCCGGCCTCGAATTCCGGCGTGCAGCGCGTCGTATCGATGTCCTCGATGCGCAGCAACAGCCGCCCGCCGGTTGCGCTGGCCAATTTTTGATTGAGCAGCGCCGAATAGGCATGGCCGAGATGCAGTTCGCCATTTGGGCTCGGCGCGAAGCGGAATGTCAGGAGTGTCATTCTTCGGCGGCAATCGGGTTGTGCGGCGCTTTCACCAGTTGCTACTTTGCGCCTGATTACATCTGCTATTTTGCGCTGGGAACAAGCAAGCATGCAACGCATCGCCACGCTCGACGACATCGCACAAGGGCTGGACGCACTCTGTCTGCTCGACCCGCGTCTTGCAAAGGTGCGCGGCATGGCCGGCGAGGTGCCGCTTCGGCTTTCCGAGCCGGGGTTCAGAAGCCTTGCCTCGATCATCGTCTCGCAGCAGGTTTCCCGCGCCAGCGCCGACGCCATCTTCGGGCGGCTGACAAAACTCGTCGATCCGCTGACGCCGCATGCGATCATTGCCGCCGACGAAGCCATGTTTCGCGAGGCCGGACTGTCGCGGCCGAAGCAGCGCGGCCTGATCGCCGTCGCCCAGGCGGTGGTCAATGGTCTCGACCTCGATCATCTCTGCTTGCTCGACGCCGCTGAGGCGATCACAGCGATGACCAAGGTGCCGGGCATCGGCCCGTGGACGGCGGAAGTCTATCTTTTGTTTGCCGCCGGCCACCCCGATGTCTTCCCGGCGCGCGACGTTGCCCTGCAGAGCGCGGTCGGCCACGCGCTCGGCATCGACCCGCGTCCGCCCGAGAAAACACTGATCCAGCTCGCCGAATCATGGAGCCCGTGGCGAGGTGTCGCATCGCGGCTTTTTTGGGCCTATTATCGTGAAACCCGGGGCAGGGACGCCGCGCCTCCTGCCTGAATCCGCAAAAAAGCATGAAAATCCTGCATTTTTAGCGCTGCGTTTGATCGACAAGCCGCTTCACATCCCTGTCATGTCGGGCTTACAGTATCCGCGCCGACAGGTTCGAGAGCCAAGGAGGTCAATGACGTGACGGTTGCCGTATCTCCGGATGGGCTTCCAGCACTGGTGCTGAACGCGGATTACCGTCCGCTCAGCTATTACCCCCTGTCGCTCTGGTCGTGGCAGGACGCCATCAAGGCGGTGTTCCTCGAGCGGGTGAACATCGTCGCCGAATATGAGCACGCCGTGTCGTCGCCGACCTTCTCGATGAAGCTGCCGAGCGTCGTCAGCCTGAAGGCCTATGTGAAGCCATCGCGGCATCCGGCCTTCACCCGCTTCAACGTGTTCCTGCGCGATCGTTTCCAGTGCCAGTATTGCGGCACACCCGAGGATCTGACCTTCGACCATGTCGTTCCCCGGCATCGCGGCGGCGCGACGACGTGGGAGAATGTCGTCGCCGCCTGCTCGCCCTGCAATCTGAGGAAGGGCGGCATGATGCCGGCTCACGCCAAGATGTGGCCGCTGCAGAAGCCATATCAGCCGACGGTGCATGACCTGCACAACAATGGCCGCCTGTTCCCGCCCAACCACCTGCATGAAAGTTGGATGGATTATCTGTACTGGGATGTCGAACTCGAACCATAGAGTTCGGCAGAAATCCGCCATGCCGGTCGCCTGACGCAGCTTTCTGCGCTTCCGGTGCTCACGTACTGTAAGTACGCTCCGCTCCGGTTCTCGAAACCCACGTCATGCGCTCCGGCCTGACGAATTTCTGGACGAACTCTGCGCTGTGCAGCTCAGTCGCGGGCAAAGGCGCCGCGGAAGGCGATGACCGCCAGGACAAAACTGGCGATAGCGTTCCAGCCGGCCAGCGACAGGCCGAGGATACGCACAGCCGCCTTGTCGCAGGAGGGCGGGACGAATTTGTCGAGCGCGTCGAGCACGCCCTTGCCGCCGGTATCCACCGGTCCTGCCGCCGCCGCACAATCGGTCGGGCCCGGCCACCACGCCCATTCGACGCCGGAGTGATAGACGCCGACATAGACGCCGTATGCCATCAGCAGGCCGCCGACGGCCAGCAGGCCGCGGGTCAGCCATGCGGGGGCACGCAGTGTCGACGCAAGCGCCGCCAGCAGCATCAGCGGCACGCCGATATAGTAGGGGGTGCGCTGCTCCAGGCAGAGCTTGCAGGGGATGTAGCCGCCCAGATACTGGAAGGCCAGCGCCGAGCCGACGGTGGCGGCCATGGCGACAGCGAGGAACAACGCCGTTCGCAAGCGCTGGCGTGCAGTGTCGGCATTCAAGGTCGCTGTCATCGATCTACCGTCCATTCCCGTCAGAGCAAAGGATGGGTCAATTCGAACATCCTTGCTCTAAAACGCGTATTTGACGACGATATAGAGCGAAATCAGGGCAGCGGCGGCGCCACCCGCAATCATGCCAAGGCGCTTTTCGATGAACTCGCGGATCGGTTCGCCATAGCGGCGCAGCAGCCAGGCGAGGAACAGGAAGCGGGCGCCGCGCGCCACGATCGCCAGCACGATGAACAGCAGCAAAGGCGTGCCGATGACGCCGGACAGGATCGTCACTACCTTGATCGGCGGCAGGTGGGCGAGGCCGGAGGTGACCAGCATCAGGATGATGAATCCGGTGCCCGCCGAGACGCGCAGTGTCTCGAAGTCGTCGTACTTGCCGTAGAATTCGAGGATCGGCCGCGCCACCGTGTCGTAGGCATAGTGGCCGATGTACCAACCGGCGATGCCGCCCAGAACGGAGGCCAGCGTGGCGACCAGCGCGTAGCGATAGGCGCGATCCGGCCGTGACAGCGCCATCGGCAGATAGAGCACGTCGGCCGGCACCAGGAACACCGAGCTTTCGACGAAAGCGATGATGGCCAGCCACCATTCGGCGGATTTCTTTGCCGCCAGCGACAAGGTCCAGTCGTAAAGTCCGCGAAGCATCGGCACTCCTGATGCATGTCGCCCAAATGCGCAGCGGTTTTGGGATAACAATGCATAAAAACAAAGACCAAAGCGCGCCACATGAATCTCTCCAGACGCGACGCGCTTCAATGCGCTGCCTGTCTAGAAAGATTTTCTGCGCTGCACAATGGCCGTAGCTTCACGAAATCGAAAGGCCAAGTCTAAGCGAAGGCCGGATGTCTGGAATTGGCCAGTTGACGAACAGGCCTCCAACCGTATAGTCCGCGCCCATCCAGGCCGCCCGGTCTGAGCCCCTATGGCGGAATTGGTAGACGCGCTCGACTCAAAATCGAGTTCCGCAAGGAGTGCTGGTTCGATCCCGGCTAGGGGCACCACCACCTTTATGGAGGTGTTGATTTACCGGAGCTTTTTCTGATTTTTGTCCCACTTTTCGTTGTCGACTTTTTTGGTGGGACAATTTCGTCCTGATTTTGTTCCGGAATGGCCAAGAGGTGGGCGGCCTGTCCGGCCATCCGGCGGCGTTGCGCCTTCCTCGTGTAGTGCGTGGTTTGCTGCTTGGTGGTCCAACCGAAAATCGCCATGAGTTGCTCGTCCGTGGCGCCGTTCTCGGCTGCTATAGTGGCTCCTGCTTTTCGGAGGCCGTGAAGGGTGCAGTGGGGCAACTCTGCTTGATCGCACCAGTCCCGCATTTTGTTACCAAGTGAATTAACGGTGAAGGGTGTTCCCCACTCCGACGTCAAGAAGGTCAGGTCACCGCAAGCACTGGCGTCGATTGTCGCCCTCAACTGAGGAAGAATGGGGAGCTCCACCTCCACTCCTGACGAGTTGCTGGTCTTCTGGGGGCGGATGTGTAGCCACCCATTCCTGACGTGCTGGCGCCCAAGGATCGCAAGATCCTGGCGACGCAGTCCTGTGAACAGTCCCAGATGCAGTGCCAGACGTGCCTTGCTGCCAGGTGGATGGCGTGCCTCGAACTGACGCACCTCTGCGACGGACCATGTGTGAAATCCATCGCCAGATTTCAGGCGCTTGATCCCGAGAGCTGGATTGCTCCGGACGATCTCGTTCTCAATCGCCCAACCGTACATGGCCGAGATTACCTTCACGACCTCATTCTGGGCACCTGGCGTCGAACGGAGATCATCTCGAATTTCGAGGACGTGCTTCCGCTCCAGGAGGTCGAAGGGGAGTGTCCCCCGCTTGCTGCCGCTTTTGTGCTCGCTGTTGCAGATTTCATCGAGAACCGATGACCGTCGAGCCAAGATTTTGGGTGAGAGCCTTACACGTCGCTTGTACTCCTGGCATAGCCAGCGAAAGGACCTCTGGGACACCGGTTCATTTCGGTCCGCGGTGCCGCTGAGCTTCTGAGGCGCGTAGGGAACGTTTAGCCGAGCACAAGCCACCTCGGCCTCAAACTCCTTTGTCCCCGGCTTCTCCCGTAGTCGGACTTTGGACCGGCCGAGGGCGCGAAAGTACAGGCGCACATTTCCATGTCGGTCACGATCAGGGGAAACGCCCTTTGGTAGCTTTCTAGGCATCAGTTCCAGGGGTTGTTTGATGGGGACGGTATGCCCAATCTATTGGACTCGCCCCGATGTGGGATCGCGCGAAAGGCGGCAACTACCTCCTCCACGTCCCAAAGAAGGCGTGAAGCAATTGGCCTTGGTTCTGGCATTTGGCCTGCAGCCACTAGCTGGGTGAACAGAGACGAGCCGATCCCGATGAGCGCGGCAGCTTGGTCAAGATTAACCGCAACAGGTGCGAGGTTGTCTGGCAATCGGCTTGACGGTCGCTTCATCCGATGTCGGCTCAAATCATGTGGAACTTGACCGAGATCTAGTTCCGTGATCGCCGCGGTTCCATGGGCCTCCTGCGTGGTACTAGAGGGGAAATGCGTTTTCACAGCTGAGCGACCTGTGGCGGCGCATGCTATTACTTGAAAAATCAAATTTTCATACGGGCCGTGTTCGGGACCATACCCGCCGCTAACCCCGTCCTCTCAAAGGAATATCGTGTACTCCTTCCCCTTCCCACCCAAGGTGAGCGGGCGATCGATAGATCCCGCTGCCGAGCCAGTTCAAAAACGTCCCAGCTAATGGCGAAGTTGCAGGCCAGAAATGCCGCCCGAAAATCCACCGGGCCGTGCCGCTCCTCCTCGGGCCTGCAGTTGGATGGCTTGACCGACGGCGAGCCTCTGACGGAGGAGACGGCACGCGCGAGACGCCCTGTAGGCTCCTGGAGGGCGCCGTTGTCGATCAGCAGATGCAAAGAACGTGGCGAGAGCGGTGGCCGAACGTGGGCGCTGGGGAGGATCATTGAACGATAGCAGGCTTGTTTGTGGAATGGGGGACCGGTGCTCGCGACCTCATGGGGCACAAAGTGCGCGGGCGATCATTCAGCATCGTTCTTAGGCACGATACGCTCGACGGCCTCCCGAAGCCTCGCGGCCGTCCGTCGTTCGCGCTCCTGGATCAACTCCTGCAGCCGATCAGGCGGAATGGTTGGCACGAAGTCCGCTGCGGTTACTTCGCCATCCCGATAGGTGAAGTTGAGCGCCATTGCTCCGACCAGGTTCACGTGCCGGGCGAGAAAGGACGCAAGTTCTTTGAGGCGGGCGGCATGGGCATACAAGAGAGCTGCGGCCGCGGGGGATTTGTGAATAATGACATCGTCGACCAGCAGTTCATAGCCCCTCCACCACATGAGTTCCCCAAGGCTTCGCCATGGGACCGAGTGGGAGGATCGGACCGCGACCGCGTACCTGGCCAGAAAGTCTTCGTCATACAGGATCTCGAGATCGCCGCCGCGGGCCCAATTGATCTCCGCGTTGCCCTTTTGATTGGTGCGGCCTTGGAGGAACACCCTGGGCTTCCTGTTCTCATCGCGAACGGCGGCGCTCCAGTTGACGGGGTCAATCAGGATGTCGACGTGCTCCTTGTTGAGGCCGCAGTCGTAGGCCGCGTCGCCCAGCATCCAGGCCAGTTCCTCGCTCAGTCTAGATGTCCCGGTCCGATGGTGCTTACGCGCCAGAGCCAGGTAGTCGGAGCTTGATATGGAAGGATCGAATGGTTCAGTCATTTTGAAAAGTCCTGGAGAGGAGATGGTTGGATGCCATGGAACTTTCGCTGTCGCATCGCTATGTCAGGAGCGAGTCATCCGCTCGAAGCGGCCCATGACATGGTGGTAGACCTCAGGGGTCTTGTGGCCGGCGTTCGTCATCAGGGTAGCGGCACGTCGCAAGGTCTCGATTGTTTGGCTAAGCGCGTGGAAATCGTGATCATCGTAGTGAAGATCGAGTTCCGAGGAGAGTTCGCGCAGGAGGTCCGTCAGCACTTTTGCCGTTGTCGGGTCGATGGTCATGTCGTGGTTTCCTAACTGAGTTTGAGGAAGTTATCTATCGTGTTCAGTAGATTTATATTGAATACGATAGATAAACACTAAAAAGGTGGTTTCAATGGGCCGCACAAGATTTTTTTGGCGGAGAATGTTCGGATGACCGAGACAGAGTGGGAGCGGCTGGTGAGCGGGCTCTTAAAGGCGGAGCTAAAGCTCCAGGGCCTGAGCTATGCCGATCTGGTCGAAAAGCTGGCAGCCATCGGGGTGGAGGAGAAAGAGGCCAACATCAGCAATAAGCTGTCACGGGGACGCTTCAGCGCCGTCTTCTTCGTTCAGTGCCTAACGGCCGTAAGATCGCAGAGGCTGAAGCTCGACTGACCCTATGAGAGGGGATGGCGCCTGCGCATCGCCTGCGCAGTGATCTAGACGTAGCAATCGCAGCTCTGGGTGAGCAGACCGGGTTTGGGCCTTGGGCCTGGCTCGAGTTTTGGCGCAGGCGGGGCCGGGTCGAGTGGCGCCCTTGTTGGACCTGTTGCGCGCACCACTTGCGGAGGCGCGGGCATTCGTCCTAGGGCACAATATTAATATTACAACCCCACAAAAAATAAGAGTGATGCGCAGAGCATCGTCATGATGCACCTCATCATCGATCAATACTTGCGCGTAATATACACGATCAACACCTAAGGCACATCACCACAAACTTGAAAAGGATGTGTCCTAATGGAATCCAAAAGATCAATCGATCTCTATCAGTATTTGGCAAAATGTAGTGACCTGCTTGTGGACTTCAAAGTCGCACAACGGCTTCATATCCCCAGGGACGCGCTTGTCGAAATGGCGAAGGAAGGGCTGTGCCCGGAGCCGCGTCCCGCGTTTGCTTGCAACCGCTATTGGTTTTATCGGTGGCAGCCTACGAACTATAAGTCCTGGGCTCGCACCGCCAGCGACGACGATGTGAGGCGAACAGCCGATATCATCCTGAAGGACGATCGCGCTCGACGCATCCGTGAGTTCGCCCATTACGACGACGCCGATCCGCGAACGTTTCTCACGACCGTGTTCTCCAGGAAGGCATGGTAAGCGCCCATGCACTCCAACAGGAAGCAGATTAAGGACTACATCGAGCTGATGTTCGGGCAGGAAGGCGAGGGCAACCTCGTTGTGTTCGAGTTGTCGGGTGGGCGTCCGCGGCACACGGTGTTTCCGTATAGCAGTCGAGAAATCGCCTTCGATTTTTTGGCAGCACAGCCCGATGACGTTCATCGGTACCTCGCGGTAGCCCTTCACGATGGGCGCGCCGTCGAAAAACAGACGCGCCAGAAAGACACGGCCTGTGCCGTCGCCTTCCTGGCGCTCGACATCGACCTCGCCACTGGGGTGCACTCCGCCAAAAACCTCCCGGAAAACGAAGAGCAGGCGCTCAAGTTGCTAGGGGAGGCCGGACTACCCGAGCCCACCCTGATCGTCCATTCGGGTGGGGGGATCTACCCGATCTGGCAGTTCGAGCAGCCCTTGCTTCTGAAGACGTCGGAAGATCGGAGGCGCGTTGAGCGACTCTGGTCAGCCTGGAACGAGCAGGCTCGGGTGGTCTGGGAACGACATGGGCTCAAGCTGGACACGATCGCAGAACTCGCACGCGTCCTCAGGGTGCCGGGAACGTTCAACCCTAAGACCAAGCCGGCCAAACCCGTCCAGATCTTGGACGGGGCAAGTGGTCGGACCTGGACCCTCGAGCAGATGGAAGGCGTCGTCGCAGCCCGAATAGCCGAGAGTTCTGACAGTTCGTCGCGTTCTGGCGGGCATGCCCTGGCTGACGCACTTCGTCAGGAAATGATCTCGGGGGATGGGGACGCCAGCAAGAGTGCCGCTGGTGCTCTTGCGATGGTTACAGCCTGCAGCTTTCTTCGTTCATGTGACGAGGCCAGTGAGCGCCTGACCGAGCCGCAGTGGAAGGACGCCGCTGATATTCTGGCGCACATCCCCCAAGGGCAGCGGTATTTTCATCTGATGTCTGCCCGCGACTTGCGATACGACTATCGTGAAGCCCAGGACAAGCTGGATCACGCCAGCAAGTACCGCCCGAAGCTGTGCCAGACGATCGCCGCAACAAACTCCGAGTGCGTGGGCTGCCTTTTTCGGGAAGGAATGGTCATTCGCACTCCGGTGGAACTGGCCAACACCGATCCGGGGCTTGCACCGCTACAGGCGAAGTACGTGCTCGACACTAAATCGGGTTTGTTCTTTGACGTCTCGAATGGGCGAGACAAGACGCGGGAGGATTTCGATCGCTCCTTCACGCGGGACATGCGCAAGAAACAGCCGGCAAGCACCGCCTTCCGCAACTCGAAGCTGTCGTGTCTGGCCGATGAGCACGACTTCCTGGTCGGAAATGAAAAGCTCATTGTAGAGGAGAACGGCATCCGAAAGTTGAACACGTGGCAGGACGGAGGAGTCGCAGCCGCGAAAGGCGATGCCTCGATATGGCTTGACCACCTTCGCTACCTTCTGCCTGGCGAGGACGAGAGGCGGTGGGTCCTTCAATACCTTGCTCATCTTACCCAGCGGCCGGCCACCAAGATCAAGTCGGCGATCGTGCTGCAATCCAGACAGGGCGTTGGCAAAAACCTTCTGGTGCAAGCCGTCAAGCGCATGTTCCACGAGAATGATGTTCGGGAGCTGTACGGCGCCATCCTCGGCGAGCGTTGGCAGGCGGAGATGGGAAACGTTCGCCTGCTGGCCCTCGACGAACTGCAGATCGATGAGTTGAAGACGGCTTACAACCGCCTAAAGCGATGGGCGACAGAGGAGATCCAATCTGTCGAGCGCAAGGGGGTTGATGCGTTCAACGTCAGGACGCCTCGTGGCATCATCATCATGACCAACAGCGAAAAGCCCATGGCCATCGAGCATGACGACCGGAGGCTCTTCGTGTGCAAGGTGGAAGCCGCGAAACGGGAAGACGCCTATTATCGTCAGCTCAGGCAGGTTGGCTTCTCGGACGAGAGCATTGCCGCCTTCAAACACTATCTTCTGAACTTCGACCTCTCCGACTTCGACGCAAATGCCGAGCCGCCGCGAACCGTTGCGAAAGAAGAGTTGATCCGGGCTAGCGCATCCGTGCCGGAGCAGATCATTGCGGAGCTTCGGGAGAGCGGCTCTTCGCCGTTCAATCGTCCGGTGTATCTGGCCGAGGACGTGGCCAGCGCCGTCGAGGAGCGTATGAAGAGAACGATTACCGTGCAGCAGATTACGCCAATCTTGAAGAAGCTGGGGGATTGTAAGCGGAGCACGAAGACATCCATTCCGCGCCCTGTGGGAGTGACGCAACGTGGCTATGTCTGGGCGTGGCAGGAAGTGGAACGGTGGATGAGCGCTTCGAACGACCAGGTAAGAGCTGCTCTGCTGGGTAGAGACTCGGATGTCATCACATCGGGATTGATGCCAGTCGTCGCGGCACTGTCCAACCGGCAATCTAGCCAGGTGCGCGGAGCAACGGAACATGCAGACTTATATCTCTTCTAACTATCATTTTGAAGAAAAAGAGGTTGGACAGTTTGACAGTTGGCCAAGCTGGCAACCGAAGGGGATCGCCAAGAACGTCGACATTCAACACTTCATCGCGGTTGCCATGACGACAAACCTTCCTCCATGGCGTCCGATACCGTCTCGCCTTGCAGCACGGTTTCTTGGCGCCAGCCTCCAGAGCTTAGCAAATTGGAGGATCCGGGATTTGGGGCCCGCAACCGAGCCGATGCGGCGGGGGCAGGGCAACCGCATATATTATCGCCCTGACAAGATCGCCGAGTGGCTCTCGGGTGGTAGGTGTTCTGATTGGCAGTTCTCGGCGCTCTGGCTCCAGCAGATGGGCATGCCACTCGATGTGATCAGCGAGGATGCCGTACGCGCACGTATCGCCCAGCTAGAGGGCGTGGATAATCTGTTTCCCCCCGTCAACCGGCTGTGGCGGAATTTCCGCGAGGTCGAGGCCATCTAGCCCAGTGAAATACTTGTACGGAATGTGGCGGCCACCACCTATCGACCGCACCTCCCAAGTTGCTTCCGCAGTGGCGGCCAACCTGCTCGGTCGGTTCTTTCAGCCGCGAGACGTCGGCGCTGCCAACACCAGGCCCACCGCCGCCTCAGCCATGCCTTACCGGGAAGCGCCGCGAGGGGTTGAAGATCTCCTGCCCGGCGGATCATTCGCAGCAGCAGCACTGCAGCACTCAGCGTGCGTCTGAGGGTGACAGCGCTCAAGGTCTGAACTCACGGACCGGCCTTCTGAACGATACTATAGGGCAAGTCGAATTTGGCCATCGTGAGGCGTGGCAGCGTTTCCTATTTCACGTTGCGAAGCTGGCGCGAAGGGCGTGCCAGAGACGGACTTAACCGAAGGAGACATCCAAAAATGGATATTTGTGAATGGATTGGTGAGGTGGCCAACGACCTCGCAGACGATTGGAATGCCGATTTCCTCTACATCAATTCTGATATCGATGAAGAAGCCTTTGAATGTGTGTTCCATGAGACAGAACCTCGCCGGAGTAAGGGGGAATATCTGTTCATGCTGATAAATGCAGAAGCCGGCTCGGCTGCATCAGCACTCAAGATCATGAGCTATTTCCAATATAAGTATTCAGGGACCTGCATTGTTGTCTTGGGTCAGTGCACGGAGGTTGGCAAGATCATGTGCGGAGAAGCCACCGAGACCTGGGTCGGGAAGGCCAGCGGGTTGGCGCTCCTCGATCTTCGGAACATTGTAGAAAGCGTTGCGTGTGACTTCGACGGGCCAGTAGGAGGAGGGAGCATGGAAACATTCCAGCGCCTGCATGACCAGAGTGATTTTTCTGCTCTTCACGGAGCAATAAATGCTGTCGAGGTTTGCGATTTTGTGACCTTCAGGGAAGGCGGTGTAAGTATTTTCAGCAGGGCGATCGACGTTAAGAAGAAAGATGACAAAAAGCTGAGCACGATGCTCGAGGTTCTTCCAAAAAAGCCCAAGAAATATATCAGTGGAGCGGAGCGCGATATTTTCTACCTGAACGGTGAGTATGGCTGGTAGGCGTACTGCCGGCAGCTTCGCGGGCAGCTAACTATTAGCGCGCCGTCATGCACGTCGCCGGCTTCTTGGGGCAGGGCGCTGCCGCTTTACGCCCAGGCTTTCGGAAGCGATGCCACTACGCGCAGGGAGGCGCGAAACAGCGTGCGCAACTGCATGGCGTGAGGCTCCTGGGTATCTTTTGTGGGTCATCCAGGAAATGAGGGAAGATAGCCCGTCGGCTTCGGTCGGCGGGCTTTTCTTTGGCGGAGCCGAATCCCGTCGCCTGTGCCTCTCTTAGCATCAGTAAGTGTGTCTCGGACTTCGTGGATGAGTGCGGGCCACATGCTGAATGGGACGAGAGAGGACTCGGCCGTCATCAACTCAGCAGAGGGTTTCGCATGGACGCCGTCACCGTCCCGATCTAGCTTCCGGCCCCATGAACAGTACTGCAGATACCATTGGGCCTCGTCGCACGATTGATCTGTCCACACGTTTGCCGCGGTTCGCATGACAGACCGCTTTTGCGCGACCAGCCTTCAGCATTCGCCTGCTGCGCCGCATAGGCACCATGGCTGTAGCGCGGCCAATCGAGCGCCTGGCCGTGCTCGACCATCCAAGCCGCCACGCTGGCGCTGTCTGCGCGCCGGCAGTCCCACGTCTCGGATGAGCATTGCACCGGCCTTGAAGCTGCCAGGAACGCGTCCAGCGCTTCCACCGATCGCCGGCCGGCGTCCCACAACAGGCTGCTGTCGCTCGGCTCGTGGATGAGGGCTGCGGTGACGGTGCTGTCCACACGTATCACCCTGCCGCTTTCCAGCTTCTCGTGGCGGGGGCTCGAAAGCAGCACCTCGTTGATGTCTTCCCAGGTCGAGGCCCGGATCGCGCTGATCGTCTTGTGCAGGACCGACTTCTTCGGGCTCCATCCCCATGGCAGCCGGGCAAACGCCCGGAACGAGGCGGAGTCCTCCAGGTGGAAAGCCAGTTCCTGGTAGCTGAGCTGGCGATGCTGCTTGAGCAGCGCGCAGCGCAGCACCGCCTCCGCCGGCAGGCTCTCGCGGCCGGTCTCCTTGACCCCGTGCCGGCGCAGGTCGGCGGCCACCAGCCCGGTCAGGTGACGCTGCTCGTCCAGCCAATCGGACATGCCCTTCAGCTCACGGCCGATCTCGTGTCCGGCGAAAAGATCGAATACACTGGCTTGGACGGTGCGTTCTTGGCGCATTGTCGGCTCCGGGGGTGGCAGAAAACGCTTTGGAATCAGTGGTATGATGCCAAAGTGTATCTGAAACCGCCGGAGCTTTCCTGCGGAAAACTACGATTCCTCAAAGAAGGGCGACACCAACTCAAGGCGCATTTCTCGGACAACCTGATTGGGCCGTGTAAGCCAGAGCTCATCTACCGGTAGTCATCGAGGGTTACATCTATGGCGCCATTGGCCACGACGACGGTGTGAGCATCGAATTTGGTGTCAACGTCACTGACGTGACGATCGCCAGCCGACCTGTTCAGTCTCGATAAAGGATCAGGCCAATGCCTCTTCTTACGGCGACACATCGAGCGCACTGCACGACTATTCCACCGGCCAGATGCTCCGGTGCCTCGCGAAGAAGAATCTGACGTCACTTCCCTCGCGAAGTAGGCTGTGGCCTTTCTTAGGATGTCGCGCTCCGCATTCAGTTTGGCCGCTTCGGCGCCGTCCTCGCTGGCTTTGCCGCGGTCTCGCGCCCGAACCCGCTGGCCGTCATTGCACAGCCACTAAACTCGAACCCACAGTGCTGGGAACGATGGATGAGCAGCAAGCTAGGGCCGCAGCCGTTGCAGCAGCACCGTGTGGTATGAATTTGGGGGCACGGGAGGCGGTCTGTGCATCGGCTTCATGTGATGGTAGCCTGGAACTTGGACCTCGCTTGCTTGAGGCAACGCAGGCGTTAGTTTGCCTTGTGAGGCCGGGGGCATTCACGCATGGAACCCGAGGACCTGAAGTCCCGCATCGAGATTGCGCTGGGTCGCGGTCACCTCAGCCAATGGCAAAGACAATTCCTGGTCGACATTCACGCCCGTCTGATGAAATACGGCCCCAAAGCGAGGCTGACCGACAAGCAGCGCGCCAAGCTCTTCGAGGTTATCGGCTACGTCCCGGCGACCAGTCAGACACCACCGCAGTCACGCCCGAACAGCTCGCAGCCGCCACGGTGGAGGCAGCGGCGGCGGCGGAACCCGCTCGTGCGCGAGGTCCGGTATCTGGCCGGCCGGTTTGTCCGAGCCTTTGGGTTCGCGCTGGCTTTGGTCGTCGGTTCCCTAATCTACTCTTACGTCGACCGCTCCCACACGACCTCCCCAAGCAGTCCCGCCCTTGCATTGCCAGACGCTGGAACCCTGAAGCCATTGGCGAGGAGCCAGTTCACGATTACGGACGGTGATACCATTCGGCTCAAGGGTGCCCCGAAGGGGACCCGGCTGGTCGGCTTCAATACGCCCGAAAGCATCGAGCCAAGATGTAGAGCTGAGGCTGACCTGGGGCGTCGAGCGAAGGCACGCCTCCAAGAGTTGGTTGCTGTCGCGAAGCTGGAACTGAAGATGGTTCCGTGTTCATGCCCGCCGGGAACCGAGGGTACGGACGCCTGCAACTACGGCCGAAGCTGCGGCTCTCTCTTTGCTGATGGCCGCGATGTTGGCGAGGTGCTGGTGTCAGAGGGGTTAGCCCTTACGTTTGTCTGCGGTTCCACAAGTTGCCCGCCAACGCCCCGCCCTTGGTGTAAGTAAACGATGGCACCCGCCGACGAGACCGAGAAAGCGCCTACTTCGGCTTACCCTTCGCCGGGTTGGTTAAATGCCGATGCGCGACTTCGGATGATGGCTGCTAGATCGTCTGCTTCTTTCATCAGCCTGAATACCTCAGCCCTGATTCAAGATACTTCGCTAACTCGTTGCGGGCCTGATGCTTCATGTCATCAAAGGTGAGCCGCTGCGCCAGCATCGATTTTCCCGACCCCGTCGGTCCGACCATCAGCATGTTATATACAAAAGACCCTACCCTGTGAGGCAATTGGAAAACACACGCAGCGCGGGATCACCACCCCCGTGCCCTCTTCGGTTCCATCACAGGCCATCCTAGGACAGCCTCGACCTTGCCGTGCGGTTGACGCGCCAGAGCTGTTGGGGGCGCTCCGACCGCTCGCCGTAAGGCCGCAGATGTCGTGCGCCTCAAGGCAGAGGGGTTACAGGTGACGCGCCATTTGCCGCCGAACTAGGCTTTTTCCGTGTCTTGAGGCATTTTCAGACCAAAAAATGCTAGAATGGGAAGTATGTAGCTATTCCTGTTGACATCACCTCTCTGAAGGCGCATTTAGGCGACAGACTATTTATGCCTAAAACGCTGCAAAGAGGAGCCAAAAATGTCTACTTCCGAGGTTTTCATCCCGTTTGATCGAGTGCTTTATGCGGACATCGTCTATCTTTCGGGCGGCAAGATAGAACCTAGTACGCTTGCTGAAACGCTGGTGCGTAGCTGGATCGAAAACACGATTCGCGACGGCTGGTGGCCAGAGGAGCATCTCGAAACAGTGGCCGAGAAGTATGCTCCTGACGTGTACGCGCAGTGGATGGAGGAGGACTTTCGCACCTATACGCGCAGAGAGGACGCAGCGCCGTTGGTATGGAAGGAGATTGCGCTTCGCCCAGGTACCGAAGTCCGCATGGCCTACGGCGGCAAGCACCACTATGCCAAGGTTCAAAGAGGGCGTATCATCGATGAAGAAGGCTCCTACTCTCCCTCCGAGTGGGCGTCCAAAGTTGCAGAAGGCACGTCCAGGAACGCTTGGCGCGACCTTTGGTTCAGAGAGCCGCCGTCCTTCACGTGGGTGCCCGCCCAGCTTTTGCGGCAACAAGCGGTGGAAGAGCTTCGCCGACGTTCAAATCCCAACCCTGCAGGAGGCAGTGATGAGCAAGCATCATCGTGACTGCGTAAGGTTGTGCAGGGAGGCAGGGCTCCATCCTCTCGAAACGGAAAATCGCGGTCGGCATTGGGCCGTGGTTTGCATTGAGGGCCGGGTCTTCTTCCCCTCTACGCCCTCTGACCATCGGTGGCGTAGGAACCTCTATGCCGTGGCGCGGCGGCTGGGTACTGCGCCATAGTCACTCCCGATCTTCATTCCCGTATTGAATAAGTGACGCCAATATTTCCCCCTTGGGGGGTGGTTGCGCAAGGCGGGACGGCAAGCGTCGTGAGCGCCAACGGCGCGACCGAGGCTTTTCATATTGCGGCAGAATCTGATTCAGGCTCATCATGAGCCGATATGACCTGACTGACTTCGAATGGCGCGTGATCGAGCCTATGTTGCCGAACAAGCCGCGAGGCGTGCCCGCGCGTCGATGACCGGCGGGTGCTCAACGGGATCTTTATGGGTGCTGCGATCCGATGCGCCATGGCGCGATCTGCCAGAGCGATACGGCCCACGCACCTAATGATGCAGCACCTCGCCAAGGTTTCGCTTGTCGAACGTCTGGCCACAGACAGGGCAGAACTCGAAATGCGCTGCTTCGTCGTTCACAGGTGGCCCGTGGCGCTTGCCCCTGATCCCCGTTGCGGGGTAGTTGGTTCGATCTCGGCTCACGCTGGTCGCTACCGTGCATACTCTGATTGGGACGGCCCGACAGCCTATCGGGGGTGACCATCGGGCCTAACCAGCGGAGGGCAACTAGGGTTCGTTCGCCGGCTGCGAATTATATGCCACTTTCATGCATCGTTCCTAATTAGTAAAATGGTTATGGTCCGTCGACGCGGCAATGCGCTTTGATGAACGTCAGCTAAATGGCGGGTTCAAGACGAATTCATCACTAGAAGCGCAAGTTCCCCCAATCCTCATAGATGAGTTCTGAGGACAACGGGAGGAAGAAATGAACGCACTGCTTGTGAAGACCACGCTTGCATTCGTGCTTGCCAGCTCACCTGTTGCCGCCAACGCGGGCGGTTTCCTCGGCGACATCGTTAACGAGTTCGTCCCCGGTGCGGGCACCGCAATGGACGACTGGAATGACGAGTTCAAGAGCAGGCAGTCTGATGAAAGCGTCTGGAACCAGGTCGACGACTATCTCTCTGTGGACAACGATGGCTTTCGCTCGGCGCGGCCCACCCCGTCCAAAGCGCCGGACTATCAGACCCAGGCCATGGGCTATCACTGCTGGACCTATCTTGGCCGTTCCGGCCAGGGCGCGCCCATGCCGCTCGGCTCGCAATGCCACGTGATGGTCAACGGCATGATGTATGTGGGCCAGATCGGCAACTAGGAATGTATTTCCCAACTAGCTCGACTTCACCCATCTCTCCAAGCCCCGGCCAATTCGCCGGGGCTTTTGCAGCACCCGCAGCGTTTTTGCATCGGGCGCAATAAGTGGCACCTGCGGTTCGAAGATTTTGTTCGTGCTGCCTTCGTCAAGAAAGCTCAACCGCTACACATTAGTTAGCAGTTACCGTCGTCCCCGTCGGCGCTGACCGCCCAAGGCTTGTGGCGGTCACGCGTCTTAGTCAAAACGTACTACATAACAGGTGCTAAATACTAGCTCCAAAAAATAACTCCATGCGATTTTCTATGTCATGACAACGACACAATTAGGTCGAGATTAGACTGCGCGGTTTAAAATCTTAGGAGAGAACTATGCGTGTCATCCTAGCAGCAGTGCTTTTGGTTTCGGCGTTTTCCGTCCTTCAAGCCGCCGACTTTCACGGCAAAGCCGATTCAACAATAATCGCCTTCGCGGTGCCTACGCCAGACGTAAAACAGAGTTTTCCTGCGTTGAAAGTAAGCGAGTGCACTCAGAGTTGCCGGATAGTCTATGAACATTGCAAAAACATCGGCAACGAGGACTGCCGCGAGAGGTACAACGTCTGCCGCGACTCCTGCTGATTGATCCCATATCGTTTGGCGGCCGGAAAGTGTCGTGCTGCCTGCGTCGAACATGAGTATTAGCCGGGCCGGACCGATTGATCTGGCCCGCCACGACGCTCAAGACTTTCACTGCTATCCTATGGCCTGCTGCATGGACGCCTATAGGGAAGTCTGTCGTTCTAACCACTGGGATTGACGCTATGGCCATTCTAAGAATCATGTTGCTCGCCGTAAGTGTCTTGATGACAACCAGCGTCTCGGCTTTTTGCAGTAGTTGCCCAACTTTTCAGAAGGATTACCAGCTTTCCGTTGGACAAATGCTGAATATAGCATGGCCCGTTTCGTTCAGCATGCGTCTAGAAAAAATAGATGCAAATGGTCATCCGAAAGGGAGAATGAAATTCAAGAACAGAGTTATACACGCTGGTTACTGGTTCTTTGGTGAAGACGACCCCTTTGTAGTCAATGTGAGAGATCAGAACGGGGTTAATTGCGAATTATCTGTTTACTGGTTATACACAAATCGAAACCTCGATCCAACGGAGGCGGGATTTAGGGTGTCGTTGTTTTGACAGTTGTCTACAGCATCTCCGCTAATATTTGAATCGTCCTGTTTCCCGATAGCGAGGTGATCCACCGGGGTCTGAAGGACGGACGAGACCCCGCGGCTCGGCCCAAGGCACCGACGCGATGGTTCATCGAACCGGCAGCCGCGGCTGCTTGCAAACAGGGACCTAAAAATGACAGGGAAGCCCTTTGGCAGGCTTTATGGCTCTCTCCGGCGCCGCGAGAGCGAAACAAGCATGCCCACGATATCGCCACCGCCGGTAGCCGGCTTGTTGCGGTGGCCGGCTTCCACTGCCCGGCGAGCCAGACGCGATCTATCATCTGATCGACGCGGCCGGCCTGGAAGGGATGGTATCGAAGCGTCGAGACAGCAAATATCGCAGCGGCCCAACTACCAATTGGCTGAAGACAAAATCCTTCACCGAAAGCGAGTTCGAGCTTCTCGGAGTTGAACGCGAGCGGGGCAAGCCGGCGTTTGCTCTGATGGCTGACCCAGGCACCCGCAAATATGTCGGCAGTGCGTTCGTGAGAATCAACCGCGAGATGAGGGAACGACTTTGGAAAAGAGTCCAGGAACATGCCGGGCCACCGCCCAAGGATATGCCAAAGCGGCCGGCAACGCAGTGGGTCAAGCCAGGCATCAAAGCCCGCGTGAAGCACCTTCGGGGCGAGGAAGAACTTCGCCATACCTCACTGCAGGACTTCTGGGATGAAACCACGAAGAGGCGATGAAGGCAGACTTGTCCTGACAGAAACTCAGCGTTCATCCGGGGCTATCACTGGTGCCTTGATGTCCGTCCGATAGGACCAGCGCAGTTTTATCTCTACAACCTCGACGGGATCAACGCTCACGCAATCCGATTTCCGGTTCCTGTATTCTGGAATCTCAACCCAGATGGTGCATCGATAATATCGCGAATCATACTCGGGGTAATGTTTCCGATAGAAGATAACTACCGTGTTGACACCATCCAGCACCTCTTCGCGCAGCCGGTGACAATCCGAACGGCGGACATTGTCAACGATACTGTACGGCGTGCTGCGCCAAGCCCGGAAGGTGCGCTCCGTTTGTACGCGATGCCATTGTCAAAGATCGTCTCTTCATACATCACCTTGCGTTTGTTGTGGAACATCTTGATCACGAGGTTCCACGTCGTCTGAAAGGTAGGCATCCTAGCGAGCGCTTCATTAGCCGCAGCAATAGGGTAACAAGCGTCTTCAATCTGCTGATTGTTGCGCAAATCTGCATAAGATGCCGAAGGCAAACACGCCGCGCTGACGGCAAGGGCGGTGAATCGTGTCAAAAGGCTCATCATCGTTGGAAGCATGTCTCGTCTGGCGCGGTGAGATGGAATCTCCGACTGAATTAGACCATGCCTGGGGCCTTAGAGGAAGCGCTCGCCGTCGGCGCGGTGCTCGAAACAGAACCAGTGCGGCGTCTGCCTCGGCTTGGCGAAGCCCCATCCCGCATTCTTGCCGCAGCCGCGATGCTCGCACCTATGGTGTTGAATGCCGGGGCGCGTGACGGGCTCCATTGCATCCGGAAGGCGGATCCGTTCGTCGCTCATCCTACGATCCTTCCTTCTGAGCAGGAGGTGGGCTAGCCACCTCTTCACTCCATGTCGGGCACGTCACCGCCAACGAAGAGCGTAGTCGGTTCCCCGTATTCGCCGAGCGCGGGATTGGCTTCGCGCGACCATGCAATCACACCAGCATGTTTCGCCGCCAGACCCTTGGCGGTTCTTATCGCCCGGTCTTCGGTCTGCTGCTCGGCTGGCCCAAAGACAGGCTGAAGGTCGCCGCTCTCGTCGCGGTCGAAGGCGGTGACCACGATGAGTTTAGTGGTCTTCTGCTGTGGGAGGATGTTCTCAGACACGTTGGTTGCCTTTCCGCTGGGCGGGGAGTTGGACAGCAGGCATGGGAAGTCGCTCCGGTTCCCTGGGATAAATCGCAGTGGCACCGATCAAAGGCACCATCGACAGTTCCCGCTTTGGAGCTTTCTGTTCGCCCTTTAGGTCTGCGATTTCCTCGTCACGTCTTGCTATTCGGCTTTCCAGATTGGCGATACGCTCGGTCAGCAAGTAGCGGCCGACTAGGAAGCCCCCGCCTCCGAAGAGAACTGCAAACGTCGCAAAGACGACCGGGTTCGCCAGCACCAGCGCTGAGTTGGCTTCTAAAAAGGCGATAAGTTCCTGCATAGTCTATTTGGCGCGTCCAAGGTCATCAAAGACAACCGGCGTGTCGTCGTAGCTGACAGTTGCCAGCCCCGGGTGCCGATGCACTATGACGAGTATTTTGGTCTCCAGCTCACAGTTGTAGGCCATGAGCGCCTTTACGGTCTCGAGCGGGTTGTCGTAACGGGCGATCAGCTTGACCGCTTCGGAGTGCAGTTCCGCCTTGGCCTCGGGGTCCAGATGCATAATGCCCATTTTGGTGCCTCCTACCGCGTGGCCCGGCGCGGTGCCGACAAGGCGTCCAGGCGCTCTTGAAGATGACCGTTGAGGACGGTCATTTCCTGAGCGCCTTCAGCACATCCCCGTCGTGGACGGCAACGGACCTGTTGGCGGTGGCCTGTAGGGTAGCCTCTTGGCGGCTGTCGAGCGTCACAATGCGGTCCATGGCAGTGCCTCCAAACATTCCATGGACGCAGTGAACAAAATAGGAACAAATCTGTCAAGAGTGGATTGACCAGAAGAGGAATGGGTTCCTATTTTTGGGTCATGCCTGACACTGGTGGAAGACGTAAGCGTGGCAGCGAATGGAAGCTCAGCAATGCCCATGAGGTCGGGCAGCTTGTGCGCGTCCAGTGCGGGCTCTGCAGTGTCAAGCGCTGGTATCAACCGGGAGACCTGAAGGAAATCTTCGGGGACATTGAGGCTGAGCTGGTGGGGAGCAAGATGAGCTGCGAACGCTGCGGAAAGCACGATTTCATGCATGTCGAGACGCAAAACCCAACGGCGCGAGAACGCCAGGGCATCCGGGTTAGGCGGCTTGCTCACATAAGAGTGGTGCGCCGAGTGGTCTGGCGCGATGAGGACTGAGGAAGGCTGACTTCGGACCGATAGCGGACTTCGGACAACACATGGTGGACGGCCGCTCGCTCCGCCGACAGCGGACTTTGGGACTGTCAGGAATTCTGTGCGCGAGGCCGATTTCGTCATTGGCTGACGAACCTCTCGCCGAAGACGACGGCGAACTGGGTCTTGGCCTCGAACCACTCGCGCGGCGGTCGTTTCCATTCCTCGGCGGCGTGGTTCAGGACCAGGTATAACAGTTTCATTGCCGCGTCGTCATTGGGGAAATGGCCTCGGGTGCGGACGGCGCGGCGCAGTTTCGAGTTCAGCGCCTCGATCGCGTTCGTGGTGTAGATGATCCGGCGCACGCTTTCGGGGAAGGCGAAGAACGGTACCACGTGTTGCCAGTTGCGCCGCCAGCTCTGGGTGATCGCCGGATACCGCTGGCCCCAGTAGCCGGCCTCGAATTCCTCCAGGGCCTTCATGCCGGCTTCGGCATCCTTTGCCCGGTAGATCGCGCGCAGCGCCGGCAAGACCAGCTTACGATCCTTCCACGACACGAACTCCAGCGAATGACGGATCAGATGCACGATGCAGGTTTGGACCACGGTCTGGGGGAAGACGGCGTTGATCGCCTCGGGGAAGCCCTTCAGGCCGTCGACGACGGCGATCAGGACGTCGGCGACGCCACGGCTCTTCAGTTCGTTCATGACGCGCAGCCAGAACTTGGCGCCCTCGGTCTGCTCGATCCAAATGCCGAGGATCTCCTTCGTGCCGTCCGGCAGGATGCCGAGCGCGATGTAGACGGCCTTGTTGCGCACGAAGCCCTCGTCCCTGATCTTCACGCGGATCGCATCGGAGAAGACGAGCGGATAGACCGCATCCAGCGGGCGGTTCTGCCACTCGGCCACTTCCTCCAGGACGGCGTCGGTGACGGCCGAAATCAGGTCCGGCGACACGTCGATGCGGTAGAGCTCCTCCAGATGGCCGCGGATCTCGCGCACCGTCATGCCGCGCGCGTACATGGAAATGATCTTGTCGTCGAAGTCGGGAAAGCGGCGCTGGTATTTGGCGATCAGCTTCGGATCGAAGGTCCCGGCCCGGTCGCGCGGGATCGACAGCGTCATCTTCGACGTGCCCGTCAGAACCGACTTCCTCGAATGGCCGTTGCGGCGATTGGCGCTGCCGTCAGTGCGGTCGTCCTCGAGATGCTCGTCGAGTTCAGCGTTCAGAATCCGCTCTGAAAGCGCCTTCTTCAGGTCGTCGAGCAATCCGTCCTTGGCAAACACCTCATTCGCATCGCGGCCGGCAAGCAGTTGGTCCAGAAGTTCCTTCTCGATGGCCATGTGATGATTCTCTCCTTTCCATCATCATGGCCTCGCGCACAGAATTCCTGACAGTCCCGCGGACTTTCGAGCCTACCGCTTACAACCGCCTAGCTTCGGCTTCGAACCGTGGTACGTCCCATCTGATCCGCTAATGCGTGGTGAGCTTTTCATACGCATCCCCGGCACAACCATAGCCAATGAAAGGAGCGATGTGCCACAATGATCGTAAAGAATCTCGGGGGCATATATGGACCGCGTCGACTACGAATCTCTTATCATCCAAGACCTGCTAAACTTCCACAGCAATGAGAGCCTAAATATCAGCCCGTGGTACCAGCGGCGCTCGGTATGGTCGAACCCGCAAAAAGCCTACTTGGTCAACACCATCTTTGAAAAGAAGCCAGTACCGAGCCTCTATATTCGTCACCAGATCGATGTGGATCTCGAAAAGAGCATCAAGGAAGTTGTCGATGGGCAGCAGCGCATTCGGTCGATTATCTCTTACCGTGCCGATGATTTTGCCGCACGGCATCCGGAGCACAATAGGAAAGTCAAATACTCTGAGCTGACGAAGACACAAAAGGGTGCGTTCTTAGCTACTGCGCTCTCGGTTGGCTATTTGATCGGCGCCCAAGATCAGGACGTCATCGAGATTTTTGGTCGTATCAATTCGATCTCTAAGACGTTGAACCCACAAGAAAAGCGTAACGCCCAGTACAGCGGAGATTTCAAGCAATTCTCGCTAAGCCAGGCGGCCGAGCGGCTGCCGTTCTGGCGTGCCACAGATGTTTTCTCAGCCTCTGATATCTCGCGCATGCAAGAGGTGCAGTTCATCTCCGACCTAGTCATCAATATGATCAATGGTCTCAGTGACTTCAGCGCAACCGCTATTGACAGGTTCTACAAGGCCAATGACGAGGATTTTACGCAGGTCGACGACATAACAATGCGCATTGATGGGCTTTTTGCAAAGCTTGCTGTCGTTCCGGCCGGAGCCTTCAAGGACACTGTCTTCAAGCAATACCAACTCGCGTTCAGCTTAATGGTCGTCGTCGACCGGCTCCGAGCACAGAACCCGACACCGGCGAAGATCGAGCAGGTGATGAGAGACATCGACGAGCAAGTCGCCGCCTTTCAGGAACTCGACGTTAAAACTGACGAACAGACCACGTTCCTTGAAGGGTTCACGGGTGGCAATCTGCACCGAATTAGGACCCGAACGATCCGCGATGAGGCTCTTGCAGCGGCGTTCTAAATGCCATCGCTCGCTGACGACTACACCGCGTTTAGGGCTGAGACGGCACGGTTGACAGGTATCCTGGCTTCGACGACGAATCTTGCGCCTGCACATCGGAAATTCGTAGCGGAGATTGCGCTGCTGCGGCTGGCGATCCTCATAGAGAACTCGATGAAGTCGATATTCTGCAAGCTCAGCTGTGGAGCGGCGTACATCAACGGAGCCGGGCCGATGGTGCTCACGCAGCAGCGTAACATCCCCTCTGCCATCAACGCGATGCAGAACCACGGGCGCTCCAAATTTCGATACAGCTTGCCATGGAACGATGGGCCGGAGATCCGCGACAACATCCAGTTTCTTATCGACCCAACCGACCAGTGCCACCAGGAGCTCAAAAACTACGCTGGCTTCCTGACGGAGATACGATGGATCAGAAACCACATCTCGCATCGAAATGACAACTCGCGAGCGAACTTCGTGAAGCTCATCCGGCGATACTACGGCGCCAGAGTTCCGGGTGTCACCTGCGGCAACCTCTTGGTTTCGCCGCGCGTGTCAGGTACGCGACCGCTTCTTGAGACGCACATTATCACTGCAAACGTGATGATGAAGGACATCGTTAGAGCATGAGGCGCTGACGTCTTGAAGATAACTCATCAAAAGAACAGCGGGCGGTCCTCGTTCCGGGCAAACCAGAAATTCCGCTGAATACCGCCTGTCTCGGGGTCCTTGTCGTTCGGTGTGGGCTAGGCTCCGCGAAGCTCGTCACCGGCACCACGCATCGATGCTCGACGCCGACATACTGCGCCAGTGGCCATACTGCGGATTGCGTATGTTGGTGGTGCCGGCCCCACCGCAGATTGGCAAGCTCACGTTCACCGTCCGGTGCATTGCGGACCACGGGGCCGAATTGGTTGGGATAGATGTCAATGGACGCTTCAAGGTTGCCCAAGATGTCCCGCAGGGCGCGGGTCCACTGCCGGATCGGCTCTTTGCGACGTGGTGAGGTTGTAGGGGTCGCATATGGCTCACCTGATGCCGGTTAACGACGCCGACGCTTGCCCGCCAGTGCTTCCGATAGTCGGTTTCTGGCGGTAGCCCGAAAGTCTGGCTCGACGACCATTCGCGCCCACGTCTCCAAAAAACCGATTCCCAAGGCTCGGTAGCACCAGAACTGTAGCAGGACGAACATGTTGAAGACCCACCAGATGCCAAACGGAATGAGCATTACGTCGGATAGGCCAGCAACGCCCATGCTCGCCGCCCAGACCCCCAACGCGATTGAATAGATCAAGCACCCAACCCAAATGCTTATTGTGAGCTTTATCTCCAAGGGCCAGGATCGAAAGGCGGCCTTGCTGAACATGGACATTGTCAAAACTCCGGCACCGTTTTGTCTCTGCAACCGAACTTGCCGCCCGTCCCTGAATCCTTGATGCTCCCGCTGTAGAAAGTCCCCTTGGACCTTGCCGCCAAAAGGGCGGACACGGTGCCTTGGTCAATCTCGCAGTAGTGATACCAAACCTGCTTGAGCCGAATGAGCATATAAGAGTGCTCAGCGTTGTAGCAGACCCGCTTGACGACACTGCCATCTAGCTCCTCGGTGCATTCGAACTTGGCAAGGTCCACCGGGCCGCGATACTTCACGTCCACCGTTTCTGCAGCCACGGCCGACCCCGAAGCCGTGGCCAGCAGCATCAGCATTAGCCCGACCGTCGCAACACAGGTCTCCAGGCCGGTCCTTAGCCTCTCCCACAATGGATTCGCCCTACCCATTCCCTTCGAATATCGCGCCAGCGGCCCCTCAACGGCAGCAGACTTTGCGGACATAGGTGTTGCCAAAAGTCATGTGTGCGTCGTCAGGAATAGCACCCCGTGCTTTCAGTTCCGCCGCGAGGTTCTTAGCCATCACCTGATCGAAGGTGTCTTTAAGGGTGATTGCGAACCATCCGTTGGTCGCAAGATAGGCCGTTAGGGGGATCGAGGAGGAGCGAACATAGGCCGACGCATCAGCGAGGTTGTCGAAGCTTTTGACCTGTATGTGACGCTGCCCGAATGGCCCGCTTTCATACTGGTCCACATATACCCAGGTGTCATGCATATAGCCAATCAGCCCGTTGAACTGCACCCGATACCAGCGTGCCGCATTATCAAGGATGGCAACCGGGCTCCCGTTGGGGAGATTTACGAGTGTAGCCGACTTTCCGTTCGCAAGAGTCTTCAGCGGGGCCGCGCCTTTGGGATGCCGAATGCGGCCGGAGTGTGCCCCGGGAACGGCAAGTGATGAATTTTCAGAAGCCGGCGGCAAAGAGGCAACGGTCGGCTGCGACGGTGCTGGCTGGGGCGATGGTAACTGGCTCGCAACCGGCGGTTGGCTTGCCTCAAAGTCCAACGTAACGACCTTGTATTTCGCCATCTCGCTCTTGGAAAGGTAACGGATGTCGTCACTGTCATATTGCAGCGAAAGCTGAAGCAGAGCGGGGTCCACACCCATCTCGACCATATAGGTGATGATCTCGGCGGTCATTTGCTGAACACCGGAAACGGCATCCTCGGTGCTCATCGAGATATCGCCACTGAACGACGACTTGTGAACGCCAATGGCACCGGGTTCGGCGTAGCGTAAGACGCCGCCAAGGAACGCCAGAGAACAGGCCGAAGCACACTCGACAGCTCTGAACTGAACGGTATTAAGGCCAAGCCTGCGAATAAGGCGACCAAGCTCCATTGCCTTCTGGATGTTGCCACCAGGTGACTGGAATGTGACCGCTACTGAGGCATTGGACCGTGCCAGCGCCTCGAAGCCTGACAGGTCGTCCTGATAGGCGAAATCACCCGACACGAAAATGTAGCGGAGCCCGGCATCAGTCTGCCCAGCCTGGAACTGCAATCCTGCATGGGCCGCCGCGGCTCCCAGCAGCACCGATGCAAGACACAACAGGACGCGAACGGAAAAGCTGCGAGACATGGCCCAAGAACACCCCCAAAAGGCAGCCTAGCGCCAGCGGACGAGACTGTCGAATCCTCGTTGCAGATTTGGTGATAGCAACCTTAAGTTCAATCGCGACCGGCGGGAGGCGCCGGCAATCTCTTCCGTGTCAGTGTGATGTCGGATTGTGGTCGCGTCGATGGTATCATGTACAGCCTTCCGCTTTGGCTCAATCAGCTCCTCGGGTTGAACCCGGAAAAAGGATGAGGGCGGTAAAGCTATGATTACGTGGCCGACCAGATAGGATTTCGTCACAAACCACTCGCGCAGCACAAGGACCGCGCCAGCGCCTTGCTTGACGTCATTCGCGCTAGGCGCGCCCGCCAGAGGCCCACCGCGTCGCTGATGCCTCCGCCGGCGCCGCAGACGATGATCTCGGAGCCCGCGCTCGAAAATAGTCCGCCGCCCCACGGTGGCGGGCCTTTAAACGGCCCGGGGGAACAAGAGACCGGCGATCCCGGTTTTCTGTCGCAGCTCCAGGCCGCGCCCTACGGCCGGGGGGAAGGAAGAACTGGATATGCTAAACAAAATTAAAGATCCATCATCCAGGCCCGACCCGAAGAAGACACCTGTCCGCCGTATCGACAAGAAAGTACCGTCAGAGCTTGAACATGTCGATCCGCCACCGCGGCACCGACGCCAAATCCAAACGGCGATAAGAATTCCTAACCGCCGGCACAGACGACGAATGCCCCCGCTGCTGCCTCACGGGTTCGGGAGGGCTGGCTTAACGCTCCATTGCTGATGGCAGGCCGCGGTGTTTTGGTGGTCAAGCGTCTCCTTCGCTCCGAGGCTGCAACAACCGGATCGAGCTTCGTGAGGCGACCGCACGCACCAGCGAGGCCGAGAAGGGCCGTGGCAGCCCACAAAGCGGCAACGCCGCACCGCGGAGCTTGTCGAGACAGGGAATGCCTGCTGGCCGCCAAGGGCTCGTTGCCGCATGGCGAGTTCGGCCCGTGGCTGCGCGACGAGCCTGTCACTCACGATATGGCGCTGAAGGCGATGCGGCTGCCCAAAGCTGAGGTTTAGTGGGAAGAAAATCGGGCTGATCTATACCTCCCGATGCGAGATGCCGGCAGATCGCGTCCAGATGCCCGTTCCAGCCTTTAGCTCAGCTTGCCCATGATGGCTTTCAGTGGTCTGGTGGATAGCGTGTTGAGGGAGGCAGGATGCGCAAGACAATCGGTATAGAAGAACTGGATAACTTCGAGGTCGATGGTGACCGGCTCTATTGGAAGGGCACTGCTGTCGTAATGGAACGCAAGCTGACGCTCGACTGGTACCAGACCCTGCTCGCGACTGCTGCGGCTGCGGGGGCCCTTCTTGCCGGTGTCCATCCGTTCGGCGTCACCTTTGGCTGGTGGTAACTAAGCCGGTTCGCCTCTGCCCTTTCCGCTGGCGGCTTCGGTGCCGACCACAACCTCGAAAAGGTCACATGTGAGCGAATCTCTTCTTGGCCATTTCATAGCGTGGATACCTATGGTGGTAATCTTGGCTTTTTATGCACACTTCATAATGAAGCTAGTCCGCGTTCAACGAGGCTCAGTTGCTGCGCTCGAGAGAATTGCATAGCAGCTCGAACGGATGGCCGAGCGACTTCACTTCGCCGTTTTTGAATAGGCCGGCGAGGGAGACGACGCGCCGACATTTGCGGTCGAGCGTTCGCAGTAGCAGTTCAGACTGCCGGCAGTAGCGACAAACACGATTATCGCTGGCACTATTAGTCTCTGAGAACAGAGGAGACCCTACGAGAACGGCGGATGGCTGGCGCTCGACAAGCAGTCCCGCTAAGGTCAAGCGCCCTACAATCTTCAGGCGCGCCAATGATCGACTTCACCAAAATCCTCTCTCAACCTACACGGTGGCCGAGCGCCGGCGATGTTCTCTTTGCTCAATCGCCGTCTGGTCGACACACTCCGATCCAACAAAATCCTGCTGATCGCCTTCGCTACATGATTGATGGATATGAAGACGCGGCGTCGCATTTAGTCGCCAAGGCGCTGCGCGATTCGCACGCGGACGAAGCCCTCATCTATCCAATCGTGTTCATGTACCGCCATCTGATCGAACTCTCTCTGAAGGAAATGATCGAGACTTTCGGACCTCGGGCAGGAGTTGAAGCTGATCGGAAAAACCATCGGCTCTGCATTCTTTGGGAGAAGTATCGCAAGGTCTGTGTCGCGCTCAACGTCGCCGATGACGACGAAGCCTACCCGCATATGTCCGCGATTATTGCTGAATTCGACGGCGTCGATCCGGGCTCCTTCAGTTTCAGATATCATCTCGACAAGCAGGGCGGTTCGGTCGATCTCAAACACGAAGCGATAGACCTTGCCCGGCTTGGGGATGTGATGCGCGGAGTTACCAACTATTTCGGAGGCGCATATTCCTACATGTGGGACAGAGAAAGTTTCATGCGGGAGTACGAGGCAGAGCAAGCTGCCGAGTGGCGCGCCGAGCAGGCTGCAGAATGGCGCGCCGAGCAGGAAGCTGAATGGCGAAGTCAGCACTACGAATGATCAGCAGCGGTGGTGGCGCTGCTTGGGCCTTCTAGGTTTCCTTCTGCATCGGTCGAAATTGCTGCGACCCAGAACTCGTACGCGTCATGGTGCGCTTCAATTAAGTGTTCTTCTGGCCAATCGTTGAGGCCGGACGTCATCAAAGTCAGTTGGCCCGCCATCTCACAGCACGCGCGAACCACGGCTTCCACTTCGGAATACGTGACTTTAGCCTTTTTATAACCTCAGGCCACTTGATGTGTGCGATCTGGTGGTTCCTGAAGGACTGGATCCTCCCGAAACCTTTGAAATCGACCTGACGGTAAACGGAGAGAAACTTCTCCAGCGCTTCCGAGCAGGTCGTAAACGCGTCTCCCGTTGGCTCCTGGCCGCCGGAGTACCATTGAACCACATCCGCCAATGCTGTTGGCTGGTTGAGAAACCGATAAGCTGACTGCAGTGAGACTTCGGATTGGCGGTCCATGACCGCGAACAATCTGATCAGCGTCATCATAATCATTTCTTGGCGAACTTCGCTCGCGCGTTCCTTCGCCAAGGCGCTCTTGCCACGTGTCTTTTTGATCGCTTCATTGATGCCAGAATACATGCCGTATGCCCGACCGGCCATCGACGTCCAGCTGTTCAACTCGGGAGCCATCCGAGCAACTTGCTGGACCGTAGGTATAGACAGCTCGACTTTAGGCTTCATAGAAAACCGTCTCCCGCATGAGTACCGGTCGGCGCGACGAACGTAGGTCTCCACAGATCGAGGATCCCGGTGGCGGCTCACTTCCATGATGCGGCGGATCAAGGCCCGGTTGTCGGCGGCCGATATGATGAAGCGCAGCGAGTGGCCCTGACCAGGCGGGCCACATCGACCCCAGCGGCACCGCGTATTTTCAACGAAACCAGTCCATTACACGTTCAACGAAACCTGGAGCCTGCGTCGAAAACACTGCCCGGAAGCTAGTGGGTTGGTCGCTCGAAAATGCTTCTGCGAGGGGCAGTGAGTAGCTAGCGGTTCTTCCGTCGTCGGAGACAGTGCCGCTAGTTTCAACGATCCGGGGCGCTGTAAGACTCCAAGCAATTGTCCGTCCCGACATCTTTGCCAAGAAGAGCGCTTCCATACTTTTCGCCATTGGGTTGTCCGCTGCTTTGTCGTCGTGCTTAAGGGCGGGAAGGCTTACGACGAATTCGTAGTTGTCCCCCAAACGCTTGAACTCAACGCCTTGGCCCTTGTCTCCATTCAGCTTCGCTTTCGAGAGTGCTGCAATCACGTCGTCTAACTTGCCGATAACCGTCAAAGTGCAAACGGCATCACGCCCGCCCGTCGACTTTACCGCCGTTCCTTGCACGCCTTTGTTTCGAAATGCGTTTTCGTCGCACCATTTGTCGCCTTCTCCGTTAGGAGCGAGCGCAAGCAAAGCTGCGTCGACCGCGATGCGAATTTTCGCGGTTGCAGTTCCGTCGCTGCCGATATCGATATCTTGCTTCAGGTCGAAGCACCCAGCCAACAACAGGCAGATCGCCGCAACCACGACCGGCAACCTCACAGCCTTATTCAGGTTCATATCAGCATTCCATCCTCCGAGTCGGCGTATGATGCGCGCGCAAGCTTCGCCCCGAAAGGGCGTGTTTGACGATTGAACGTGCGCCAGGGTCCTATCTGACAGCGCACGTTGGGAACTGACCTGCCGCCCGATCCGCAAGAGCTTTCGTTACCTCGGATTTGGTGGCGCACGCCCTCGCAAGCTTGACGCCGAATCCTTGGCCCTCCAGGCAGCGAACAATGTAGCGGTCTCGCAAATCGGCATTCACGTCATATGTCGTGCTCGAAGCGGGGATGTTTATTGCTCCGACTCGGTTGCAGGTCGTCATAGTGCCATACGTGTTGCATTGGATCGTGCCGGGATTGTTGTAGCCGGGGTTAACGTCGGTCGCCAGCGACTGCGGAATCTCTCTGAACGAGTTGATTTTGCATTGATCGGTCGCAGTCTGGGTTGAGTTGAGATCAACACCAGGCTTGAAGACCACATAAGCCGGTGTGGACTGACATCCAGCAACAGCCAGTGCCACGAAAACATAGCGTTTATGCATGTTTCTCCCCCCGCCGGCACTGAACGCTAAAAGGGTCGCTTCCGCAAGGGCCTGCCGCCGTTAGCTCCGCTGTCTATGCCGCCGCCTCCCTTGAGCCTGACGCCGGCGCCACCGCCGTTCTCAGGGATGAACTCGACGCCAGCCGCCTCTAGAGATCCTTTGATGGCTGATAGATTACTTTGAACAGGGACAGAGCGACTCGCTCCAAAATCCGCACGGTCGACAATCCAACTTTCGCCGCTTTCGCCAATCCTTCCTGTGAAAGGCCGATAAGTGCTCGACCTGCTCTGCATTGCGCGGGGGTCAGGCAGCATGCCGAGCGGCGATCAGCTTGGCCATCAGTTCGGCGAACTGGCGCAGCTTGATAATGGCAGTGGAAGGATCGTCGCGGAAATAGTGTTCGGCCTGCCGCCGAGCGTCACCAGCTTGGCGTCGTGAACTGCGAGAAAAATGAAATTGGACGTGCCGCTCATCGCTCCCCCTGGCCGCACGTTGGCATACTTTTGTTACGGGATCATCAAAGTTTTGCGCGGCATTCTGCGGCAACGCTGTTCGTTTGCAGAAGGCCAAAGTCGCGGCGGCATCTGGGCGGGCATCTGCGGACGTCAGCCCAAGGAGCTACGTTCTAGTCGAAGTGGGTTCTCGGACCCTCACTCAAAACGTCCATTGCCCCAGTCCAACCAGTTGGCGGCGGCTCGGAATGGTTGAACCCCATCGGCGCGGCCTACCGTAAACCTGCGCAAACCAAATGGCAGGCTGCTCTGATGTTTTTTTGAAACTCAATGCTCTCACGGTGACTTCAGTACTGTACTAGTGAAGTCCAACGGCGTAATTGCATTGTAGGACCATCGATGCTCGTCTAAGAGGAACGGTGGTCAAGTCCTGCGGGGGGCTTTAATGGAATTCGCCGAATCAATTTCGGCTCGCTATCGAATTGCATGTTGTTTTCTGGCTGTGCTGTTGGCGGCAGCAGCGTGCGCTCTCGACGCATTTGCTGACGCCTTGGCGCAAAACGGTGCAATGATTGCCGGCCGCGCATCCGTCGTCGACGGAGACACAATCGAGATCCACGGGGAACGCATCCGCTTCAACGGAGTCGACGCTCCGGAATCTTCACAGCTGTGCCTGAACGCAAAAGGTCAGAAATACCGCTGCGGATCCATCTCGGCGAAGGCGCTCGATGTCTTCCTCAGCAAATCCTCACCTACGACATGCGAGTTCGTCGAGCGTGACCGTTACGGCCGCTTCGTGGGCAACTGCTACCGCGCGGACGGGTCCAGCGTTCAGGAATGGCTTGTGGCAAACGGCCTTGCTCTGGACTGGATACGCTACAGCGGCGGAGCCTATGCCCAGCTGCAGCTAAATGCCCGCGAACAGAATTTCGGCTTGTGGTCCGGCACGTTCGAGAACCCTTGGGACTGGCGTGCCAACAAGCGCGCCCCGGCGGTTTCCGCACCCCTCGCGGGGTTAGCCACCCAAGGCGGCGGAGGCTGCAAGATCAAGGGAAACGTCAGTGCCAAGGGAGAACACATCTTCCATGTTCCCGGGCAAGCGCATTATGAGCGGACCAGGATTTCGGAAAACCAGGGCGAACGGTGGTTCTGCACAGTAGACGAAGCCGTCGATGCAGGCTGGCGTCCAGCCGCCCGATAGCAGCATCGCCGTTGACGCGGCGACAATTAGAAAACCCAAAACATAGTCTCGCGGGGGTGAGCGTTTGGCAATACGATTTGAGAGCCTGAACAAGCTCAGGGACAAAGTCCTTGAGGCAAACCATGATTTCAGATCAGGGACGCAAGTATTCCCCAGCCTCAATGTCGACAAGATGGCAAAGGACCTCGAGCTTGTAAATGAAGGCAAAAGACGCGGCGCGCTGAACCAGCCTCCGAAAACAGCAAAACCTCACGACGACATCGAGTACACCGTCATCGAGAGGGTGGAGGAGGAAAAGAAAACCTCCCAGCAGGCCGTCGAATCCGACCTCCAACTGTTTGCGGGCCGGCTTGCCAGCCTCGACTTCGAGGACCAGTTCAGCCTGATCAGCCTGGCGAATTCGTCCAGCGTCTCCGACTTCAAAGCCGAAGTGGCCGTTGGCGTCGACGAGCTCCACGGCCTGAGAAAGGCGCTCAACGACGCGGAACGGGAGCATACCTGGTTCAAGGACAAGCATAAACTAATCCGCGCCGCACGCATTCCCGAAGGGGGCGCACACCTGCTCAGGGTGTCGTTGCTGGTGTTCCTGTTCCTTGTCGAAACCGGGATGAACGGCAGCTTTCTGGCCAAGGGAAACGAGCAGGGCTTTTTCGGCGGCATCATCGAGGCGGCGGCATTCTCCTTCGTAAACATCGGCATTGCCCTGCTGGCATCGATCTATTGCGCCCGGCTCGTCACCCACAAATCCTTTCCCGTCAAAGCCATCGGAGCCGCGGCAATTGCCGGCTACGTGGTCCTTGCGCTCGCCATCAACCTGGCATTGGCGCACTACAGGGAAGTCACAGGATCGCTCGCGGACGGGGCGGGAAACCTCGTGGTCAGCAACATGTGGGCCAACCCGGCCGGGCTAACCGACATCAAATCATGGCTGCTCTTCATGATCGGCATGCTTTTCTCGATCATCGCGTTCATCGACGGGTGGTTCGTGCTCGACCCGTATGTCGGGTACGCGGGCGTCGAAAAGAGGCGCAACTCGGCGAGGGAAAACTACAAGGACGGGAAGGGCGAACTCATCGAGCGGCTTCAGGACGTCCGCGACGAGCACAATGACAAGGTCAAGGAAATCATCAAAGGCCTCGGACTGCTGCAGCGGGAACACCGCGCAATCGTCGAACACAGGGGTAAGCTCCTCTCCCTTTTCGCAGAGCACCAGAACCATCTCGAACGCGCGTGTAACCAGCTTCTTTCCAAGTACCGCGAAGCAAACGTCCAGGCGAGGGGAACACCGCCTCCCAAATACTTCTCGAACCCGTACCACCTCGAAAAAGTGAAGCCGAAGGTCACGGCCGACGGCGAATGGGGCGACAAGGAATTGTCCGCTTCGATCAGGGATGCGCAGGCGAAACTCAACGAGGAGGTCCGCCTGATCGGGCAAGAGTGCCAAAACGGCATCGCGGCATATCAGGAACTCGACAGGCTTCACCCGGACAAGATCGATGGCTAGGCGTTACAGCAGGAAAAAGAAGAAAACCAGCATCGGCACGGTTCTGGGGGCGGGTGCCCTTGGCCTGCTGTCCCTTGCCATGGGCATCGGCTTCGTGTGGATGTGGTTGCGGACGGATCACACCGTGA
The DNA here is from genome assembly GCF_055811615.1 of Mesorhizobium sp. WSM4807. NCBI lineage: Bacteria > Pseudomonadati > Pseudomonadota > Alphaproteobacteria > Hyphomicrobiales > Phyllobacteriaceae > Mesorhizobium > Mesorhizobium sp. WSM4807. The sequence continues at coordinate 34,976 of NZ_JBVVQY010000020.1, forward strand.
CCGTGGAGGGCACCAACTGCCCCGCGGCAGGCGCAACCAGCGCAACGGTCGTGATCTTCGACGCGACCGACCAGCTCTCGCCAACGACCTTGAGCGACCTGAAGAACCAGTTCAGGGACATCGTCGGCAGCGTCGAGAAAGGCGGCTACCTGAGGGTGGTCAGCCTGTCAGGTAAACCCGGCGACATCCCGCTCATGTTCGAAGCCTGCAATCCCGGCGACGGTTCCGATATCGACAATTGGACAGGCAACCCCGAAATGGCACGCAAGAAATGGAAAAAGGCGTTTGACGAACCGCTCGACAAACTGCCCGATGTCATCGCGAACGGAACCGGGGCCATTCAGTCGCCGATCATGGCGGCGATCCAGAAGGTGAAGCTGACAGTCTTTGACGGCGAGATCGGGGCAGGGCGGCCGAGCAGGCTGATCGTTGCCTCCGACATGATCGAGCACACGGAACTCTATTCGCAATACAAGACAGGTCCCGACTACGAAAAATACGCCGGGAGCGTTGCCGCGAAAGAGTACCGGACGCCTCTCGGCGGGGTGGATGTCTCGCTCCTCTATGTCGAGCGCCCCAACCGGAAATTCGAGTCCCTTGCCCATGTCGAATTCTGGAAGCAGTGGGTCGAACGGCAGGACGGGAATTTCGTAAACGTGATCAGGCTGGCGGGCCTCAACATGGCGGGGGCCGAACAATGAGGACGAAGAAACATCAAGGTCTCTTGTCCCATCCCTACTTTCCGATGGGGGTTTTTGCCGCCTTCACGATCGGCGGATGCTTCTTCATCGCGGTCTCGAAATGGTTCCGGGTCGACCCCTTCCTGTCCATGTCCGTCCCGATCCTCCTGATGCTGACCTACCTGGCACTGTCAACGATTACAGGGAAGCTGCGGCTGCATGACGAGCAGACGGGCGACAACCTTTATTACATGGGGTTTCTTTACACCCTCTCGAGCCTTGGCATGGCGCTCTACCAGTTCAGCTCCGACGCCTCCACCGACGCGGTCGTCAAGAATTTCGGCATCGCCATCACTTCAACTATTACGGGCATCGCACTTCGCATTCTCTACAATCAGATGAGACGCGACCCCGCCGACATCGAACGGTCCGCACGCCACGAACTGGCGAATATGACAAGGCGGGTCCGGGCGGAGATGGAAAACGTCACCAGGGAGTTCTCCGACTTCCGTCGGGTGAGCAACCAGATGCTGGAGGAAGGCTTCGACGAGATCGCAAAGCAGGCCGAGCGCAACGGAGAGCATATCAGGACGATCCTCGACAAGCTCGCCATGGAAGCCATCAAGCCGATTCAGGAAGCCGCAGGAAAGCTGGGCGGCGCAATGCAGAGCAATTTCGACCAGATCGAGGGCCAGTTCACCGCCGTCGCCAAGAGGGTGGAAACCGCGGGAGACCTGCTTGAGAAGGCGAATTCCTCGATGTCTACCTCGGTTGACAGGCTGGGGACGCAAGCGGATGTCGTAGCGGCCAAGCTCGAACGCGTTGTCGTGCCCGAAGAGGTCCTGAAAAACGACCTCGCTCCCATGGTGAAGGCGTTGGGGAATGCCGTCGCCCAGTACGCCGTCAAGACCGAGACTGCCTCCGTCGAGCAACAGTCGCGGATGGCGGAGATCGGCAACGTTTTGCAGGGGGTGGCAAACACCACGGCAAAGGCACTCCATGTAGTGGGAGAGCATTCGGAAAGGGCGGCAGCTGCAGCGGAAAAAACTGCCGAAGCGGTCAACAGCCAGCAGCAGCTGATTGAAGTGCTCGCAAGGGTGGTTCAGAAACAAAGCCAGGACACGAACGACCTGGTCGCCAAACTTCTGGCGGGCAGGCAGCCCAACGCTTACGAAACACGGCCCACTACCCAGCCCGCAGCAGCATTTGCCCCAACCACAGCCGGTCCAAGTATCGTGCCTGGTGTCGCCTTGCCCAGGCCCGCTCCCGAACCGGTGGCGGTTTTCCAACCGCTGGATGGCGTGTTGCCGCTGAATGACGTGTTGCCGTCCGCTCCCGTAGAGGCCTCGCGGATCAAAGGGTGGTTTAGCCGATGAGCACGCCGGGCGACACGTCCGTCAATTACGAACGCAAAGGTTACGGCCGCGGCCTGATCCTTGGCCTCACCATGGCCGAGACGATGCTGCTGCTGGTCTTCTGCCTCCTGCTTGCGGCAGGGGCGATCATCGCAAAAAAGGAAAAGGAGGCCGCGGCGGCGGAGAGCTGGGCCATTGAGGCGACGAAGAAAGCCCGGATTGCCGAAGCCCAGGCCGCCAAGGCCAAGAAGGAAAATGAAGCACTTCTCTCACGGGTAGCCAAGATGATGGAATCGGCGACTGGCGGTAGGATACCGGATGAGGAATGGCGCGAACTGGTCAAGGCGAAACAGGATGTCGAAAGGATCGAGGAAACGGGCCTGACAGTCGAAGAAGCCATCAAGCACGCCCCCGTGACCAAGGTCATCAAGGAACACACGGTGGACGAGAAAATCGCAAAGGAGCTTGTCCCCGCAGTCAAAACGCTGGCCGAGCAGGGGATAACGGCCGAACAGACTGAGAAATTGGCGTCTTCCATGGCGGTGCTGCGCGACAGGGGCTTCACTGAGAAGGCCGATCCCGCGGCCGATCTCGCTGCTGCCTTGGACAAGGCCGCCGAAGAAGGGAATTCAAGGCCGCACAAATGGCCGCCCATCATCAGCATGAGTGAGCTGGAGGGCTACAACTTCAAGGTCGGCAGCGCGGAGTTGTCGGACACGTTCAAGATCAAGCTACGCCAAAAGGCCTCGGAGATCGCAGGGAGGGCGAAGGAATACGGCGTCGACATCATCGAGGTGATCGGACATACCGACGAGCAGGCCATGTCGGGATACGCGTCGAACTTGGACAGGGGATTAAAACCCGTTCTGGACGGCCAGAAGCCCATCGGCTCCCTGCATCCCGCCGACAACGCCGGTCTCGGCCTCGCACGCGCCATTTCGGTCGCCGAACTGCTCGGAGGCATGCCCGAACTCAAGGGCCTGACCATCCTGCCAATGTCGGGCGGCCAGCTGATCCTGCCCGGAGACCAGCTTACGGACGGTGCGCAGTCAGGAGACGTGAAGGCCAGGAGGCGGATCGAAATCCGGGTCCGCAAAAGATCGGAGCAACAAACGACAAAGGCCGTCGTTCAGCAGACTCGCGACGGGTAGCGTTGGATACGCTCTCGGCTTCTGACAACTTACCTCGTTTTCTTTGGCCATGGGATTTCGCGGTCCGAATCTTCTGCGCGCGGCCGTTACCAGCGAACGACCTGAAACCCTTCCGTCGGCGAAGGTCTCCAGATCTGCCTGCTCGTTTCGATTGACATGAAGGATGGCTCTAAGCCTCTGAATCTCGTCCTTGCTGAGCGCCGCCAAGAACGAAAATCTGATACGCTGGGGCGCGATCTTACAACTCATGCCTGCCGAGAGGGGCAGGTCGCCGGAGCTGAGACTTCGACGCCGCAGGTGGTTCGGCGACACATTTGACTGTCGTCTCCAGCGCTGGAAGGCATCGGTAGTTTTCTATACGTCGCCCGCGACCTCATCGCCACGGAAGAAGAAGTTGTCCACCCGTCCTCCCCCGCGCAGGACCGAACAGCGACGACGTTGAAAGCAGATCGTCCATCTTGGCATTTAACGCCCAGGGTTCGCCTGGTCGTGACGCGGTACGGCCAGCGGCCGTCGCCGGTGCCGAGTTCCCCGGCGAGCAGAACTCCGGCGCGCCGGCGTCAGGCAGTATACGAACGATTTAGTCGTGCGTGTTTGGAATGGAGATTATCCCCAGGTGCCATGGCAAATCGCGTGCTCCTGGCGCGAGCCGGGCCGCGTCAGGTCCGGGTCAACGTTTCACGCGCTGCACTCGCTCAACACCACGGAAGACAAATCCGTGTGTTGCCAATCTTCCCAACTTGCACCGGTGCAGGGGCCAACTGACTGGGATTATTAAAGACCGAATTATCCCCTCCCCATATCTGACTGGGATTTCGGACGAACGAGTTATCTCCACCCAAAATTTGACTCGGATTTCGAACGAACGAGTTATTGCCGCCCCAGATTTGGTCAGGGTTATTAATCACTGAATTCGGCCCGCCAGCGATCTGTCCTAGCGTTCGCGCTGTCCAGCCGCTTCTTCCGGTTAAGTCATTGTTGTCGCCAAAACAGCCATCGCCGCCGATACCATCCGTGAAGCATTTTGTGAGCTCGCGCGCTGTTAGTCTGGTCGCCATGCAGCCGGCGGCGGCATACGGTTGTCCCCCAGTGGACACCAGGCATTGAACCGCGATTTGCTGCTCCGGGTTAAGGCCAAGTTCCATGTTCAAGAGGTTGGCGCCGGTGCAGGTAGCCATGCCCTCGATATCACCGCCGGACTGCGCCGCACATGTGAGCGCGATCTGTTGTTCTTTGGATGCGTTCTCGCCTAGGATTCCGGTGGCCGCGCATAGTGCGAACTTCTCGGCATCATCGCCGGAATCCGTCGCACAACGCACTGCAGTCTTCGCGTCGCGCCCAAGATACTTATCCAGGGCCGCAGAGCCCGCACAGGCAATGAAGTCCGATGAGTTTCCATCAGAACTGACGGTGCATTCGATTAGCGCTTTTTGATCGTCTGATAGATCGACGAAGTTCGTCGAGCACATCAACACATCGTTCTGGTCTTGAGCTTCGGACAAGCACTCAATTGCTCTCTTCTGCTCCTCGGTGACGTTTTCACCTAGAATGTTTCTTGCGGAGCACTGCGCAAATGATTCCGCATCGCCGCTAGCTTCTCGATAGCACTTCAGGGTAGTGGCGGCGTTTCGGCCAAGCGTTGCGCCGCCGGCACATTCCGCAAGTTTGCCTAAATCGCCGTCGCTCTCTGGCGCACACTCCGCTAGTTTCTTTTGTCGGTTGGTAACCTTGAGGCCAAGGAGCGGCGCAGCGCATTTTGCAAACTCCTCGGTATTCGCGGAATTTACCGCGCAATCGACCATGTCTTGTTGATTTGGTTGGAGAACGGTATTCCCCCCCGTGCACGCGGCGAAATTGACCACATCTAGGCCCACCTGTCTCGCGCATTGCTGAGCTTTCTCTATATCGGTAAGAGCATCGAGATTCGGGAGCGGACCGATTGTAGGGCCTCGACCAGAATCGACGATCTCCTGTTGAAGGATTGAACACGGTTGCTTACCGGCCACGCCCTCGCACATGGTCTCTACGCCGGGTATGTCACTGCGCTCCACCTGGACCGACGTTATGTCAGGCAGCGTCGCTTGAAACCCTCCCTTTAACCGAGCCAGATATGCCTTCACTGCGGCGCAGGGCCCAGGCCCTAGAGGGCCGACACAGATTGGACCGGCGACGGGGTCATCGCGGATCCTTGGCGGGTCGGGAACATTCACGTTGACTATTGCCGGTGCCTGGCCGAACTGTTCCTGGATGTAGCGCGCCACAGCTTCGCAGGGACCTGGACCTAACGGGCCCGCACAGATTGGACCGGCGGCAGGATCAAACCCAATTTGTTGAAGCGGAGGAAGAGCTGGCGGGGGTGGGGTTCGACCTTGCCGTTGGAGAAACTGCTGGAGCTGACCGCATGGGCCCGGCCCCATCGGTCCCGCGCAGATTGGACCTGCTACAGGGTCTACCCACAAGATTTGAAGGGATTGCGTATACCCAAATGTAGTTAGCGCGAAGAAAAAGCTGGCAGCTATCGCGAGCGCTCTCATTTTACAGCCCTTCAGTTTGTTACCGCCCTCTACTCTGGCTTTGATCTGCTTATTCGGACTCATGTTTGGATCGGAAGCGCCGTAGAAGGCCTCGTTCAATGCGCGGTATGCTGGTCCACTCGTGCCCGATTTTACTGAGCACAAGTCGTCTCCAAGTTTTTTCCCAATTAGGATAAAGGTTCATTGCCGCTGGCGCACAGGATTGCGGTCTCGCTCCATAAATTTTGACTACAATGTGGCGCGGGAACCCTGAATATAGCGGTTTAGTTACATCCGCCGTAGCTATCGCAGCTAGTTCCCGACGAACAACAGTACGGTCTCGCCGGGTTGTATTTGTAGTTGGCGCAGCAGACTCCGCTATCAGAGCAATAGGTTCCGTTAGTCCAGCTGCCGCACAAATAGTCCGCGACTTCTGTGCCTTCGCCTCGTCTGGTCATCGGCAGTGGGGCCGGTGGGCTACTATCTATCGATACGCTCACGGTCTTGACGGCGGTCGCATTGGCTGCCGGTTGAGCAAAGACCGAATTCTCCCCGAATAGCGCCTGCGGCAATGAAACTAGCGCAATCGCCAGGGTTATGGCGGATACAGCAGCACGGTCCATGGACGGACTCCACTATTTTCGCTCAGGCGCATCTCAGAAGATAGCGACCAGTCCCAATCTACCCGCCTCGGGCAAAAGAAGCATGACCCATTTGGGCCATGCTTTAGAGAACTTGTTTCTTGGGAAGGGCAATGCCATTGTCCGGGAACCTGTAATCCAAGTAACCGACAGATGGCCTCTGACGTCGATGCTGAGCTTAGCTCTGTAACGGTTCGAATTTGTGAGCCGTCGATCGAGTGGCCGCCATTCAACGGCTGGAAACGGGCTTGATGGGAGCTGTCCCCCGTCGTCGTTCTCAAGCAAAAAGGAGACTGGGCAGCCCAAAGGCCACAGCTGGCGTGCCACGCCAGAACCGATCAGAAGCTGCCATCCGCTAGCAGGTCTGCCCGCCGCAGTCGTTGCCACAGCTATGACAACGCCAGCAAACTCGACCGCCACCGTCTCCTCCCCAAAATGGACGGTAACATGGGTCGCAGTCATCGGCGCCGCATCCTCCGTATTGAGCGTGCGCCTTGACGGGCATAATCGAGATGAGTGCCACGGCCGCCAATCCTCGGCCCGTCAGCACAAAGCTTGAGCGCCGCCCAGCGTCGAGATGTTCATTGCGCGGAAGTCGGACGCGCAAGAGGAAAGCGATCATGTGTCCGCCCCAAAGGGAGGTTAGCGCCAAGGCTAGAACGGCCAAGAGAGATGCGGTTCTATCCAGATCAAATACGGCGGCAAATAGGACAACGATCCAAGCTATCGCCGCACTGAGAAAGGCTTTCCGAATACAAACGTGACAACTACCCAGCTGGCCGAACAAGAGGTTTCGCATGTTATTTCCTCCAATGCCTACAACTAAACTATCCTTGTCATCGACCGGGGCGTAACCAATCACCCCTTTGCCTATATTCGGGACGGCAATTATGATCTATACAGATCATGCAACTGTTTATGCAGGAGTTGTACTTGTTGACGCAATTGGGAGCGTTGACATCTTCGCAGTGCTTGTAGGTGATCTCGCAATACGACTCGCAGGCTCCCACACCGATGACCGGCGACAGGTTTCTGACGTTGCCTATGGGGTTTGGCGGACTTATCGCGATGGCAACATTGCTGCCTTCGTAGTACCGTGGCTGGGTGCCGGCTCCCCGCCCTCCGATGCACCAATCACCTGTGAGGAAAACATGGCGTTGCCGACACCCACCGCAAAGACAAATGACATTCTCATTGTGTCCCATCATTCTACCGCTTCCCGATAAGGCCCAGCCGACTCTTTCGAAGACGTGGACAATACATGGGGACTTCCGGCGTCGGCATGACCCACTTGGGTTACACATCGGCAAATGCAGACACCTCGCGTTTAGCCAAAGTTGTTTTTCGCTGTCAGCGTAGGGCGGTGCTGGCCATTCTCGCGAGCAACGCGACCAGTTCCGGCTGGCGATGGGTGTCGGTTTTGGCGAAGGTGGCCTTCAGTTGATTCCTGGCGGTTTCGTAAGTGACTCCCAAGTCATCCGCGACGGCTTTCAACTCTGCGCCCGATGAAACCCGGCAAGCCAGTCTCGCCTCGGCAGGGGTCAGCCCGAAGCAGGTCCGCAAGGCAACCTCAGGCGGGTGAGGGTGAATGTCCGGATCGATAAAGCAGACTACGATCTGACAGGATGCAAAGACGTTCGTGGCAATTCTCGGCAGGCGCGTTGGATAAGCTAACAGGTGCCTGCCCTCGAGGCGGGGCAGCATAACGGGGTTCACCGTTGCTGGCGGGGTCGGATTTCGCAGCAGCACGTGAAATGCGCGCCTAAGGGCATCAGTGGCGTTCCTGTCGGCACAAACCAAATGGCGGTCAGTCACCCATAGGTCTCGACCGAACAGTCTCTCCGCAGGTTCGTTCACCAGGATCACGGCGGCGTTCCGGTCAAGCATCACTGCAGGCGTGCCGCTTGCGCTGAATGCACCCATCGCGCCTTCGGCACGCGCGAAGCTCAGCATCCTCGCGAGCGCGACTGCGGAACCCAACTGTTTTGAAAAGTCGGCAAGGCTCTGCATCTCGGATGGCGAAAAAGGGCCTTGTTGGATCGACCTCTGGATCGACAGGCACCAGAGGTCATCGCCTGCCGAAACCTTGACACCCGCAAACCACCGCAGGCCGAATGGCGCGAGAAATTCCTGATAGTAGGGATGCCTGGCGATTTCCTCGGGCGTCAGGACGTCAAGCTCGCTGACGGCGCCTCTCCGGACCATCAGAGGCAACAGGTTGTATCGGTCGTCCCGGTCGATCCAGCCATCCTTAACGTATGCCTCGAGCGACGGACCCATTCGGCGACTTTTCGGTATGCCGGGCAGATGCCCTTTCGCGTCGAACAGCATTGCGCCAAAGCTTCCGGTAGCGTCCGCAGCCACGTCCATCGCAGCATCCCAGCGCGCCGGGTCGGCCGCCGCTTCGGCCATGGCATTGCCCACTGCATCGAGATCGAAAGCTGCGCCCATCTCCGCCCCGCAACCGAGAAGAAATCCGACCTTATATTAGCGAACTGGAAAGTCGAGTCGTCCTTGGCCGAGGGAGCCTACCTAGTCAGTATGTGTCCGACCCGGAGACATGGGTAACAGATTGTACCTAAAACATATTTAAGTGCACCCCTCGGGTGAGACAGAGATCAGTAACAGTTCTCCGTTTCTGAGATCGCCGCAGGGGCTTCCCGCCGCAATCGCATTAGGCCGGCTTCATATTCATCCGGCGATTGATAATCGATCGCGGAATGTAGGTGCTGCTTGTTGTACACGGCGTCGATGAATTCGCCGATCCTGTTCCTTGCATCGTCGATGTCGCGATAGGCTCTGCCGTCGGCTTCCTCCTCCTTCAGCGTTCGCATGAAGCGCTCGGGCTTGGCATTGTCGTAGGATTTGCCTACCCGGGTCATGCTCGGCTGGATGTCGTATGCTGCAAGTCGTACGGCGTACTCGGCACAGGCATATTGCACGCCGCGATCGCTGTGATGGATGATGGATCCCGGTGCCGGCCTGCGCACCGCAATCGCTTGGTCGAGCGCCTCGATCGCCAGTTCAGCCCTGAGATGGATCGCCAGTGCTCAACCGACGACTTTGCGGCTGAACCCATCGGGTTCCATCCAGACAAATGGGCGTTGACGGCGGCGGACTTGACGTAGGTGCGATTAGCTTCGCACTCGTCCAACTTTGCCGATGATTAAGTCATATGTCGGTCAAGAATGCTGGGGCGCTGGCAAGACTTCCTTGTCTGGCCACCACGATGACCCGTTTGGGTCATGCGCGGTTTCGGGGCAGAAGGTAAGTGTTTTGTTGGGCCAAAGGTGATGAATGCTCATCATTCGAAAATCTTAGTTGGAATTCGACGGGTCCGTTTTGAAACGTGTGCTTGCTTCTCGGCTAAAAGAGGGGCGGATGGTGGCAATCGAATGCAAGGCGTCCACTCCGAGCCTAAGGCTTTAGACCTGGTCTCGTAGTGTCACTTAGTCACCCGACCTCCTCCGCGAGCAGAGAGGGAGGAGGGAAAACCTAGGAGGAACAGGCCATGCGCAGCAAACTAGCAGTTACTATCCTCGCATTAATGATCAGCCCCCTCGCGGCCACGACACCCGTCGCAGCCAAGACGATCGGCGCGGTGGTATGGGACACTTGCAGAGGGCCAATGTCCAACAAGTACGACAGAATCCGGTACCCGAAAGTGTTCGTCGGCGGGTATCGGCATAGCGACGGCGAGGCATATTGTTTCTGGCGGCACAACAAAGGCCTCAAATACACAATGAAGAACGCCCGTTCCATGATCACCAACACTCTGAACGATTGCTACAGAGCCGGTTATGACCTGTGCCAAGTAGTCGCCCTAAACGGTTCCCTTACCGAGAACGGGCTCCGAATCCGCAACTTATCTGTAGCAGACGCCAGGTATTCACGGCAACAAAGGCAGCAACAAACGGCAGGCAACGTGGACGCGTTCTTGAACGCCTTCGTCGGAGGGCTCGGCGCGGCTGGCGCTTTCGTACCATCGCCGCCACGCGAAACTTACCGCCCGGCGCCACGGTACAACAAACAAGCTGATGATTACATCCGTCAGAACAACAACCAACTTCTCGGCGGGGGCAGGGTCTGCAGCGCCGCGCAGCGGGCGAGAGGTTGGTCCGAGGAACGTTGCGCAGTCAACTAGACTAGGGGCTCAAACCCAATCAAGCTGCATTACCGAGGGGCCATCCCGGCGCCAGGCGCGTCGACGACCGACCGGTGATCTCCGGCATCCTTCACGTCCTGAAAGTGGGCTGCCGCTGGTGCAATTTGCCCGACCGACTGTTAGAGAGGGAGACGGTTGCCTCGACAGCCCAGCTGCTAGCATGCAAAAAAGAAATTAAGGGAGGGGCAATATGGCTCCATTCGGGATTCTATTTGTGACCCTCTTGGCAACGTCAGAGAGTGAGGTTTTGCCGATTTACGACTATCTAAAATGGTGTACTCAGCAAACAATCGGGAACGAAGACCAGCGCATGCGTTGCGTCGTCGAAGAGCGTAGTTCTTTGGACAAGCTGTTGAGAGTGCAAAGTCAGATCAACAGCACATTTCTGAACCAGTGCGATTCCGATATGCGACCAGTCGGCAGCAATGAATTTTCTTACTCCGTACTGTTAAGTTGCGTGGAAATCAAAATGGGTGCTCCTTTTTAGGGGATGAGCTCTATATCCGCACCGGCTTCAAGCTCAAGGTTCTGCGGAGTGAGGAAATGTCAGCGAAAAATGTATAGTAGGATTTTCTAGTCGTCCGTGAAGAACTCGGAATGCTTTGATTCCGTTTAACAATATCCCCTGATTTTGGGTTTCTGATTGCCGAATTTCGTGGCTTTGCATGGCGATTTCCGGCAAATTGTAATCGTGTCTGTACGCGTGATTCGACTGTTCTTGCGAAGCAGCGAAGGAGCGAGCGATGCGGCCGAAGGAACGGCGCGAGAGCGGCCAGGCGGACTTGTTGCGATCCCGGCTCGACCACATCCTCAATATGGATCATGCGCTGGTGAAGCTGGCCAAGGCGATCGACTGGCGCTTCCTGGAAGAGCGACTCGCCGAGGTCTATGACGACGATCCCGGCCGGCCGCCTTTGCCGACACGGCTAATGGCGGGATTGGCCATTCTCAAGTCGATGCACAACCTGTCCGACGAAAGCCTGTGCGAACGCTGGCTGGAGAATCCCTATTACCAGCTGTTCTGCGGCGAGGAGTTCTTCCAGCACCGTTTGCCCTTCGACCGCACTTCACTGACGCGCTGGCGGCTGCGTATGGGGGAAGAGCGGCTGATGGCGCTGCTCCAGGAAAGTCTTGCAGCGGCGGCCAGGCTGGGGGCGGCCAAGCCGTCGGACTTCCGCGCGGTGATCGTCGATACCACCGTGCAGGAAAAGGCCATCACCTTCCCGACCGACGCCAAGCTGATGCATCGCGCCCGCGAGCGGCTGGTGAAGCTGGCCAAGAGGCATGGCATTGCCCTGCGTCAATCCTATGCGCGGGTCGGCAAGATCGCGCTGATCAAGCATCAGCGCTATGCCCATGCCAAGCAGTTCAAACGGGCCAACCGGCAGCTCAAGCGCCTGCGCACCATGCTGGGAGCGGTGATCCGCGACATCACCCGCAAGCTCGTCGGGCGACCAGAGCTGATGCAGGTCTTTGCCCTGCCGCTGTCGCTGGCCCGGCGCCTCAGGGATCAGCGCCAGCGCGAGCGGGGCGGCGCAGCCGCGGCGGCCAGTTCGTCGCCCATGTCAAGGCGCTGCCCGGCAATCCTTATGACGGCCACACGCTGGCCACCATCATCCCGGCAATCGAGGACACCATCGGCGTCAGCCTCGGCAAGATCGTAGAGCGCTCCTCTTTGCGCTTACAGACCTCTTGAACGAGATGCTGCTCCCCTCGCGGCCCAACGCCCCTAGCGGCGCTCCGCAGGTTTATTCTGAGCTCAAAACCTGATCGTCCGGGCCATGGCGGCATGGGTAAGTTATTACCGCCCCGCTATGAGGTGTTCGCCCTCAAGAATTGGGCCGCGCCCCAACATCAATACGTTCGAGCTTGGCCAGCATGGGCGGCTAACGCCGAACGTGCTACCTTTCTTATATTACATGAGGGCAGCATGGGCGAACTCATTTCGTGTATGATTTACATCGGCCTGAGCGCCCTGATTGCGTTCACGGTGGCGCCTGGAAAGGGTCGGTCAGCAGGCGGGTGGTTTGTGATCTCGTTGATCCTGTCACCAGTCATGGCTGTCATTCTCCTGCTCGTGCTGCCCAGTCTGCCAATTAGCCTATATCCTCGAGCGGGTGTTCGGGTTCCCAAGGCGGAAGATGAACAAGACCCCTCACCCCTTCGCACGCCACCAGTCTGGAGGTCATGTCCAGCCTGCAATAGGCTGGTATTGGCTGACAAGTTAACCTGCCCGTGGTGTGATCACAGCTTCGGCCCAGGCTGTTAGCCTGAAAACTCATGGGGTCGGCGGATGCGGTGCAAGCCGTTGAAATGACGTAGGATTTGGTTACTTAGGCGATCCGCGTGCATTTCCCGGAGACCACACCCGCCATGAATGATCTTACGCTGCCGCTGAGCGGTTTGCCATCAGTCGGCGGCAAGTTCGTCGCCGCCCGTTTCGACGGCAATGCTGTCATCCAACAGCGGCGTTCTGGCTCTGGCTGAGGTGGAGAAACGTCTGCGAGTGGCCGGTGTTGATTGCCCATGATCTGCACTCCTACGCTGGTATACTGGGACACCCAGGATCCCGTCACGAGGTCGGCGCCTCCGGGCGAAAATAATGATAATTGCCAAGAGCCGATCCATCGCTCTCGCCGCTCGCTACCGCTCGGCCGTCCCCCCACCGAAGCGATCATCTCATCTAAATGTGCTTGCATTTCGGTCGGTCCTTCTGACGTCGCGACATGCGAGTCTTGCCGTTTGCTTAGAACTACTTGCTACGACCGCTCTAGGCTTAGGCTAGAAAGAGCTCAATCTTGGCGTTTTGCGCCGCTGTAACTCCCCCGACTGCTCGAATATTCACCTGGTTGGTCGAAAAGAACGCAGCGCCGATGCGATACGGTGAATGAGAAAGCCACACATTCGTTCAGGTCCCAGCACTCGCTCTCGCATTCGTCCCGGCTCCGTGCTGACAGGACACGGAAGCCACCCCCCGGGAAAGCCTTGTTGTTGAAGTATTCGAAGTACATGTTGGCCCCCGATTGAGATGGAGTACCCAGGCTTGAAACGACGCCGCTGGTGGCGCGAGCGTCCGCGCGCAACTGACCAGTTCCCCTCTTGAGGAAGCACTTCCTGTTCCAGGCATCGTACGTGTAGGCTTGACACCAGGCATCAGCGCTTCGGCACATGCCTTCACACTGGTCAGCGTCCTGAGCCCCAATTGTTTCGGTCGCCTCACTGGTGAGATCCCTGTTGCGAAATCTCGTGAAACTGGCAGGCGGTGGCGAAGCCGTGGCTTCCTCGATTGGTGGCTCCGACGGTTGAGCCGCGACAGGCGGATTCGATGGCGGATGGTAGCCCGTGACCAGACTGCGAGTGCCGGCGATGTGTCGCTGGCTCTCGCTGGCGCCGCCGACGTTCTTGAACAGCCTGCAAAGTCCGTCTGCCAACGAGTAGTCAAAGCCGGCACAGCCTGAACGTGTGGAGCAGAGCTTCCTGCAGGACTCCATCGGGATGCTGACCTTCGCGCTGACTTCTCCGTTCAGGAAAGTCTGTGGATAGTTAAAGAGCTCGTCGGTCGATTGCGCGTTCGCTGACCGGACCGCTGCCGACTGAATGACAGCAGTCGCAACTGCGCCAACCAGCGCCAAAAGATGTCCAGCGATCCTGTAGCTAGAACCATCAGCCGACATGCATCATTGCCCTTGCCCCAGACGGTCGCGCCAGCATCCTCCGCCAGCGCTAACGCTCTCTCAAAATGGTTGTTTCCTTGGCAACAGCCGGCGCAAGCTTCCTTTTCAAGCGTATTACGTTGCCATAGGACTTTCGTATTCGTTCAAGCATTTCCGGGTTTTTGCGCGCTTCTTCGGACAGGAGATCAGCAATCTTTTCCGGGACAAAAGGGTCGGGACGTTTGTCGTTGGCGAATATCAGGATGTCGTTCCCTGCCAAAACTGCTTGCCGCACCGAGTCTTCGAAGCTGACGCTGTCAGTAATACCCTGCATCTGCATGTCGTCGCTGATGACCACTCCCCGGAAGTGCAAGGTGTTTCGCAGGAGCCCGGTCAAAGTCGCACGGGAAAGAGAAGAAGGAACGTGGCTCGAACCCGACAGCTTGTCGTTTATGACATGCGCGGACATGATTATGTCGACGTCGCCGGACCTGATAAGGGCTTCGTAGGGAAGAAGCTCCTCCCTGCTCCATGTCCCGGTGACATCTGCCATGCCCTTGTGACTGTCCTTGGTGCTGGAACCGTGTCCGGGAAAGTGCTTCAGGGCGGTCAGAACTCCCTTCGCCCGATGCGCCTGCACGAAAGCCCTCGAGTATGCCTCGACCTTCTGCGGATCAGCGGAAAAACTCCGTCCAAGCTTTCCAATAATAGGGTTCGCCGCATTAATGTTGAGGTCAACCACCGGAGCCAGGTTGAGGTTGAAACCCAGGTTGGAGAGACCTGACGCAAGGCCTTGGTAAACCAGGTTGGCTGCGCCCGGACTCATTTTCTTTGCAACCGCTGCCTCGCTGGGGGCCTCCTTGAATCCTACGGCGCTCGTGAGCCTCTGGATGCGGCCGCCTTCCTGGTCGACCGCGATGAGCAGCGGGGTTGCTGCGAAGCGCTGCAAGCCGTCGTTCAGTTGCCGCACTTCCTTGAGGCTACCGACATTGCGGCCCAGATAGATGACTCCCGTTATTTTCCCGTCTCCTGCTTGTTTGACGACCGTCTTGTAGCCCTCGGCATCCGGGTCGCTGCCGACGAAGCCAACCAGCACCATCTGCCCGATCATCTGACGCAATCTGGCGTCTTCGATTATGCGGTGCAGATTGGCCTCTTGAATTTTGGCTCCCGATATCGGTTCCGCCCGCAATGGAGCCGAAAGTGCTGCGATGATGCCGGCCAGGACCGCGCAGACGATAGCAAGGACAGGTGTGATCCGCGGCGGCATGTTCATTCCCTCGGAGAGACGGGGCTGACAAAGTCCGGATAAACGTCCCGTTGAGACTTTCGCGCGGACGTCTTCGCTCTGGAGCTTCTGACGGGAGAGAGGTCCGTGCCGCTTTTCAGGTAGCAGCGATTGGGCCTCCTCGTTACATACGTAAATCCACCGCATTGGCTGTCCGATCTGCACTGTTGCATGCAATCTTCGTACGAACGCGCAGGCCAGTCATTTAGGTCATTGCCTATTAGATCGCTGTTCATGAAGAGTTCCCATTCGGTTGTTAGGACCTTGGCGGACTGTGAGGGTTTCGCCTTGAAATAGAGGCCCGACGCTCCGCCCGAGTAAGATTGCACGAAATCGTAGCCCGACTTCAGGAAGCAGCGGTTCGCCTCCTGGTTGTAGGTGAATGCCAGGCAGGAGGCATGGCCGTCACACATTACGGAGCATCTTTCGGCATTAGATGCAGCCAAGCCTTTCGGCACGATATCTTGGCCCCAGAGATCAACGCCGCTGAAAGACGCGTAGTACCAAGACTCGGAGTTGGCGGGATCGCGGTATCCCGGAATCCGCTGGCGTGTGCCGGCAGTCGAAAGCGGATCTGACTGAGCGGAGCCGATTCCTTCGAACAGGCGGCAGATGTTGGTTGCAGAGGAGTGATCGAAGCCAGCGCAGCCCGAACGTTCCAGACAGATTTTACGGCAGTCATCCAGAGGCTTCTGGAACCCCGCGCTGGTGGTCCCCTTCAATGCAGTCTCTGGGTAGTCGAGAAATTCCCCCACAGGAGGCTCCTGCGCCGATACCCTCTGCACAATTTCCGGCATCGCGAGCAAAAGGAACAGCAGCAGCGTGGCCGACGCGATTCTTGCCGCGACCGCGCGAAACCGACGATCCCTCTGCTGCATTCCCGCTTCCCCCTAAGCCCAACCCATGAAATCGATGCGAAAACGCCGCCGGGTCAGGGATTGATCGACCCTTCGCAGTAGGTTGTGCGAAGGAAGTTTTCGTATGAGCTGGCGTGATTCGAACCGGAATCGCTGGATTCGAGACAGAGCGAGTTCAGGAGGTTGTTGGCCTTCGGATTGCCCTCGAGCGCAAGTTCGAAATACGAACGCGCGGCTTTATTGGCATCGATTCCATCGACGCGGTCCGGCGCGAACGTCCTTGGATCGTACCAGCGCGCCATTTCGAGTTTCGCGTCCTGGTTGCCTCTCTGCATAGCAAGATTGATGGCCTCCATGCCCACGCTCCGGTCTCCACGTTTGAACGCCTCCTGGCTCAGGGCGAAGAGTTCATGACCATCCGTGTCCGTTTCCCTTAGCTTCGCCAGCCTGACTGCGAGCGGAGGATTTGTCGGACCGGGGCAATTCGGAACAAGGCTGCGCGTCTCCGAGGTCGAGCCACTCCCCGAGCGGCAACCAACTACGCTCGTAAACAGGCGGCATTCGTTCTTTTCAGAGTGGTCAAAACCTTGGCACCCGGAACGCCCTTCGCAGAGTTGCCGACATGCTTCCAGCTTCATGGGAACCTGGGCGCTGGTGATCCCGTTCAGCACAGTGTCCGGATAGTTGAAAAGCTCGACGGGCGCGGCAGCATCCTGCGCGCCCGCCGACACGGCCGTGCAAAGGAGCATTGCCGCGGCCGCCACAGGAATACGGAAGGGCAGGGCGCACAAAGCAAGATACTTCTCTAGGCTGCTCTTCCGCATGCTTCCATTCCTCCGAAGATTACACAGGCGGCGGATTGCCAGGCCTTGTCATTTGTCATTATTCCAAAGTCCCCTCGCAATAAGTGTTCGTCAGGAACCCGTCAAAGCCGGGACCTTGAGGAGAACTCGCGCTTTTCGCGCAGAGGGAACGAAGCAGTTCCTTGGCCCCCGTTTGACCCTCTATCGTCAGCTCGAAATAGGTCCTCGCAGCCTTGTTCGCGTCTGGCTGATCTGCTTTGGCGGGATCGAAGGAACCCGGATCGTACCAGCGCGCGACTTCGAGCTTTGCGTCCTTATTGCCCCTTTCCATCGCAAGATTGATCGCCTGCAAGCCGATCCCTGTGTTGCCTTTTTGGTATGCCTCGCCGCTCAGGGCGAACAGTTCAGCACCGCTAGTGTCCGTCCGCTTCAGCCTCTCGAACTTCACGGGCAAAGGCTCGGGCTTAGGTATTATCCAGTATCCTCCGCCCGCCAAAAGCAGCACCAACGGGATCAGAAGGTATAGGTACCGCCGCCTCTTCTTTGGCAGCCGCAAAGGCGGAGTTTCCTCCTTCAGCTTCGGCTTCTCTTCCTGCACGATCTTTTCGATCACATCTTCGCGGGGCTTCTCAATAGGTGGGGATACGGGAGGTTTGGTCAGCTCTTTGGACCATTCAGGCGGGCGACTAGCGATCTCCGGCCAGAAGGCGCTTCCCCATATGTCATAGGCCTCGACTTCGATCCTTATCTTGGTGTCCAAGTAAATGTGTCCGCAGACCTCGGGCGCAACTGCAACCGTGGCCGAGTTCGCGGTACGGCTGACGACCACCGCTTCTATAGTCGCCGGGCGCGCCTGCCATCCGGCATCGCCAAGATACGGAGTGTCATTGGACTTGCGTGTTATCGTCAGGCGCAACCGCGGAGAGCTGCCCAATTGCTGCGGGAACGTGACCAGGGCATGCCAGAAGAGGCGCTCTTCGTCCTCTGTGACGTCGATCTTAACCTCCGTCATCGAACCGTCCCAACCAACCCGACGGGCTGCGTAGCCGACGCATCGAGCGCCTCCAGGATCGCCCTCAGGCGTTCGTTCTCCCCGACGTTGACTGTGACCCCTTCGCCTGAAAGGACATTGTCGGTGACCAGCTGGTTGAAGGCGTACATCCACTCCGAGAGCGCAAGGTAGGAAAAGTTCCGACGCTCCTTGCCAATCCCGTCGCAGTTGGAAACGTTCGGGCGGCGGGCAAACACCTTGACCTCACCGTCTTCGCCGTCAGGAGCCGTTGGCCGCTTGTCCTCGGGCACCGCCTCGAAACCGAGCGTGCTGACGAAACGGTTTATGCGGCTCGTCGCCAGGAACCCTGCCTTCTCGAGCAGGATGGCAGGGTTCTCGAGCGCTCCCGAGAGCTTGGCAAGATCCTCGGCTATGCGCTCTTCGACCCCAGAGCGACGCGCTGCGGCAGTTAGCTCCGCGATCAGCTCGCTTGCCAATTCCTGGCCAAGGCTAATGGCCTGCAATGCGCCGTCGTTTCTCGCAAGAGCAGAAAGCCCGTCCACCCAATGCTTCATCGCGGAGCGGGCGAGATAGGCTTCGCGCGGGGGCGCTTTCTGTGAAACGGACTGCGAGGACACCGCGGCAGTGGCCACCTTCGTTTTCCCAGGCAGAAGAGGAGGTGATCGGGGCGGCCCCGTACGCTTTCTCAAGGTGGGGTCAGATTGGGCACCTTCCTCCGGCGCGTTCTGGCGCTTGAGACGGTTGCCGTAATCAATGTGAAGATGTTCGGAAATTCCGCTTTGCGAAATCTGCAGCATTTTCATCGCGAGGCCGAACTGGTCCCGCTCCCAAGCTTCGGTCAGGGCCCCAAGAACCCGGTCTGTGACCTCCCTGCGCTCGGCAAGGCGCGTGCTGATGTCGCTGTCGACGAAATATGGAGCCAGCACACGCCGGATTTCATGGACAATGCTGCCAACGCGTCCGCCTATTTGCCCATACTTGATCTCGGGACGGCAGATTGCCGCGAGGTTCTCCGCCAGATAGCTCACGCCACCGTCGTTTAGCTTGAGTGCCTCGTCGAAAGCCCTGGCCGGTTCACGGAAGTGCTGTTTGACTTCGTCGACCTCGAGATAGGCTTCACGCAGAGCGGCCACTTTCGCCACCTTATCCGGCAATATTCCGACCTCGTCACTTCCTCTGTACTTGATCAGGAACTCTGCCTTGAAATTCGGGTTGCGGAGCCAGAACGTGTTGTTGAACGGCCCCTTTGGGGTCCATTCCGAGGGCCACTTGTGGGCCTTGCCGAAATAGCGCGTCAGCGAAGATCCCAGGCGCGCGCCGAAACGATCCGCCAGACTCTGCCCTTCATCGCCCGCCCTTTCGTTGAAGTGCTTGTCGAACATCGTCAGCACAAGGAACAGCGCAGTCTCGACGTTGGCCCGGTCTGCCGGAGTGCTGCCATGCGAAGTCTGGATCCAGTCGTCTATCATGTCAGGAAGCGTCGCGACGTCCTGGTTCGAGTCTTTGATGCAGAGCAACATGCTGGAGAGTTCCTGCTCGGCCACGTACCGGTCAAACAGGAAGGCCACCTTGCCTCTGACGAATAGGTCTTTAAGCCCGTGCGGGTTAAGCTCGAGGAAAGACTCGATCTCCACCTTCTGGCGGCTCCGCGCGCCGGGGAAGTCGAGGAGGTCCGTGTGTTCGAAGAACGGCCAGGGCTGTTCGGAGATCGCGATGCGGAGTTCAGCGGCCAAGGCGGTAATGACCGGCTTCGGAAGCGAAACGGCAGAACCCTTCATCGGCTGGATCAGCAGTTCTTCCTGGCCAGATTTTCCGAGGCCGAGCAGGGTTTCGACGTCGATGATACTGCGATCCCGCGGAACGATTGCCTCGATCGGGCAGTAGGCCTCCTTCGGGAACCCCAGCATCTCGAGGGCGGAAGTGAGCTCCAGATAGATGTCGCTGAACCTCTGAACCCCGCCCCACAGTACGGAAAAGAGGTCGGCCCTATCCGCTACGGAAAGCCGGGGGGCGAGCGCCGCCGCCTCTTCCCAATACGCGCCGAGCGTCTCGATGTTCGTCAATCCGGCAAACTGCTTTTCGAAGTATTCCTGGATGTCCCAGACGTCCTCCTCGGTGATGCCCTCGGCCGATGCCTTCGGAGCGGTCCTGCCGCGGGCTTGTTCCAATGCGGAAACGACAGTATCCGGCGAGAGCGGCGCACGCTTTTTCGCGTCGCCGTCAAGGAAGAAACTGTTGCCTAGAATTTTGGCGACGTCGGCTTCGCTGAGCATTCGCAGGACGACCGGCGCGCCCGGCGGGCTCGGTTCTTCGCGGACCGAGAAACGGGTGACAAGCCCGGTGGACTCCCGATCCCCGCCCGGATTGATCTCCCTAATGAAATCGACCTCCCGTCCGAGATCGCCAAAGCGGGCCATCAAGGGCGTGCTTCCATTACGGGCCAGGACCGACACCAGATACGACTTGCCAGCCTGACTAGGACCGAAAACCCCAACGCACATCGGGCGATCGATCGCCGCCATCGCCTTTCGGGTGGCGACGATGGTCTTTCTGAGCTGCTGCTCGGCGTCAGCGCGCGTTTTGCCGACCCGCTCCGAGTTTGCAGCGGTTCCGATCCAGGCAAGCCCCTCCTGCGCCGATTTCAGCGCGGTGTCACAGGCCTTCTTCAATTCCTTACGCATGCTTCAACCGCCGTTTCACTGGATAGAGATTATTCCCGTGTCGAGCCAGTAACCGTCACCGGTCTCGACCGCGAGCGTGTCCAGCTTCAGCTCCATCAAACGCTTGACCGGAACGCCTTCGGCGTCTTCCGCGTCCTGGATCACGAATTCCTCGCGCGTCGCCTCGCTCGACAGAAGGGCGATCTCGCTCGACTCGTCCTCTTCCGGCACCTGCACGTTGCGCGCGATAGTTATGCGGACTGGTTTGTTTATGTTTCTCGCCGAATGCGTTTGAGCGGTCGTCAGCTTGTAGAGCGGCGTCGCCACCCAGCGCTCCAGCGGAAGTTGCCTGAAACCGATGCGAGTCGGGCTGTGATAGTCGAACTCTGCCTCCTCTGCTGAGGTAGTTGCGGTATCGAGGTCGACCTCCGAGAAAAGCAGACTTTCGTCCGGCAGCGTCGCGTTGCCCTGGAGCCGCCCGATGTAGCGGGCGGTCGACTTCATCCTGAGGTATCTGGAATAGAGGGTGAAGTTGGTGAGCTGCCGTTCCGAGAGCGCGCACAGCATCGCTCCCACGACCGCGGTCGTCTTTGGATCGTTGATGTGCGTGTTGCTGACGCCCCGGAAGGGATACCACGTGCCGACGCGATAGTCCTTGATCGGGATAACGCAGTCAGCGCGGACGGACATCTTGTTAACGAACAGGTTTATCATCTGGGGCAGGCGCATCGGCCGCCCGGTCAGGAGCACTACGTCCACGTCCAGATGGTTGATCGCTTCCGCGATGTTGTCGAACGCGCCGTCGAATATCGACAGGACGCACTCCTCGACCGCCAGAGGGTCTATCGCGATATCGCAGTCAGCGATATTGAATTCGGCGGCCCCGAGCGCACCCATGTTTTCCTTGAGATAGCCGAGTATGCGCGCAGCAACGGGAATGTCGCCTCCGGACTTCATTGTCCAGCCCCCCGTCTCGAAGAAGCTGCCGGCCTTGCGGACTTCCGTCTTGCGGCTTGTTGGCGACATTGCTTCGCATTCGGACAGGAGCCCGATTGCGATTGGCTGAAGGACCTGAAGCACGAACTGTCGGCGCAGGTGTTTTTCCTGCTCGGACATGTTCGGATTGTCCCCCGCGAAGCGGCCTTTGAGATAGTTCCGCGCATTCGGCAGGCCCGCTTGGGCGAGCCCTTCCTCGAGTCTCGGGATCACGACTCGCTCGATCACTGCCTTGAGGAGGTCGTCACCCGCGATGCGGAAGCCCTCTCTGAAGTTCTGGTCGGGAAAGATCGCGACGTTGTCGGTCTGGTAATAGGTCGTAACCATGAGGTCGCTTGTGCCGCCGCCCACGTCGACGCTGGCGATGCGCAGGGAGCGCTCCGCCTTTCCCTTGGACTTGGGCGGCGGGAGTGTCGATGGCCTGTCCCTGTCCTTGCCAAGCACCTCGAACAACGTCCTGATGGAGCCGCCCAGCTTGTGCACCGCCTCGCCATACAGATAGACGAGATGAACCGAACTCGCCTCGTCCCACGAGCAGTGAATTTTCGGACGCTCGCTGTTGATGCCGCCGCCGCCCCATTCTGACAGGGACCAGAGCAGCTTGACCGCGGCTTCCGCGCGCGACCGGAGGATGCGCTGCTCCTGGACCGGAGTGGCGGACGGAATCGTTATGATGATCTTGCGGAGGCGACGCGGAGAGTCCTTGAGCCTTCTTTCGCGACGGGTGCCGGGATTGTTCATCATGGAAATCGCCTGCGCGATGATCTCGACGAGCATGAACGTGAAGAAGGACGACCTCGAGAAACAGAAGCGGCTCGCCGTCTGCATCTCGCTCTCCTTGACCTTCAGCTTGAAATCGCGCCTGTCTTCCACGATCTGTTCGATAACGTCGCCCCTGTCGTTTACGAAACGGTACATGGAACGCTCGATCGGCGGCTCCGGCGAGTTCGAACGGAACTTCCACTCCTGCAGAACCGGATCGGAACTCCACAGATACCGCTTTGGAGAAGAAAGCCCGGTCGCGGCCTCGGTGCCTTCCGACTCACCGCGCAGGCGCGAGGCTTCGGGGCCAATGCGCAGCAGGCTTGGCCAGAAGAACGCCCGGGGCCGGCCAGACCGCCTTGCGATGTCCTCCGGGCCGAATTCCCCGGCTACCAGCTCGCACTGGCTCTCGAACGGATCGCGATAAACGAGCTCGGGCTTCGAAAGGTCCCGCAGCTCCAGGACAACGGAGTTGTTGAGGTCAACGTTCACGTCGTCAGGAAACGACTGGATCAGAAGTCCGCATGACCGCGAGTTTCCGATGTCGAGCACGAGGTCCACATCGACAGGCTGAACGTTCCTGTTTTCGCTGACCGTATCGATGAGGGTGACGCGAACGGGCTTGATCACGCTGGCGAGAAACTGGACTAAGGTTATGTACCGGGCGAGATGCTCGAACTGGAGACCCTCTAAGTCTTCTGGCCGAAGCTCCCTGCCACCCCTCCTGAGCCTCTTGACGGCGTAGAAAATGTCCTTCAGCCAGTCGTCCAGCCACTTCTGCGCGTCCCTTGGGCCTTGCCCGGGAACCTCGACCTTGTGGGACAGGAAGGAGATGATGTCCGGAATCTGGCTGACGAACCGGAAAGATTCGGTCCGCATCGCGTCTTCCGGACATGGCGCGCGATAGGGACCGTTCACCTTCCGGGGCGCGAGCGAACTGTCAAAGGCGAAGATTGCCCGGTGGGTTCCCTTCTGGTCTCCGTAGGCCTTCCTGGTTTCGGTCACCCTTACGCGGACCCAATCGGTCGGGCCTTGCGCGTATATTTCGTTGCCCAGCGCGTCCTTTCCGGGTTCGATCTTGAAGAAGGGCATCGGGACCCAACGGTCCAGAAAGGTCTCAAGCGCCCTCGCTTTCGAGATGTCGCATGTTAGGTCGTCGCCTTTTGGGGCGTAGGGTGGCTCGCCTGAGTCGGGATCGTCATCGTTCCAGTTCGGAAGCAGGCGGACCAACGTCTTTCCATCCGAACCCGTTTCGCCCGGCGACAACCGTTCGATGAAATTCCTCGTCACGAAGCGAGACGCGTCGAAGTCGAAACCGAACTCGACGAATTGGATGCCGCTGTCCGGAACCAGCGTAAAGCCGTCGCTGAAATCGGCGAGGTTGGTCAGCATTGAGTCATCCTGTCAGGTTGGTATCGGCTTGCCGCAGTCATGGTACATCGAACTCCGTGACTTTCAGTTGGGTCGCTTCGTGGGATGTTTCAGTCAGGGTGCCGGTGATGGGAATTGGTTCCGTTGACTCACCCCTTTTTACGATGACGTTGAATTTGGTTTCCCGGGCCGGATCTCCACGCGTATGGTACATCCTCACGTAAACCTCGTAGTGTCCGGGCGGAGGCTCATTCGCCCACGTTATGTGTTCGACTGGCCTATTGTTCTCTCCACTGAGGTTCATGTCGATGTCGTGCACGGCGCCGCATTTCGGAGCTCCAGTTAGAGGCACCAATTCGCCGCTTGGGCATTTCACGAACAGGTCCAAGTCTGTCCGGTTGTCCCAGATGAGGGTTACCTGGGTCTGGCCTGGCAACCCGTTCGCGCCTTTGACGCGGCTGTCTGCTTCCTGTACTGGATCAGGCTCGGGCCTTGGTTCTGGTACGGGTGCAATGCACGAAGTCAGGTGCCGCCGGAGTTGGACCTCGATCGCCGCTGCTTCCGTTATCAGTTCCTGCGTCCGCAGGCTGGCCGGATCAACGGTCGGCAGCGGCGC